>NZ_CP039888.1:1973571-2302500 GCF_005221325.1 Agrobacterium tumefaciens | reverse complement strand
GATCTCCGAATGGGGCAACCCACCTTAAATGCTTGGAAAATCCAGTCTGTTTTAACGAACGGCCTGGGTTTCCAAGCATTGTGATAAGGTATCTGCACCTGAATACATAGGGTGTAAGAAGCGAACGCAGGGAACTGAAACATCTAAGTACCTGCAGGAAAGGACATCAACCGAGACTCCGCAAGTAGTGGCGAGCGAACGCGGACCAGGCCAGTGGCAATGATGAATAAAGCGGAACGATCTGGAAAGGTCGGCCATAGAGGGTGATAGCCCCTTACGCGTAGAACAGTCATTGTCCTTGAGTAGGGCGGGACACGTGAAATCCTGTCTGAACATGGGGAGACCACTCTCCAAGCCTAAGTACTCGTGCATGACCGATAGCGAACAAGTACCGTGAGGGAAAGGTGAAAAGCACCCCGACGAGGGGAGTGAAATAGAACCTGAAACCGGATGCCTACAAACAGTCGGAGCCCGCAAGGGTGACGGCGTACCTTTTGTATAATGGGTCAACGACTTAGTGTAACTAGCAAGCTTAAGCCGGTAGGTGTAGGCGCAGCGAAAGCGAGTCTGAACAGGGCGATTGAGTTAGTTGCATTAGACCCGAAACCGAGTGATCTAGCCATGAGCAGGCTGAAGGTTGGGTAACACCAACTGGAGGGCCGAACCCGTATCTGTTGCAATAGATTGGGATGACTTGTGGCTAGGGGTGAAAGGCCAATCAAACTCGGAAATAGCTGGTTCTCCGCGAAATCTATTTAGGTAGAGCGTCGACCGAATACCCTCGGGGGTAGAGCACTGGATGGGCTATGGGGACTCACCGTCTTACTGATCCTAACCAAACTCCGAATACCGAGGAGTACTAGTCGGCAGACACACGGCGGGTGCTAACGTCCGTCGTGAAGAGGGCAACAACCCTGACCTCCAGCTAAGGTCCCCAAGTCATGGCTAAGTGGGAAAGGATGTGAGGATCCCAAAACAACCAGGATGTTGGCTTAGAAGCAGCCATCATTTAAAGAAAGCGTAACAGCTCACTGGTCTAAATAAGGGTCTTTGCGCCGAAAATGTAACGGGGCTAAAGCCATGCACCGAAGCTGAGGATTGTGGCAACCTTCGGGTTGCTTCAGTGGTAGCGGAGCGTTCCGTAAGTCTGTGAAGGCGGACCCGTGAGGGCTGCTGGAGATATCGGAAGTGCGAATGTTGACATGAGTAACGATAAAGGGAGTGAGAGACTCCCTCGCCGAAAGACCAAGGGTTCCTGCTTAAAGTTAATCTGAGCAGGGTTAGCCGGCCCCTAAGACGAGGCGGACACGCGTAGTCGATGGGAACCACGTTAATATTCGTGGGCCTGGTGGTAGTGACGGATCTCGTGTGTTGTACATTCTTATTGGATTGAATGTGCGGCGAAGAGGTTCCAGGAAATAGCTCCACCGTATAGACCGTACCCGAAACCGACACAGGTGGTCAGGTAGAGTATACCAAGGCGCTTGAGAGAACTATGTTGAAGGAACTCGGCAAATTGCACGCGTAACTTCGGAAGAAGCGTGACCCTTTTGTACGCAAGTATGATGGGGTGGCACAGACCAGGGGGTAGCGACTGTTTATCAAAAACACAGGGCTCTGCGAAGTAGCAATACGACGTATAGGGTCTGACGCCTGCCCGGTGCTGGAAGGTTAAAGGGAGGGGTGCAAGCTCTGAACTGAAGCCCCAGTAAACGGCGGCCGTAACTATAACGGTCCTAAGGTAGCGAAATTCCTTGTCGGGTAAGTTCCGACCTGCACGAATGGCGTAACGACTTCCCCGCTGTCTCCAACATAGACTCAGTGAAATTGAATTCCCCGTGAAGATGCGGGGTTCCTGCGGTCAGACGGAAAGACCCCGTGCACCTTTACTATAGCTTTACACTGGCATTCGCCAAGGCATGTGTAGGATAGGTGGTAGGCTTTGAAGCAGGGACGCCAGTTCTTGTGGAGCCATCCTTGAAATACCACCCTTATCTTCGTGGATGTCTAACCGCGGTCCGTTATCCGGATCCGGGACAGTGTATGGTGGGTAGTTTGACTGGGGCGGTCGCCTCCGAAAGAGTAACGGAGGCGCGCGATGGTGGGCTCAGACCGGTCGGAAATCGGTCGTCGAGTGCAATGGCATAAGCCCGCCTGACTGCGAGACTGACAAGTCGAGCAGAGACGAAAGTCGGTCATAGTGATCCGGTGGTCCCGTGTGGAAGGGCCATCGCTCAACGGATAAAAGGTACGCCGGGGATAACAGGCTGATGACCCCCAAGAGTCCATATCGACGGGGTTGTTTGGCACCTCGATGTCGACTCATCGCATCCTGGGGCTGGAGCAGGTCCCAAGGGTATGGCTGTTCGCCATTTAAAGCGGTACGTGAGTTGGGTTCAGAACGTCGTGAGACAGTTCGGTCCCTATCTGCCGTGGGTGTAGGAATATTGACAGGATCTGTCCCTAGTACGAGAGGACCGGGATGGACGTATCTCTGGTGGATCTGTTGTCCTGCCAAGGGCATAGCAGAGTAGCTATATACGGAATGGATAACCGCTGAAGGCATCTAAGCGGGAAACCAACCTGAAAACGAGTGTTCCCTATCAGAGCCGTGGAAGACGACCACGTTGATAGGACGGGTGTGGAAGCACAGCAATGTGTGAAGCTTACCGTTACTAATAGCTCGATCGACTTCTTCGTTCCCATTGATTATGTTCATCAAGCAAAGCTTGATGACATCGTCTTCTGTCCTGACGCGCTGAAAGCGCTCCGGACGGGCCGCGCCATAAGGTATTTTGCTTGACAGCAAAAACCGGAAGGCGCGACAGACCTCTGGTCTGTATGGCTCCAAGCTCGATCTCGAGCAAAGGTAGAATACGGATCGGTCAGACAAGACGTGTAATTAAGACAAAAAGTGGTAATGCCACCCAGCTTCTCGAAAACAACTTATGTTGTTGCGTTTTGCCGACCTGGTGGTTATCGCGGGGCGGCTGCACCCGTTCCCTTTCCGAACACGGCCGTGAAACGCCCCAGCGCCAATGGTACTTCGTCTCAAGACGCGGGAGAGTAGGTCGCTGCCAGGTCTGCAAAACGCAACAATCAATCTTCTCATCACTCTCTTCGGCCCAGCCGATACAAAGGGCCGCTACAAGCGGCCTTTCGTCGTTCTACGGCATAAAACAAGGCAAACGCACAGCGCGTCCCTTACAGGAGATAAATTGCTCCGCAATTTACTCCGGCAATATGCATCACAGCTTCCCTGTGATGCAGTCGCGATAAATCCCATAGGGATTTACGCTGGTAATGACATTTTTGCTAACGCAAAAACGCAGTCGGTATTTTGCTAACGCAAAAACCTGGTAAACACGCAAACTCTTCGAGTTTGCTCTGTCGCGACAAGTTCTTCGAACTTGCGCTGGTAACGCGGGGTGGAGCAGCCCGGTAGCTCGTCAGGCTCATAACCTGAAGGCCGCAGGTTCAAATCCTGCCCCCGCAACCAAAAATTCCACGAAACACCTAAGAGATCCGAGGAAACTCCCTGCACGGTTTGCGTGCCTGTGGGAACGGTAACTGCTCTAGTCGCAACAGGCTCATCGGCCGACGGTCACTCGCCCTTTTGCAGGTGCCCGATGAATATTCGAAACAGCTCGCCCTGACTTGTTATCGCCAGTCGCTTATAAATATTGTGTCGATGAAGCTTTGCAGTGCCTTCCGATATTTTCAGATGCTGGGCAATCGAAAGGCTGCTATGCCCGCGAAGTATGAGCTTGGCCACTGCGAGCTGCGTCGCGGTTAGGCGACCTTCGAAAATCCTCGCGAAATCGGCGTCGTCACTCTCATTTTCTTTTTCATGGTGACTCAACTGCGGCAGATGCAGCTGGCTCCAATGCGTCTGCAGTGCTGCTTGTATGATTGGCTTTTGTCCCCCAAGAGTTTGCATCTCCGTTTCGCTGAATGCAGCGCGACCCTGGCTGCGCATGAGGGAGAATACGATGGCATCGCGCCCCTGAAGCGGCACGATGTATCCGATCTCTTCGACGAGGGAGCCCGCTTCGGATGAGACGCAGGGGTGAACGTCTTGCGAAATAAGGAAACCGGACGTGTGGAAGCTGTCGGGTGCGAGATCCTGCATTCGCCACAAGCCCGAGGGATGATTGTTGCAGGCAGCGACGTAAAACGGGTCCAGCAGGAATCCGCCTTGCAGATACGCGTTTATCACCTTGCGTGGTACAGACTTATCGTAGCCATTGTGAATGAGCTTGGCATGCCGCCCCAAAGAAAAGGCTAGTATGCAACTCATATCGAAATCGACGATGCATCGGATGTAGTCGTCCAGGGTCGTACCAAATTTTTCCGTTCCGATCACGGAAATAAGACGTCCGACGAGCTCCGCGTCGTTAGTCCGGTCGCAGCATATAACTTTCACCATATCGACGTCGCAGCCCAGCTCTTCCTACCTTCGTGAAATAAGAACACGGGTTAACCGTATCAACAACAAGGGAACTGTCACAGAGCGTTGGAGCGCGCTCGTAGGAGGAAAAAATTGGGACGTTTAACGGGCAAGACCGCTCTCATTTCCGGCGGTGCTGGAGGCTGCGGCCTTGCGGCAACAGAGATTTTTGCAGCTGAAGGTGCGAAAGTCGGAATCATCGATTTGCCGCGTAGCATGGGTGCGGAGGTTGCGTCCAGACTGGTTTCCGAAGGGCTAGACGTCTTCTTCGCGGAGGCGGATGTTTCCGACGCTGCCCAGGTTCAGGCTGCGGTCGATGCCATCATGGACAGATTTGGTAACATCACCGTATTGATGAACCACGCAGGAACTTTGACCGCTGGTCCGTTTCTTGAGACCTCTGAGGAGGACTGGGATCGTCTGATGGCGATCAACGTCAAAAGCATGTTCCTCGTAACCCGCGCCGTCCTGCCGGGGATGATAGAGGCCGGCGGAGGCAGCATTATCTCGACGTCGTCGATTTCCGCAGTGGTCGGTACGCCCATGGAGGTGCTTTACTGCACCACTAAAGGTGCCTGCCATATGTTCGCGCGCGCATTGGCCGTTGAGTTTCGCGACCGCAATATCCGAAGCAACGCGATATGCCCCGGGTTCATCGCGACGGACCACGGTCTACGCGAAATCCAGCTGCTTCGCAGCTTCGGTGTCGATGTTTCGGAAGAAGCAATCAAGTCGGCGCAGGGCCGTTTGTGCCTGCCTGCCGAGGTTGCCAAAGCTGCGCTGTTTCTTGCGAGCGACGACTCCAGCTTCGTGAATGGAGCGCATCTGTTCGCTGACAATGCATACACTGCCATATAGGCACCTGAAATTTTGATTGTTCATTGAGAAGCCGCTTTGTCCGGGCGGCGGAGCTGTGTCCGCCCCCTGGTCAGATAATCTGGGAGAACACTGGAATGCTTAAAAATCGGGAACTTGAAGCCGGGGGACATTGGCGAAACTGGGTTGGTAATCAATCCTGCGTCACCACCGCGCGCGGCGCTCCGCGAAGTGAGCAGGAACTCTGCGAGATGGTCGCGACCGCGACATCGCAGAACATGAGGGTTCGGTGCGCGGGCTCTGGCCACTCCTTCACTCCCGTGGCCGCCACCAACGGCCTCATGCTCACCCTCTCCGGGATGAAGGGGGTTAAGAGTGTCGACCATGATCTCAAGCGCGTAACCGCCTCCGCGGGAACGACGATCAACGAGCTTGGCAAGTATCTGAAGGGCGCCGGTCTTTCCATGATCAACCAAGGCGATATCGACAGCCAGGCGCTTGCTGGCGCGTTGTGCACTGGAACTCACGGAACCGGGGCCAAACTCGGCAATCTGGCGAGTGCAATCGTTGGGATGAAGATCGTCCAGCCGAACGGCGAAATTCTGGAAGTCGACGAATCCACGCCAGATAATCTCCTCGCGTCACGGGTGGCGGTCGGAACGATGGGCGTAATCTCCGAAATCACTCTCCAGCTCATGGATTCCTACAATCTGAAGGAGCGGCTCTGGCACGAGGACTTCGACGCGTGCATGGAGATGCATGACGAACTGGCCGCCAAGCACCGCCATTTCGGCTTCTTCTGGTGCCCGACTGAAAAAAGCCGCCACTGCTATTGTTTGCCAGATACGGCTGCCACTTCGAAGTCGGGAAAGACGACCGACGTCTGTGAGATGAAGGTGATGGATATCACCGAAGAACCTCCGATGTCGGCCGGGTTTGAGACGGTTGCATACAGCTCTGAAATTTATCCGATCGAATACGTCCCGAACTTTCATGAACTGGAATATGCGGTTCCCGTCGCTCACGGAAAGGAAGCCATCAAGGCTGTTCGTGCCCTGATGCTGGATAAATATCCTGAATGTATTTATCCGATCGAATACCGGTTCACCGCGGGCGACAAGGCGTGGATGAGTCCTTTCCACGAGCAGGACAGCATCACACTTTCCGTTTCAGGCGAGCCTGGAACCGACTATTGGCCTTATCTGCGTGATGTCGACAACATCCTTCGCGGATTTAGATCACGACCTCATTGGGGAAAGTTGCATTTCCTGTCGCGTCAGGATGTCAACGACCTCTATCCAAAAGCCAATGAGTTTCGGGCCCTGCGAAATCGGCTCGATCCCCAAGGTTTCTTCCTCAATGAGCATCTGGCGCAACTGCTAGGTTGATATTGTCGCGCTGCCGTCCCTGTGGCGGCAGCCCTTGATCGCTATGGAGGTCGGCATGGAGAACATCGGAACATACGTTATCTATTTCATAATGGTCTGTGCTGTGGCTGGCGCTATCGCTTCGTTGATCGACAGCGAGAGCGGGCTTGGCAAGGAGTTTATAAGCGGGCTGCACAGTATCGGGCCGATTTTCGTCCCCGTTGCAGGAATCATGGCTTCGATCCCTTATTTGTCCAAGTTTATCAGTTCGACTGTCGGGCCAATGCATGCGGCGTTGGGTGTAGATCCTGCCATCGCGGCGACGACGATCATCGCGACCGACATGGGAGGGTATCAGCTGGCGAAAGCGCTTGCCAGTTCGCCCGACGGCTGGGTCATGGCAACGATCGTTGGATTTATGGCTGGGGCCACCATCATTTTCTCGATACCGGTTGGTCTTACAATGCTGAAGAAGGCCGATCATAAATACATGGCCCTTGGCGTTATGGCCGGTGTCCTCAGCATACCGATTGGCGTCATCCTTTCGTCCTTGATGCTTGTAGTCTTCGCCGTTCCTATACGGCCGGATGTTGCTGCCACGGGAGCGGCTACCGAGTTCCTGTCGCTGTCAATGGCGACAATCGTTCGCAACGTTTTGCCTTTGGCGGCCTTCTGTGGTGTTCTGGCGGTGGGCTTGCGGTTTTTTCCGGAGCGTATGATCTCGCTCTTCCTCCTTTTCGGCAGGTTTATGCATATCGCCATTACGCTTGTCCTCGTTGCATCGATCGTCGAGTATTTCACGTCTTTCTTCACCTATATTCTTGGCGGGTGGGGTTTCGCACCCATTATCGCGGACGCCGACGATCAATTTCGCGCTCTTGAAATAGCGGGCTACATTGGCATCATGCTCAGTGGCGCGTTTCCGATGGTTTATTTGATATCCAAATATCTTGCCGGCCCGATGGAGGTCATCGGCTCGAAAGTCGGGCTATCGAAGAGCGGCGCGACTGGGCTTCTGGCTGCGTCGGCAAACATCCTGGCTATGTTCAGATTGATCGGCGATATGCCGCCTAAGGGCAAGGTTCTGGTGATCGCTTTCAGCGTTTGTGCGGCCTTCTCCTTCGGCGATCATCTGGCGTTTTCGGCAAATTTTCAGCCCTCGCTTATCTTGCCGCTGTTGATCGGCAAGTTCGGAGGTGGGCTTGCCGGGTTTGGCTTGGCATACTGGCTTTCTGTTCCAAGCGCGCTCAAACTGGAGCACCAGCAAGAGCCGGCGAGTGGCCTTCTACCTGCTACAACCTAAGTGCCAACGTTGGTGCGGCCCCTGCAATTTGCGCGCCATGGCGCTTAGGACATTGGAGAGCGCGAATATAGCTTGGCGCGAAGTGTTCGTCGGGACTGGGGCGACGGCGCAGGAGCCGCCGTCGAAGCCGGGATTGGCGTTGGGCTTCTGGCACTAGGTGCTGCTCCCGTCGGTGTGCGTCAGTCAGGGGCCACTCGTTGCGGGAGCTTCCGAACAGCCCCACGCCTCATATCCCCTGATCCGGGACACCCACATCAGATGTCCTTTGCAAGACGCAATGCATCGTAGATCGCCGCATGGGTGTTGCGCGCGGCCACGGCATCGCCGATCCGGAAGAGCTGGTACGTGCCGGCCGGGTTGCGCTCCACCGTCTGGTTCACTCCCGCAAGCAGGGCGTCGTAGGAGATTTCGCCGAGGTTTTTCGAGCCGGGTTTCAGCTCGAAATAGAGCTCGTCCAGCGGCACCGTGCCGTGATTGATGACGATCTGATCCACGGTCCTTGATTTGGCCACGCCGCCATAATCGCTGCCGACATGGGCGATGAGCTGGTTACCGTTTCTTTCCGCCGCTTCCAGCCGGTAGGTGACGGTGAAGGTGACGTCGAGTTTCTGCAGCGCGCGCATGTAGGGAACGAGGTTCATGGCCATGACCTCCGGGGCAAAGGCGCGGTCGGGCGTCATGATCTCGACCTTCGCGCCCGCCTTTGCCAGACATTCGGCGGCCTGCAGGCCGGCGTGATCGCCGGCATCGTCGAAGACCAGCACATTCGTGCCCGGTTTAACGTCTCCGGAGATGATGTCCCAGGCGGAAACGACGAGATCATTGCCCTTTGAAAGCACGTCGGTATGCGGCACTCCGCCGGTGGCGATGATGACCACGTCGGGGTTTTCCGAAAGAACCGTGTCGGCTTCCGCCCAACTGTTGAAATGGAAGGTGACGCCGAGCCTTTCGCACTGGCTCATGCGCCAGTCGATAATGCCTTTCATTTCGCGGCGACGCTCGCTTTGCGCGGTCAGGCGTATCTGGCCGCCGGCATCGTTCGCAGCCTCGAAGACGACAACCTCATGGCCGCGTTCGGCGCAGACACGCGCCGCCTCAAGCCCGGCCGGACCGGCGCCGACGATGACCACCTTGCGGCGCTGCACCGCCTTGGTGATGTCGTGCGGCATGGTTTCTTCGCGGCCGGTGGCCGCATTGTGGATGCAGAAGGCGAGGCCGCCCTGGTAGATGCGGTCGAGACAATAATTGGCGCCCACACAGGGGCGAATATCCTCCTCCCGCTTTTCCATGATCTTGCGCACAATATGCGGGTCCGTCATGTGCGCCCGCGTCATGCCGACCATGTCGACCTTGCCGGCGGCGATCGCATGACGGGCGGTTGCGACATCCTGGATTTTCGCGGCATGGAAGGTCGGGAAATTGGTCGCGGCACGGATTTCACCGGCGAAATCGAGATGCGGCGCATTTGCCATGCCCTGAATGGGAATGACGTCGGTCAGGCCGGGATCGGTGTCGATATGGCCCCTGATGACGTTGAGATAGTCAATCAGGCCGCTGTCCTTCAGTCGCCTGGATATTTCGAGGCCCTCTGCCTTGCCCGTGCCGCCCTCGAGACATTCGTCGGCGGTATAACGGACCCCAAGGATGAAATCGTCACCCACGCGTTTTCGTATCGCCTTGAAGACGTCGAGACAGAAACGCATGCGGTTTTCCAGCGAACCGCCATAGGGTCCATCAAGCTCGTTGGTCAGCGGGGAAATAAACTGATCGATGAGATGGCCATAGGCCTCCAATTCCACCCCATCCATGCCGCCGGCCTTCATGCGTTCCGCAGCGTCGGCGAAGTCCTTGACGACGCGTTCGATATCCCAATCCTCGATCTTCTTCGGAAAGGCGCGATGCGCCGCTTCCCGCTGGTGCGAAGGGGCGAGCACCGGCAACCAGTCGCCCTTGTCCCAGCGGGTGCGGCGGCCGAGATGAGTCAGCTGGATCATGATCGCCGCACCCTGTTCATGCACGGCGTCGGTCATTTCCCTGATCCAGGGAACGATTTCATCCTTGTAGGCGAGCAGATTATTGAAGACGGGCGGGCTGTCTCGGGAGACGGCGGCGGAGCCCGCCGTCATCGTCAAGGCGACACCGCCTTTTGCCCGCTCCACCGTATAGGCACGGTAACGCCCCTTCGGCATGCCATCCTCGGGATAGGCGGGCTCATGCGAGGTGACGATGATGCGGTTTCGCAGGGTGAGGTGTTTCAGCTGGTAGGGTTGAAGAAGGGGATCATTCGACATGCGCCATGCTCCACAGATGTTTCATGGGAGGAGGCTAAGCGGGAATGTACATATGTGTCAATTAAGAAAACACATGTGTTTGTCGCTTCGACACAGCTGGACATTCGCCTTGTCGCGCCTAGGCCGATTTGATAGGAAATCATCATGGAAGCGACATTGAACGAGACAGGCTGGCGCGGATCATATGAGGGGTGGCTCGAGGCCGCTTATCAGGCCCTGCTGGAATCGGGTGTGGATTCCGTCAAGATCCTGCCCTTGGCGAAAAAGCTCAACCTGTCGCGCACGAGCTTCTACTGGTTCTTCAAGGACAGGGAGGAGTTGCTGGCCGCGCTGGTCTCACGCTGGCGTGAGAAGAATACCGGAAGCATCGTCCGGCAATCAGAGGCCTATGCCGAAACTCTTGCCGAAGCCATGCTGAATATTTTCGATTGCTGGCTGGATTCCTCGCTTTTCGACAGCCGGTTCGAATTTGCGGTTCGAAGCTGGGCCCTCCAGTCGAGCGAGATTCTTGCGGAGGTTGGCAAGGCCGACGAGATGAGGATGGCCGCACTTTCACGCATGTTCATGCGTTTCGGCCATGGAGCAAACATGGCGGATGTGCGTGCCCGCACCACCTATCTCGTGCAGATCGGCTATATTTCCATGCAGTCAGACGAAGGTGTGGCGGTGCGGATGCAGAGGATTCCTGACTATATTGCCATCTATACGGGCGAGGTGGCGCAGCAGCGCGAGCTTGACCGGTTTTATGCGAGACATGGGTACAGGCCGGGTTCGTAGTCCCTCGGCCTGGTTGCTGCAAACGTCTGTTGCGGTGGCTTCCTGCAATGTAGCTGCAACATTCACCGACCAGTGGTGGGGAAGGCAAGGGCTCATCTTGGGGAACGTCATTGCGAATCTTGCTTCTTGAGGATGAACCCGAAATGGCCCGCGCGCTTCTCGAGGCCTTGCGCCGGCGGGATGTGCTTGCCGATCATGTGAGCACCATCAGCGATGCCGATGCTCTTGCGCGTGACGGCTCTTACGATGTTCTGGTTCTGGATCGCCGTCTTCCCGATGGTGAGGGGCTGAACCTTGTGGCTTCGCTTCGCCGCAGCAAACACACCGTGCCTATCCTTGTTCTGACGGCGCTTGGAAGTGTCGATCACCGTGTCGACGGGCTTGATGCCGGGGCGGATGACTATCTTGCCAAGCCTTTTGCGATCGAGGAACTGCTCGCCCGCCTCAGGGCTCTCCACAGGCGTGGCCCGTCGCTTTCCGACAAATATACGCGGTTCGGAAATCTGGGTATCGATCCGCGCAGCAATGAAGTCAGCGTTGCCGGTTCCAGCATCGAATTGCGGCGGCGGGAATATCTGGTGCTTGAGGCCCTGATGCGGCGTCCGAACCGCATCGTCACGCGGTCGAACCTGATTGAGGCTGTCTATACGCTTGATGACGAGATCGAGTCCAATGCTCTCGATGCCCATATTTCCCGCATCCGCAAGAAGCTGGCGCAGGCGGAAGCGACGGTGGAGATAAGAGCCGTGCGCAATATCGGTTACCTCGTCCGGTTGAAGACATGAAGAAGACACATGATCGATCCCTGCGATGGGGGCTGATGAAGCGTCTTTTCGCATTGCAGGCCTTCCTGCTCGTGCTTTTCGTCATCCTTCTCATCGGCTGGATATGGATCATTGATCCGCGGCTCGAAGGTGCGAATGAAGAGTCTGCCCGCATCGTCGCGGAGAGCGTGACAAAGGATGGACAGGGCAGGCCGCAACTATCGGCGACGCCGGAACTGGCGGAGCTGAAACGGCGCTATCCGAATCTGTGGTTTGTGGTGCGGGACACCAAGGACATCGTCTTGCAATATGGCGTTGTCCCGGCGCCCGTCCTCTCGGCGGCCTTTCCCTGGAGTTTTGAGCGCGCGCGCCTGGAGGCGGCCGGTACAGTGCGCGCCACCGTGGAAAACCGCGATACATCCGCGGGGCGGCTTCAGTTCATTGCCGGAACAGAAGAGGGAATCCCCAATGATGGGCTGAGCATCTGGATCAATGTGCAGCTTGATCTGGAAAAGGATGCCGAAGGCGCCATTCGCTGGCTGACCGTGCTGCCGGCGCTGGGTTTCATCATTCTTATCGCCGTCGTGCCGATGCTGATCCTGACGGGTATCGCGACACTGCTCGTGACCCCACGGGCGGTCGGGCGATCCCTGAGCGGACTGATGGAGACCGTGAAGCAGGCCCAGTCCATCGATTTCGACAACCGCTTCGCCCGCATCGACCGTTCGAAAGTCCCGCTTGAAATCATCCCGCTGGTGGATGCCTTCAACGTCGCGCTTTCGAGGCTCGATGACGGCTATAATCGCCGCAACCGCTTTCTCGCCGATGCGGCGCATGAGTTGAGGACGCCGATCGCAATCGTGCGGACCAGAGCCGATCTTTTGCCCGATGACGCGCTGAGCCGCCAGATTCGGGCGGATATCGATCGTCTCACCCGCGTTGCGCATCAGCTGCTGGAAATGCAGGCGGTGGGCGCGGTGGAACTGCCGGCGGAGCCGTGCGATCTCAATCAACTTGTCGAGCGCATCGCGACCGACCTCGCCCCGATTGCGATGGATGCCGGTTACGAGTTCGATTTCGAGCCAAGTGCAAGCGCCGCCATCTTTACCGTGCAGGCGTCGATCATCGAGATGGCGGTCGTCAACCTCGTTCGCAATGCGATCGATCATGCCGGCGGCAGGGGCGCAATCACGATCCGGATCGACGCGACGGGCGCCATCGAGGTCTGTGACGAAGGGCCGGGTATACCCGTTGCGGAGCGCGGGCAGGTATTCGAGCCGTTTCACCGCATCAACACGAATTCGCCGGGCGCAGGCCTTGGGTTAAATCTGGTCCAGAAGGCCGCCGAGCTTCATCGTGGCCGTGTTCTGTTCCTTGATCTCAATCCCGGCTTCTGCGTGCGGCTGGAAATCCGTTCCGTTGTCTCGAAAGGTGCTGAGGCCGGCAATCCTTAAAATATGGTTAAAGAAACTCTTATAACTATATTAAATAAATCAATTATTCCTAATAAAACGGGTCGCGTGCAATGCAGGCGTAATTCTCGCGGGGAAAATGCCCGTATCTGCTGAGCTCATCGGCATGTCATGCCGATTGGGCGCAGGAGACGAACGGGAACCGGCTTCCGGTTCTTCAACGCGAACTGAAACCTTGCGGGCGCCAGGCCTTGGCGCAGCGGTTTCGTCTGGAGTCATTCATGTCGATCATCAAGAAATCGCTTGCCGCCGTGACTATCGCCGTTGCGGTTGCGGGCAATGCCTATTCCGCCGATCTCACCAACTACAATACGCAACAATCCTTCGACTACGGCAGTCAGCCGGCTTTTTCGTGGGGCGGAGCCTATGTCGGTGCCCATGGTGGTGTCGCCTCTCCGAAATTCAGTCCACTGGCCAGCGGCCGTGGCCTGACGGGTGGCGTTCAGGCGGGGTATAACTACCAGTTCGGCTCCGGCGTCGTCGGTGCGGAAGTGGAAGGTTCCTATCTCGGAAACGATGCGCGTGTGCCGAATGGCCGGTTGCGGGAGCGTTTCCGGGGTGCGGCCAAGTTAAAGGCCGGTGTGGCGCTCGATCACACGCTTCTTTACGGCACTGCCGGCCTGACCACGACGAAGTTTAAGGATGGCAATGGCGTAACGGGTCCCGACGGCTGGAAACAGGGTTATCTGGTTGGTGCCGGCGTCGAGCAGAGCTTTGGCGGCGGCCTGTCGGCAAAGTTTGAATATAATTATGTAAGCACGGGAAATGTGGCCACGACGACATCAAGCGGCAGGTCGAAGACCGATGTCAGCGATCATGTCATCAAGGCCGGTCTGAACTATCGCTTCTGATCGACCCGTCCATGAAGGCTTCCAGGGAGAATGCAAAAAATACCGCCGCTTTCAGTGTGGAAGCGGCGGTGGAACGGCGCGGAGCGCAAAACAGGCGGGTGGTGGCGGGCCGAAATCCGAGATCGGGAAAGGATCACTCGCATTCGAGCGAAGGCTGCCGGAAGCTCGTCACGTACCATTCGCTGCCGGAATTGCGGGTGTAGAAGGTATAATAACAATCGATGCGTTCGATATAGCCAGGCGTTTCGGACACTTCGTAACGCTCGCCACGCCGTGTCGTCCGCACTTCACCACTCGATGAGCCGGCGACGGCCTGCGTCTTGTTCTTGCGCCATTGATAGGCCTGCTGGCCGGGGCCGAGGCTGTAAATATTATCCGGCGGGCCGTAATCCAGCATCACGCTGGTGATGGGCGCGCCGATATAGCTTTTCATGACGGTAGATGCGCAGGCCGTAAGCAGCAGCGATGCACAGGCGACGAGGAGGATTGCCGCCGGGACGGCAAGGGACGATCTGTTGGACATGGAGTTCCTTTCTGCGGTGACGTTCGCAGGGATAGGAGGCGGTTATTGCAAGTACATTGCACGGGAAAAGCGGGGCGAGGTGGGTGGCATCCGCTGAAAGCGGCGATGCCCGAATGCCGGTATCGGAGGCCGGCGATGTTGCGGCTGATATTCGTCGACAGGCCATTTCGATATCCTGGGACAGCGGAGGTTTCGTCGTTCAGAAAGCCATGCTCCATCTTTTGCAGTTAAGAATCATTTGCAATAAGGATTGACGCTGGTTTTATTTCCCATATTCTGCTGTTGCGAATGAGTTGCAATTTCGGTTTCCGGGCGGGTTCAGATGATCGATGTCGAAGGTGTCGTTGCGAATGGGTTCATCTGGACGGCGGAGACGGATGATCCGGCCGGGATCGCAGTTTCTTCTCGCAATTTATCCCTTTCGATCGGATGTCCAGATGCTTTTTGTCCCTGATGAAACCCGCAAACGCTTCCGCACCGAGGAAGCTATGATGCGAACGCGGGCGGCGCTGAAACGCGTTGGCCTGCGTCCAACCCGTCAGCGGATCGTGCTTGGCGGGCTTCTTTTCCGGGGAGAGCACAGGCATTTCACGGCCGACGATCTGCATCGTGAGACCACCGCGGCAGGAACGCGGCTGTCGCTGGCGACGGTCTATAATACGCTCAACCAGTTTGCCGAGGCGGGTTTCGTCCGCAGGGTATGCATTGAGGGCGGCCGAACCTATTTCGACACCGATACCGCCAATCATCAGCATTTCTATGTCGAGGCCGAGGATCGGATCATCGATATTCCTGCCGGCCGGATCAGCCTGGGAATGCTGCCCGAACCGCCGGAAGGATATGTCATCGACAAGGTGGATATTCTTCTTCGTCTTGTGCGTCTGGAGCCGGAGAAACAGGCTCCTCGAGGGTGCGGTGCCGTATGTCGCGGTGCGCCGGAACGCCGGGGATTGATGGATAGAGACCTGAAATGACGACCTCCTGGAGAGCCGCCCCCACCCGTGCGCAGAGCGTGCGTTCAAACCTGTTCATCGTCTCATAGCCCGGGCGCAGTCGGCGTCCGCTTTGTGAAAGCCGTCAAAGATTTTGGAAATTGCGGCCCGCCTTTCCGGATGGAGGCGGAATGAGCCGCCTTGTCTCGTCCGGCAAACGGCAATGAAAGGAAATCCAAATGCTTACCATTGGTGCAAGACTGCCCGCATTCGACCTCCAGGCGATTGTCTCCACTGATCCGGCCAATGCTTTTACACGCATCAGTGAAACGAGCAGCGCCGGCAAGTGGAAGGTCATCTTCTTCTGGCCAAAGGATTTCACATTCGTCTGCCCAACCGAAATCGCGGCTTTCGGCAAGCTCAACCCGGAATTCGCAGATCGCGACGCTGTCGTCTACGGTGTCTCGACCGACAGTGAATTTGTCCACCTCGCCTGGCGGCAGAACCACGCGGATCTCAAAGAATTGCCAATCCCCATGCTATCGGACATCAAGCGCGAGTTGAGTGCAGCTTTCGGCGTGCTGCATCCCGTGGAAGGCGTTGCGCTGCGCGCCACCTTCATCATCGATCCTGAAGGCATCATTCGCTTCGTCACGGTCAACGATCTCGGCGTCGGGCGCAATCCGCAGGAAGTGCTGAGGGTGCTCGATGCGCTTCAGACCGATCAATTGTGCCCATGCAACTGGCAGAAGGGCGACGACGTCCTGAAGGCCGCATAGGCGAGGGTCGAGCATGAAACAGGTTTCAACCCCGGGCGGCACGCAAGCCTTTGCCGCATCGCGTTCGCGAGATTTTGTCGTCATCGACGGCGGTGATCGATATTGGAAGAAGCTGACCGAACGGGCCAATATGGCCTATTCACAAGGGGAAATTTCGCTTGCGCGCGGCATCTATGGCGATGCTCTGGCGGAAGGGGACCGGCTGTTTACCGCTGCCCTCGAAAAGCCCAGCCGTTACCCAGCACCGGTCATCTACAACGTCTCGTGCCATAATCTTGCGGAACTTGAGAATGGTGAAGGCAATTACCTGGAGGCGGAGAGGCTTTACCGGAGAGCTTACGAGCGGCTTCTTGAGGCCGCCCGGTCATCCTCCTCGCCGATAGCGATGCGGGTCGCCTGCGTTCAGCATCTCAAACAGGCTCTCGCAGCCCTTGCACATCATCTCCGGTCCCGGGGATGTGACGACGGGGTGATCGACCGCGTGATTCAGGAGGCATATGGCACTGCCTTTGCGGTCTTCCGTGCGTCCCGCCATGCGGAGCAGGCGGGCGACGATTGCCTGCATTGCCCGATCATTCCGTCATGACGATGAAAACCTCATTCTCAAACACATCAGGATAATGCAACGTGAATACGCTGGACGATACGATGAAATCTTTTCTCGCCAAACAGCTGCCAATCCAGTCGACGGTCAGCAAGGACGGTTTGCCGGATATCGGGCCGAAGCGCTCGCTCAGGGTCTATGACGACAGGACGCTGATCTACAATGAGAATACCGGCGGTCAAACGCTGCAGAACATCCGTGACGGCTCGAAGATCGCGGTCGCGGTCATAGACCGGGAAGCGCTCGACGGATATCGCTTCGTTGGCCGACCGGAGATTTTCACCGAAGGGGCTCCGTTTCAGAATGCCCTGGGTTTCGCTGGCAAGACGGGAATGAAACAACCCAAATGCGCCGTACTCATCCATCTGGAGGCGATTTATACGCTGCGGTCCGGTCCTGATGCGGGCAAGAAACTCTCAAATCCCGAATAGGCCGAAATCTCTGCCGATCATGGCGGCCCGCATTTTCCGAATGTGGGCCGTTTAGAGACCGGCGATATTGAGGCCGATATGGCGCAGGATGCTCTTGAAAAGCTTCACCTCGGCCGGGTCCAGGCCTTCGATCGCGGTTTTTTCGAACATGGCCGCGATGGGCATGAGCTCGTCGGCAAGTTCCTCGCCCTTTGCCGTCAGGGTGATGCGCACGATGCGGGCGTTGTCGGCCGGCCGCTCGCGGCTGACGAGATTGCGCCGCACCATCAGTCCCACCAGCCGCGAGAGCGTGGAAATTTCTACCGACACCATGTCTGAAAGCTCGGTCAGCGTCTTGCTTTCCTGTTGCCGCAGCGTCGCCAGCACGCGGTACATGGGCAGCGTGATGTCATAGGACGTCAGCCTCACGGAAAAACGCTCGCCCAGCCGAACGCCCACCCAGTTGAGTAGGTAAGGTACTGAGTCGGTGAAGTGATAAGACACGAGCAAATCCCCGTTTGAGAACCATCTGCACAGATGCCGATGTGTGCCTATGGCTGTACCGGCACAATCCATCCGTTTCAATAGCTTCGCTCCACAACGCCGGGGAATGGCAGGGTCCCCGGCCACATAAAATGACGAAAAACATTTGCATTGACAAATATTGCAAATGAAAATAAAAAGATTTCAGGATTTGGGAGGATCTCATGACATCAGCATTGTTTGGCCTGAGCGGCCTTGCGCCTGAAGGCGTCGGTCAGAATTTCCGTTCGACGATGCGCCGTTTTCCGGCAACCGTGACGGTCATCACCGCCTGCGCCGCCGGTGATCAGCGCGACCATGGCATGACGGTGACGGCCGTCACCTCGGTCTCGATGGAGCCGCCTTCTCTGCTGGTTTGCCTGAATAATCGGACTCTGCTGCATGAATTGCTGCTGTGCCGGCCCGATTTCATCGTCAACGTGCTGACGCAGGACCAGATCGCGCTTTCGGATGGCTTCAGCGGCAAGGTGCCGCCGGAGGAGCGTTTCCGCGACGGCAGCTGGCAGCGCCACGATAATGGCGTTCTTTACCTGCCCACGGCTCATGCCGCCATCGCCTGCCGCCGGGTTGCGGCCATGCCCTATGGAACCCATACCGTCTTCATCGGACAGGTAGTGTCGGCCGATGTCAGCGAGACGACACGGCCGCTGCTTTACGAGAACGCTCAATATTGCGCCGCAAGCCCCGCGCACGAACCCGTCTGAATTTCAGCGGTAGATCATTCCCGCAAGGAGACAATCATGAACGACATGAGCCATGCGCCGCAGCCGGCGCAAACGAACCCGCATGCCTGCCTTGCCAGCCGCGTTGCCGGCATAGCCGATCTTTTCCGCTCAAGCGCCAGACAGACGGAGGAGGCGCGGCGCGTGCCCGCCAGCCATATCGAGGCGCTGCGGGACATCGGTTATTTCGATATCGTTAAGCCCCGTGCCTTCGACGGCAAGGGTGGCGATTTCGCCGAGCTGGTGGAAGCCAATATCGAGCTTTCGGCGGCCTGTGCGTCGACGGGCTGGGTCGCCGGCCTGCTGTCTGCCCATCAGTGGCTGCTGGCCATGTTTCCCGAAGAGGCGCAGGCCGATGTCTGGGGTGAAAATCCCGACGCGCTGCTGTGTGGTTCCTATGCGCCGGTGAAGATGGCGGAGGCTGCCGATGGCGGTTATCGCCTCAGCGGCAAATGGGCCTTCGCCTCCGGCTGCGAGAACGCGCAATGGTCTCTCTGCGCCGCCATTCTGCCGCCAACGGGTGAAGGAAAACCGGTTCCCGCCTTTCTGCTCGTTCCTTCCAGCGAATATGTCATCGAAGACACCTGGCATGTCGTGGGGCTGGCCGGCACGGGGTCGAAGACGCTGGTTCTCGATGACGTCTTTGTGCCTGGGCACCGGGTCCTGACCTTTCCAGACGCCACCAGCGGCCACACGCCCGGCGGACGATATTATGCGGAAGAGGGTCTGTTCAACATGCCGCTTCTGACCGGCATCCCCTCCTGTCTCGCGGCGGCCGGCGTCGGCGCGGCCAAGGGCGCGCTTGCCGCCTATGTCGATCATGTCGGCGGCCGGGTCACACGCGGCGCGGTGGCGGGTGGTAACAACCGCATGGCGGAATTTCCGACCATCCAGCTGCGCGTCGCGGAAGCGGCGGCGAGTGTTGATGCCGCCTGCGAAATCTTGCTGCGCGACGTCTCGCGCGCTCAGGCGCTGGCGCAGGCCCGGATCGAAGGCCGGGCGGAATTTACGGTGGATGACCGCCTTTCGAGCCGTCGCGGCCAGTCCTTTGCCGTGTCGCTCTCGTTGCGTGCGGTGCAGGCGCTGAACGATTCCACCGGCGGCGTCGGGCTCGATCTGGCGAACCCGGTGCAGCGCGCCTGGCGGGATGCCAATGCGGTCGGCCGTCACATCAGCATGAACTGGGATGCCGTGGGCACGATGATCGGCCAGAGCATGCTCGGCCTCGAACCCAAGGGCCAATATTGATCGCCACTCAGGCGGCAAACCAACAGCGAATTTCGGAGGAAACTACATGCAAGGCAAGGTCGCTCTCGAGGAGCATTTCGCAATCCCGGAAACACTTCAGGATTCGGCCGGTTTCGTGCCCGGCGATTACTGGACGGAATTGCAGCACCGCCTGCTCGACATTCAGGATACGCGCCTGAAGCTGATGGATGCGCATGGCATCGAAACCATGATCCTGTCGCTGAATGCCCCGGCGGTGCAGGCCATTCCCGACAAGACCAAGGCAATCGAGATCGCGCGGCGTGCTAATGATGCGCTGGCCGAAGAATGCGCCAAGCGGCCGGATCGTTTCCTCGCCTTTGCCGCGCTGCCTTTGCAGGACCCGGATGCGGCGACGGAGGAATTGCAGCGCTGCGTCAACGATCTCGGTTTCGTCGGTGCGCTCGTCAACGGTTTCAGTCAGGAGGGTGACGGCCAGACGCCGCTTTATTACGACCTGCCGCAATATCGCCCCTTCTGGGGTGAGGTGGAAAAACTCGACGTGCCGTTTTACCTGCATCCGCGCAACCCGCTGCCGCAGGATTCCCGCATCTATGACGGCCATCCATGGCTGCTCGGCCCCACCTGGGCCTTTGCGCAGGAAACGGCCGTACATGCGCTGCGCCTCATGGCGTCGGGCCTGTTCGATGAACACCCGCGCCTCAACATCATTCTCGGCCATATGGGCGAGGGCCTGCCCTACATGATGTGGCGTATCGACCACCGTAACGCCTGGGTGAAGCTGCCGCCGCGTTATCCGGCCAAGCGCCGTTTTGTGGATTATTTCAACGAAAACTTCCACATCACCACCTCGGGCAATTTCCGCACCCAGACGCTGATCGATGCCATTCTCGAAATCGGTGCGGATCGCATCCTGTTCTCCACCGACTGGCCCTTCGAGAATATCGACCATGCCTCCGACTGGTTCCATGCGACGAGCATCGCCGAGGCTGACCGGGTGAAGATCGGCCGCACCAATGCGCGCCGCCTGTTCAAGCTCGACGGGCGCTGAACCATGCAGCCTTTCGTCTATATGGCGGCCCCGGCCCGCATCGTGTTCGGCACGGGCAGCTCGGCAGATGTGGCGGAGGAAATCCGCCGCCTCGGCCTCTCGCGGGCGCTGGTGCTGTCCACCCCGCAGCAAAAGGGTGACGCAGAGGCGCTTGCCGCCCGGCTCGGCCGGCTTGCCGCCGGTGTCTTCTCCGATGCGGCCATGCATACGCCGGTCGAGGTGACGAAAAACGCGGTGGAAGCCTATCGCGCTGCCGGTGCGGATTGCGTCGTGGCGCTCGGCGGCGGCTCGACCACCGGCCTTGGCAAGGCTATCGCTCTGCGCACCGGTGCGGCGCAGATCGTCATTCCAACCACCTACGCCGGCTCGGAAGTCACACCCATTCTCGGCCAGACGGAAAATGGCGTGAAGACCACCATGCGCGGGCCGGAAATCCTGCCGGAAGTGGTGATCTATGATGCTGAACTGACACTTGGATTGCCCGTCTCGATCAGCATGACGAGTGGCCTCAACGCCATGGCGCATGCGGCGGAGGCGCTTTATGCGCGGGATCGTAACCCGATTACCAGCCTGATGGCGGTGGAAGGGCTGCGGGCGATGATCGAGGCGCTTCCGGCCGTGCGGGTTGCGCCGCAGGATATTGGCGCGCGTGAGACGGCACTTTATGGCGCGTGGCTTTGCGGCACGGTGCTGGGTGCGGTCGGCATGTCGCTACATCACAAGCTTTGTCACACGCTGGGTGGCAGTCTCGATCTGCCGCACGCTGAAACCCATGCGGTGCTTCTGCCGCACACCATCGCTTATGTGGAAGAGGCCGCGCCGGATTTGCTCGCGCCATTGGCTGTGCTGGTTGGAGGTCGTGCGGGGGCGGGGCTTTTCGATGTTGCAGCGCGGCTCGGTGCGCCTTCAAGCCTGGCTGCCCTTGGCGTCGGCGCTGACGATCTCGACCCCATGGCCGAGCTTGCGACGTCCAATCCTTACTGGTGCCCGCGACCGATTGAAAAAACCGCGATCCGCTGCCTGCTGCAGCGCGCCTTCGAGGGCGCACGGCCGGACTGATGGGAGGAGCCTATGGATATGAAGATGACTGTTGACGACGGCTATTTCGTCGAGGAACGCTCGGCCGAAACCGTGATTGCCCGCATGCGCGATTGTGACGATCCGCGCCTGAAGGAGATCATGGCGGTCGTGACCCGCAAGCTGCACGAGGCGGTGAAGGAAATCGAGCCGACCGAGGAGGAATGGATGAAGGCCATCCACTTCCTCACCGAGGTTGGCCAGATATGCAACGAGTGGCGGCAGGAGTGGATCCTGTTTTCCGATATTCTCGGTGCCTCCATGCTGGTCGACGCCATAAACCACCGCAAGCCCAGCGGCGCGTCGGAATCCACCGTTCTCGGCCCTTTCCATGTGGCCGATGCGCCGGAAATGCCGATGGGCGCCAATATCTGTCTCGATGGCAAGGGAGAGGATATGGTCGTCACCGGCCGCATTCTCGATACCGAAGGGGTGCCAGTCGCCGGTGCGCGCATCGATGTCTGGCAGGCCAATGATGAAGGCTTTTATGACGTGCAGCAGAAGGGCATCCAGCCCGATTTCAACCTGCGCGGCGTCTTCGTCACCGGGGAGGATGGGCGATACTGGTTCCGGGCGGCGAAACCCAAATATTACCCCATACCGGATGACGGCCCGGTGGGGCGGCTGTTGCGGGCAATGGGGCGGCATCCTTACCGGCCCGCGCATCTGCACTATATCGTTTCGGCCGAGAGCTTCACCACGCTCGTGACCCATATCTTCGATCCCGGCGATCCCTATATCCGTTCGGACGCCGTCTTCGGCGTGAAGGAAAGCCTGCTGGCGAATTTTGAGCGGGTGGAGGATCAGCAGAAGGCGCAGGAATTGGGTTTCGTTGGCGACTGGTTCTGGTCCGTGAACCACGATTTCGTACTCGCTCGATGAACGGGGACGGCAACCAATCCCGGCTTTTTGTGCGGTTTGCCGAAAGCGATCCCGATGCCACGCAGCAGCGGGTGGCGCAGTTGGAGGCGCACAAGGCTCATTTACGCAACGGCAATGTGATGGCCGAAGGGTTTCGTATCCTTGTGTCCGGCCCGATGAGCGCGGGTGACGGCGGTCCAACCGCAGCACTCATCATCGCCGAGGCGCGTTCTCTTGATGATGTCATCGCCTTCAGCGACGCCGATCCCTTCGTTGTCCACGGGGTCTATAGTCGCATTCGTATTTTGAACTGGACGCCGACGCTGTCGATGATTTCCGGACTGGAACCCCGCTGATTTCAGCCATCGTTCGGCGATTGGCATTTATCAATATTTCATTTGCAATTTTTGCAAATGCAACATTTAATTAACGACGAGTGATATCGGCAACATGTGGCTTGACAGAAGCAAGGCACATATCAGGGTGGAGCAAGCCGGGCACTCACGGAGGATAATGCAGGGACGGGGAGACGCTGATCCATTCCGGATGGCGCGTTCATGCGTGAAAGGGAGGAATATGTCCACGAATTATCTGAGCGCCGCTTCCGTGCGGACGAAGAACCCGGCCGGCGTCATCGCGACATGCGGCCTGATGATCATGTTCGACGGTTACGATCTGGTCGTTTATGGCGCGGTTGCACCGGCGCTTCTGAAAGAAAGCGCCTGGGCCTTAAACCCGGCTATGGTCGGGCGTGCCGCGGCGCTGACGCTGGTGGGCATGCTGCTCGGCGCACTGTTTGCCGGCACCATGGCCGACCGTATCGGCCGCCGGAAGGTGGTTCTCTTAAGCCTCGCCGGATTTTCGGCGATGATGATCGCCTCGGCCATGACGCCGAATTTTCTTGCCTTCGAAATCACCCGCTTTTTCGCCGGCCTCGGACTGGGCGCATTGTTGCCGACGGTTACCGCACTGGTGTTGGAGTTTTCGCCGCCGCAGCGCAGGGCGCAGGCCAATTCCCTGTCCTTCCTCGGTTACCTCATCGGCGGCATCATTTCCGGCCTCATGGGCATATTGCTTCTGGAGACCTATGGCTGGCGGCCATTGATGCTGATCGGCGGCTTGCCGCTCATCCTGCTGCCAATCTTCATGCGGTTCCTGCCGGAATCGCCGGAGTGGCTGGCGAGCAAGGGTCGGCAGGCGGAGGCTGACGGCATTTGCGACACTTATGGCCTGCAACGCATCGTGCCCCATGCAAAGATCCAGAAGGGCGGCGTCGGCGCGCTGTTTTCTGAAGGCCGGCTGGTTTCGACGCTGAATGCCTGGGGCATTCACTTCTGCTCGCTGCTGCTCACCTTCGGCATGGTCAACTGGCTGCCCACCATCATGAACAAGATGGGCTATGACATCAGCTCGGCGCTCAGCTTCTCCGTCATGCTGAATGTCGGCGCCGCGATTGGTATCCTTATCGGCGGACGCTTTGCGGACAAGGGCAACGTCAAGGTGGTGGTGGCAGTCCTCTTTGCCGTCGGTGCTGCATCGATCTTCGCCCTCACTGTCAACAAGGGTCCGCTTCTTTATGCTTTCGTGGCCCTTGCGGGTGCCGGCACCATCGGAACCCAGATTCTCGCCAATGTTCTGGTCGGGCGGCTTTATCCCGTCCATATTCGCGGCACGGGTCTCGGTTTTTCGCTGGCGGTCGGGCGGCTGGGCGGCATTGCCGGTCCGATGATCGGCGGACTGGTGCTGCAACGGGGCCTGGCGCCGGAGTGGAATTTCTACATTTTCGGCTCGGTCGCGCTCGTTGGGCTGATGCTCACGATATTGACCCTGCTTTACCGCACATCGGGCGACGCGCGGGTTTGACGAACAAAAGCGCTGGCCGTGCGACTGAAAATCCGCGGCTGGCGCATCATCCCTTGCGGGACACCGGCGCGATTGTCGCCATTTGCTGCAATGTCCGCTCATTGGTCCGCTTCAAGCGCGCTAGCGCATTGTCGCGGTCTTCCGGCAGCGTGTAGGTCATATAGGACAGCGACGTTTCGAGGTCGTTATTATTGTGACCGAGAATGGCGGCGAAATAGCTGTTCTTGGTCACATGGGGCGGCGCGAAATTGTGATAGGCAACTTCGGCATAGAGGTGTCTGAGGCCATAGGGCTTGGGAAGTTCTTCCTTCGGCCAGAAATCCTCGAACAGGTTAAAAACCGTGTCGCGCAACAGCAGGCGGGTTTCCGAGGAAAAATCGTCGATCGACATGCCATGCCATAACTTTCCCTGTCCGCTTTCGCGCAGGCGCTTATAGGCAGCCAGTACGGTTTCGGAGCGCGTCAGGACCGGAATTTCATAGGTGATCCCGAATTTCGTGCCCTCACCCTGTTTCGTCTTGGCTTGGCCGTTGAACAGGATGCTCCATTTGGAGATGCCCTTGCCATAGGGGGCAGGTGTAAACTCCGCCTGGGTGAAGACTTCATAGGGGCGGCGTCCCGTCATGCCGATGAGGCCGATGCCGATCATCAGGGGATCGCTGGACTTGAGGCAATCCTCGCAGATCTTCAGAACCTGCCGGTAGTTTTCAAATGTAATGAGCGCGCCGTGCTTGTTGGCGATCTTCTCCATCTTCACCCGGCGTGCCTGGTCATACATCGCGGCATCGCCGGTGGCGATCTTCAGCATCGGATGGTCGTCACCGAAGGCCTCGCGGATGGCGTTTCGATATTTGGTGATGTAGGAAATGATCGTCGTCTGGGCCCGGCCCTTCATGATGGCGATTTCGGCGTCCCACAAGGACTGCATGTCCTCCTTTGCGCCCATGCCGTTCATCGTGGCAATAAAATCGGCAATGCGAAGAAGAACCGTGGGCTTGCGGCCGGCGGTGTTGAATTCCGCCCGTTCGATTTTTTCGACAATCGATGTCGCCACGCCTGTCTTCTGATAATCTCCCCGGGCAATATAGGTGTTCAGCCGCTCGCGCAGCTTCTTCATGTTGCAGATGGCAAGCGGGGTGCTCTTTGGGCCGAATTCGGCCTTCAGCGCATTGCGATATTTCATGATGTAAAGTTCGAGCGTCTTTTCCGTGCGGCCATTATCGAAATGGTAGCGGACCTCGGCATCCCACAGATCGCGGATTTTCCTGTTTCGCGAAGCGTCGTCACCTTTCATCGCCGCTTTGACTTGGCTGACGAATTGATCGATGCGTTCCACGAGGACCGGTGTTTTTGTTTTTCGTTTTGCGGCGAGCATGCGGCGGCTCCCTGAACCGGTCCGGAAATATAAAATCCATGGTTGGCGATCAACGACAGAACGGTTGCGGGAATGGGATGAACATTCGCCGCAGGCCGGTTTCTTTTGAATAATAGTTTGATCGATTCCGCAAGCTTCACTGCCAGCGGGAACTACGGGTACAGCCTCTAATATGCTGCCTGTGCGCCGGTTGTGGCGGGTTATTTCGCCAGTCTGGTTTTCAGCGACGCGACGATGCGTTTGGCGAGCGCCTCGTAATCCTCGTCGAAATGGTGTCCGCCTTCGATGCCGACGGTTTCGACACCCTTGGCCTTGAGGCCGGGGCAGGGGTCCTCATCTTCCTCCTCGGTGCCATAAACGCATTGCACCAGCTTGGGGTCGATCTTGGCGATGTCATCGACGGTCTTGCCGCCCTTGCCTTCACCGGCCACGCCTAGCCATCCCTGAACGGAGATTTCGAAATCCACTTCGTTGGAAAGGCCGAGCAGCGAAAGCTGCGCAACGGATGATTTCACCCGGTCGGGCAGGAGATTGTAGGTGGCGGGAATGATATCGGCGCCGAAGGAATAACCGATCAGCACCACATTGCGGACTTTCCATTCCTTGCGATAGGTGTCGATGATGCGGGCGAGGTCGCTCGCCACTTCCTTCGGTTCCTTCTCTTTCCAGAAATATCGCAGGGCATCGACGCCGATGACCGGCACACCCTGCTTCTGAAGGGCGCTGCCGACTTCTTCGTCCAGATCGCGCCAGCCGCCGTCACCGGAATAGATCACCGCCATTGTGTCCATGACAGGTTTGGCTTCCAGAACCGTGATCGGGAGCCCGAGCGGGTTGTCGCTGTCTCCGGCCGCATCGACCTTGTCGGACAGCGTCTGCGTCAGCACCTCGTCCGCCTTGTCGGTAACGTCGGTCACCTCGATGTCGGAATGCAGTTTTACGAGCGCGTTGACGTGGTCGCGGCCCTTCTGGTCGGCGTCAGGGGTGAAGATGACGCTGACCGGTGCCGGCAGGGGGCCATCGGTGAGGCCGTAGACGGTTTCACCATCCACCTTGTCCTTGGTTGCGGGGGTGCAGAGAATCTTTTCCAGCGGCAGGCCCGCCTTCGGGTCCACCGCCACCGCTTCCCGCACGGTGGAAACCGGGCTCTGCGCGATCATGGCGAGCGCAAGCGTGCCGCCCTTGCCGATGCCGGTCAGGATCGGCTGGCGGTAGCTGCCGGTGCCGGCGGTGCGCTGGATCTGCTGCGACAGCGACTCGATGTCCGAGATCATGTAGATGCACTCGTCGTCATCGGCTTCGAGCGCCTTCAGATATTCCTTGAAGTCGATGCCGACGACGGCGGCGCCTTTTTCGACAAGCGCCTTGGCGAGGGTCTCATCGGCATCCGTCCAGCCATTGGCATCGGAGATGAGGAAAATGCTGGCCTGGATATCTCCATCAGGCACCATGATGTGGTCGGCGGGGATCATGCCGGTTTCATAAGCCGGCTTATCCTGAGAAAAGGCGACAGATGAGGAGAGTAGCGTCGAAGCGGCAATGAATGCCCCTATCAGATTGCGTTTCATCATTTTCCGATCACTCCTCTAACGCCGCCGCTGATCAGAACCGTTGCATCCATCAGCGCCAAAGCGGCGTCTGCGCCGTTCTGCACGGCAAGGTAACGCGGTTCCCATTTCGGGTGGAACTTTGCCTTGAAGGCGCGAAGTCCCTTGAAGTTGTAGAAACGTTCGCCATGCTCGAAGAGCGTGCTGCCGATACGGTCCCAGACGGGTGCGGCATCGCGCTTCGACATGCCGGACATGGGCGCCATGCCGAGATTGAAGCTTTCATATCCCGCCTCGCGCAGATGCTGCATGATGCTGACGAAGAGGAAATCCATCGAGCCGCGCGGCGCATCCGCCGAAAAACGCATGAGATCGATGGTCGCTTCCTTTTTTGTCTCCGTCACCATCAGATTGGCGAAGGCGGTGATTTTCCCGTCCTTGCGCAGCACGGCGACGGGTTGCGACAGAATGTAATCAGGCTCGAAAGCGCCGAGCGAGAAGCGCTTTTCCCGCGTATTGTGGTGCGCAAGCCAGCCGTCGGAGACCTGCTGCAACTCATCCATGATATCGGGCACCTGCGATCGCTCGATAACCTCGAAAGTGAGGCCGTCGCGCGCGCCGCGGCTCAGCGACTGGCGAAGGGTGGCAAGCTTGCCGCCTTTCAGTTCGAAGGCGGTGAGATCAACCAGCGCCAGCTCGCCGAGCTTGAAGGCGCGCAAGCCTGCATCGGCGCAATGGGAGAGAAGGAAGGGCGAAATTTGGTAGAAGGCGGCGCGGGCGCCGGCTCCGCGGGCGGCTTCCACGAATTGCCAGACGAGGTCAGGAAAATCCTCCTCGTCGCCGACGGGGTCGGCAAAGGCGATCCACGAGCGGCCCTGGATGCCGTACATGATGAAGGCATTGCCGCTTTCGGAAAACATCACATGCTTGTCGCCCATGCGCACCAGATTGGCGTCGGCCGAATCCTGTCGCATGACGATGTCGGTGGCGCGTTCCACGTCCTCCGGCTGGATGGAATCCGGCTTGAAGGTGACCGGCCGCATCAGGCTGAAAATTGCGACGGTCGAGGAAGCGAGCACCAGACCAAGCAGGGCGCGCAGCCCGCGGGGGGCTTCTTCGGAGAACTCAAATTCCCACCACAATGCGTGACTGTAATCGGTATCACGATAGACGAACAGGAGGATGGTAGCCGCGCCAGCGATGATGACGGCCATTGCCGCGAGCCAGCTTGGTCCCAGCGCCTGTTTGACCAGTGAGGCGTGCCGGTTGAAGCTGCGCACATTGAGGGCGAGTGCGGCGATGAAGATGCCGAGGAATACCGCCTCGAAGACCGCGATGGCCTTAAGGATGGAGAGGATGAGGGCAAGAGAGGCCGCAATGAGGGCGATCCACCAGGCTCCATCAAGTCTTTGCCCGAGGCCGCGGGAGGCGACGACGAGGCCGAGGCCGAGAATGCTGGTCAGAAAATGGGCGGCTTCGATGATCGGCAACGGCACGAAATTCGAGAGGAAATCGAGGTTGCTGTCCGGCGTCGGCGTCACGCTCGAAAAAATCAGCATGGTGCCGAGAATGATCGCGAAGGTGGAGAGCAGCGGCGGTGCGAGCCTGACCGCAAGCTGGCTGATATCAGAGACCACCGGCTTGGCCGCGAACTGCTTCGTTTCGGAAACGATCATGACCAGAATGGCAACCACCAGCGGCAGGACGTGGTAGATGACGCGATAAAGAACGAGGCTTCCGAGCAGCTGATCGACGCTGATGGCATTGCCGAGACCCGCGACCATGACGGTTTCGAAGACACCGAGGCCTGCGGGGACATGGCTGAGCACGCCGAGGCCGACGGCCGTGGCATAGATCGCGAAGAAGGTCGGCCAGCCGAGATGGGTTTCCGGCAGGAGCACATAGAGAACGGAGGCGGATGCAGCGATATCGAAGGCGGACACCAGGAACTGGCGTGACGATGTGCGGCTGTCGGGAAGGCGCAGCTGCCATTTGCCGAGCCGGATCGCCTTGCCGTTGCGGCCGATATAGGCGGTGATCACAAGGATGGCGATGACGGCAAGTGCTCCGCCTCTCAGTACCAGCGGATCGAAACCGATGATCGCGGCGATGCGCGGCGCGACGATGAAGGTTGAAAGCGCGCTGACGGAGAGAAGCCCGAGGCCGAACGACAGGGTGACGAAGGCGATGACGCGGGCGATATCCCCCGGCGAGAGGCCGAGCCGGGAATAGGCGCGGAAGCGGATGGCGCCGCCGCTCAGCGGACCGAAGCCGGCCGTATTGCCGATGGCATAGGCCGCAAAGGCCGTGGCCGCCATCGACGGAAAACGGACTTTTTTGCCGACATATTCGATGGCATTCGCATCGTAGAAAATCAGCGACAGGAAGCTCAGTGCCGTAAAGACGATGGCGAGCAGAACAGCTGAAAACGACGTGCCAAGAAGAGCCGCGATCACATCGTCATATCGTACTTCCGACGTGAGACGGTAAATCGCGAACGTCATCATCACGAAGATGAGCGTTATCGCAATGGCCGTCAGATAGGGCCGGTTTCTGGCAAAAAAGCTTTCAACCGGGGAGTCGATAATATCCGTCTCTATAACTTCGCTCTTGTCTGCCATTTACTTTTTCCAGCGCCGGTCCCGTTGGTTGGCGAACCACAGGATTGTGTCGCTAATTCGTTTCGGTTGAGGAAATTTGCTTAGCAGAAATGCGTGACGTGTCGATGTGAAGTTTGCCTCCAGCCTCGATGAGTTTGCCAAGTGTAACGGCGAAAATGCAACTAGGAAATGTGAGATTTCCGAGGCTGGTAAAAAGACGAGAAAATTGATCGTATCGGTTGCCTGGTGGTGTCATTTGATGCAACTACACGCTCCTTTCGATTGAAGGAGATGCCAATGAACATGCCCACAAGAATAGTTGTTTCGCTCGCACTCGCCCTTGTTGCTGGTGGCGGGTACATGACGGTGGATAAGACGCGCGGTGCCGAATGGGTGGTTTCTCCGCAACAGATCGCCGAGGCAAAGGCGAAAGGGCAGATGGGTTATGAATCCCGTCCCGGCACCGTGACCGTGCTGCCGATCCGCAGCGAGACGGCGGATCTGTTGCCGATGAAATGGGCGATGGTCAGCCTTGTCGCCGGGCTTCTCGCCTTTCGGGCGACCGGCAAGAAAAAAGCGGCAAAGCCTTAAGGGCCCGCCGCTTTCATGTCTCCGGCGCCGGGCGCCGGAGATGAAACTTACCTTTTGCCTTACGCGCCCCAGGTTTTTTCCAGCACACGGATCCAGTTGCCGTGGCAGATCTTGTTGAACGCCTCATCGTCATAACCGCCCTTGCGCAGGGCTTCGACCAGCAATTGCAGATCGCCCGCATCCTTCATGGCGGCGGGAATGGTGGTGCCGTCGAAATCCGAACCGAGCGCGACATGATCGATGCCGATGCGGTTGACGATGTAATCCACATGGCGGACGAGTTCGCCAAGATCGGTATCCGGGTTCTTCACGCCGTCCTGACGCAGGAACAGCACGCCGAAGTTGATGCCGGCAAGGCCGCCCGTATCACGGATGGCGTCCAGCTGGCGGTCCGTGAGGTTGCGGCTGTGATTGCACAGCGCGTAAGCGTTGGAGTGCGATGCCACCAGCGGCGCGTCTGATATCTTGGCGATATCCCAGAAGCCCTGTTCGTTCATGTGCGAGAGATCGACCATGATCTTCAGCTCGTTGCAGGTTTTTACCAGCCTTTTGCCGGCATCCGTCAGGCCCGGGCCGATATCCGGTGTCGAGGGGAAACGGAAGGGAACGCCGTAAGCGAAGATGTTCGGGCGGCTCCAGACTGGTCCGAGCGTGCGAAGGCCCGCCTCGTGGAGCACATGCAGCGCATCCAGATCGGCGCCGATCGCTTCCGCGCCCTCGATATGGAAGACGGAGGCAAAAGCGCCCTCTGCCATGGCGCTGCGGATATCGGCGGCGGTGCGGCAAACCTTCAGTGCGCCGGCGGATTGTTTCTCGGCGCGGAACAGCAGGCCGGCCATGGCGAGCGTGGCCTTCAGCGCGTCGGCTTCTGCCGGTGTCGAAAAATCGCCGTTGGTATCCTTCTCCATGCTTGGCGACGGCACGTAGATGGCGCAGAGGCCGCCGGCCAGCCCACCCTTCCTGGCGCGTGGCAGGTCGATGTGGCCAACCGTGTCACCCTCGATGAGCAGGGTTTCGGGAGAGGCATTGCCCGACCGCCATAACCGCAGAAGCACATCGTTGTGGCCGTCGAAGACGGGTACGGTTTTTTCATCGGTCATAGTCGTTCACCTTCGGATAGGGGGAGGGCGCGGATGCGCGCCTATTCAGACTTTTGGGAATTGGTAGAGGAAAGGTCAAGGCGGGAGCAAATGCAATCCGTGCATAGGCTCTGCCAAATTTGGAATTGGTCGGGCCTCGTTTGCTCGTGGTAATCGCGGGAAAACATAAAAAAAATGACTGGATTGGGGCAGACCCATACCATTTTCCGAAAAATAAGGTCCGAAAGGGGATTTTCGATGATTTCAAGACGCAACCTGTTGATTGCCGGCGCTGCCGTTCCGTTCCTGTCCTATGCGCGCATTCCGGCCTTTGCCGCGACACCCAAGGACATTCTGGTCGTTGCCCAGCAGCTGGACAATATGACGAGCCTTGACCCGCATGAAGGTTTCGAGGCCGTGGGCGGTGAAATCATCTCGAACATGTATCAGAAGCTGGTGCGCGCCAACCGCGAGGACTCCACCAAGGTTGATCCGGTTATCGCGAAATCCTGGGAAGCCGATGCGGACAGCAAGGTCTTCACCTTCGTGATCGGTGACGAAGCGACCTTCTCGAGCGGCGCGAAAGTCACGGCGGAAGACGTTGCCTTCTCGTTGCAGCGCGCCATCAAGATGAACAAGAGCCCGGCCTTCATCATCAGCCAGTTCGGCTTCACGCCTGAGAATGCCGAGACAACCATCGTTGCCGCCGACGACAAGACCGTGAAGCTGACGACGGCAAAGCCGACCGCCATCTCCTTCCTGCTTTATTGCCTCTCCGCCAATATCGGTGCGATCGTCGAAAAGAAGGCGGTTCTTGCCAATGCGTCGGGCGAAGACCTCGGCAATGGCTGGCTGCAGAAGAACAGCGCCGGTTCCGGCGATTTCATGCTGCAGGCCTGGAAGCCGAGCGAAAGCGTAGCACTCACCGTCAACCCGAACGGTCCTTACAAGGGCAATATCAAGCGTATCGTGCTGCGCCACGTCACCGATCCGTCTTCCCAGCTTCTGATGCTGCAGAAGGGCGATATCGACATTGCCCGCGACCTGACCTCGGAGCAGCTGCGCACCGTCAAGGACGATGCCAATATCGAGCTGGAGCGCAAGTCCATCGCCTCGCTGGTGCTGATCTCGCTCAATCAGGGCAATGAGAACCTTGCCAGGCCGCAGGTCTGGCAGGCCATCAAGTGGGCGCTGGACTACAAGGGCATGCAGGAAAACATCGTGCCGCTGACCCATGAAGTGCACCAGAGCTTCGAGCCGGACGGTTTCCCGGGCGCCGTCAACGACATCCCGTATCAGCGCGATGTCGAGAAGGCCAAGGCGCTGATGGTGGAAGCCGGTCTCGCCGACGGTTTCGAAATCAGCATGGACCACTATTCCGCCCAGCCTTATCCGGATTTGGCGCAGGCCATCCAGGCAAACCTTGCCGATATCGGTATCAAGGTGCGTCTGCAATCGGCTGAAAACCGCCAGGTTCTGACCAAGATGCGCGCCCGCGAGCATCAGATGGCGCTTTCCGCATGGGGCACGGATTATTTCGATCCGCATTCCAATGCCGATGTCTTCAACATCAACAAGGACAATGGCGACGACGTGAAGTCGAAGCCCTTCCTATGGCGTTCGCGTTTCAAGAACGACGACTTCGCCGCCAAGGCGGAAGCCGCTCGCGATGAGCGTGATCCGGCAAAGCGCATCGAGCTTTATGAAGCCCTGCAGCGCGAGCACATGGAAAACAGCCCGTTCGTGTTCATGTTCCAGACGACGAAGACGGCTGCCTTCCGCAAGGGCGTTTCCGGCTTTGAACTCGGCGTTCTCTCCGAGGGCAATTCCTACCACGATGCGAAGAAAGCGTGACATTGAACAAGCGCGTTAAAAGCATATCGTCGATACTGGGCAGCGTCATTCTGACGCTGTTCGGTTTGATGATCATCACCTTCATGATCGGGCGCGTCATGCCCGTCGATCCCGTCATCGCGGCGGTCGGCGACAATGCGCCCGAAGATGTCATCGTGCGGGTGCGGGCGGAAATGGGCCTCGACCAGCCGCTGGTCGTGCAGTTCTTCCATTATGTCACGCAGGTCCTGCATGGCGATTTTGGCAATTCGATCCTGACCCGCAATCCGGTCTGGATCGATATCAAGCGCGTTTTCCCCGCCACGTTCGAACTTGCCACGGCTGCGCTTATTCTCGCTGCCCTGATCGGCATTCCGCTCGGCGTCTGGGCCGCCGTCAAGCAGGGCAAGCTGACGGATCAGGTGATCCGCGTCGTCTGCCTTGCCGGTCACTCCGTGCCTGTTTTCATGCTGGCGCTGATTTCGCTGCTCGTCTTTTACGCCACGCTTGGCGTCGCACCCGGACCGGGCCGTCAGGACATTATCTATGACGGCATGATCACGCAGGTCACCGGCCTGATGACGGTCGACACGCTGCTTGCCGGCGACTGGGGCGCCTTTTACGACGCCATCGCCCATATGGTGCAGCCCGTCTGCATCCTCGCCTATTTCAGCATGGCCTATATCACCCGCATGACGCGCGCCTTCATGATCGACGCGCTGAAGGGTGAATATGTCATTACCGCCCGCGCCAAGGGGCTTTCTGCCATGACCGTGATCTGGGGACACGCCTTCCCGACGGTCGCCGTGCAGCTCGTCACGGTTCTGGCGCTCACCTATGCCGGCCTTCTCGAAGGCGCCGTGGTGACGGAAACCGTCTTCAGCTGGCCGGGCCTCGGCCAATACCTCACCGTCTCGCTGATGAACGCGGACATGAACCCCGTCGTCGGAGCAACCCTGTTGATCGGCTTCATCTATGTCGCCCTCAACCTGCTCGCAGACGTGCTTTACAGAGTTATGGATCCTCGCGTTCGATGATGTTAGCTAATTTCAGAAACTGGGCGCTGGATGAAACGCCGCATTCGCGAACACAGGCTGCCTGGGGCAACCGGTATCGCATCTGGCTCAATCTCAAGTCCAATCCGCTGGCGGTGATCGGCCTCATCATCATCGTCCTCTTCATTGCTCTGTCGCTTCTGGCGCCGCTGCTCGCGCCCTATGATCCGGCAATGCAGAATCTCGGCAATCGCTTAGCGTTTCCAAATGCCGAACACTGGTTCGGCACGGATGAGCTGGGCCGCGATATTCTCTCGCGTATTCTCTATGGTGGCCGCGTCACGCTCGGCATGGTCATTGCCGTCGTCGTTCTCGTGGCACCCATCGGCCTCGCCATCGGCTGTATCGCCGGTTATTTTGGCGGTATCGTCGATACGGTGCTGATGCGGGTGACGGATGTGTTTCTCGCCTTCCCGCGCCTCATTCTGGCACTCGCCTTCGTCGCGGCGCTGAAGCCGGGCGTCGAAAGCGCCATTCTCGCCATTGCGCTCACCGCATGGCCGCCCTATGCGCGTCTGGCCCGCGCCGAGACCATGACGGTGCGCGGCAGCGACTTCGTCGCGGCTTATAGGCTGACCGGCGCTTCCGCCTGGCGCATCATTGCGCGTCACATTGCGCCGCTCTGCGTGCCGAGCCTTATCGTGCGCATCACGCTCGACATGAGCTCGATCATCATCACCGCCGCCAGCCTCGGCTTCCTCGGCATGGGTGCGCAGCCGCCTTCGCCGGAATGGGGTGCGATGATTGCGACGGCCAAGCGCTTCATCTTCGAACAATGGTGGGTCGCCACCATTCCCGGCATCGCCATCTTCCTCGTTTCGCTCGCCTTCAACTTCCTTGGCGATGGCCTGCGCGACGTTCTCGACCCGAAGGGACATTGAGCCATGCTGGTCGAAATCGAAAATTTGAAGATTGCATTCCAGACCCGCACCAGCCGTTTCGAGGCGGTGCGTGGTGTGTCGATGAAGCTCGGCACCGAAAAGCTCGGTATTGTCGGCGAATCCGGTTCCGGAAAAAGCCTCACGGCGCGGGCGCTGATGAAGCTTCTGCCCTCCAATGCCGATATCCGGGCCGACAAGCTCGCTTTCGACGGTATCGACGTGCTCTCCGCCAGTGAAAAGCAGATGCGCCAGATCCGGGGAAAACGGGCGGGTTTCATCCTTCAGGATCCGAAATATTCGCTGAACCCGGTGAAGACCATGGGTGCGCAGATCGCGGAAGCCTGGCGCGCCCACAAGGGTGGCGGCAAGCGGGCCGCCATGGAAGCGGCAATCGGCCTGCTCGATCAGGTGAAGATCCGCAATCCGCGTCAGGTCGCTTCGTCCTATGCGCATGAGGTTTCCGGCGGCATGGGCCAGCGTGTCATGATTGCCATGATGCTAGCGCCCGATCCGGAACTTTTGATCGCCGACGAACCGACAAGTGCACTCGACGCCACGGTGCAGTCGGAAATCCTGCGGCTGATCGAGGAGCTGGTGTCGGAGCGCGGCATGGGCCTCATCCTCATCAGCCACGACCTGCCGCTCGTTTCGCATTTCTGCGACCGTGTCGCCGTGATGTATTCCGGCCGGGTCATGGAGGAGCTGAAGGCTTCCGAACTCCTGAAAGCCCAGCATCCTTACACGCAGGGACTTTTGAACTGCATTCCCTCGCTGACGCATCCGCGCGAGCGTCTTCCCGTTCTCAACCGTGATGCAGCGTGGTCCAGCCAATGATCGACGTCGATAATCTCCGTATCAAGTTCGGCGACCGGGAAGTGGTGAAAGGCGTGTCCTTTTCGGTGGAAAAGGGCGGCAGCTTCGGCATCGTCGGCGAAAGCGGCTCGGGCAAGTCCACCATCCTGCGCGCCATGGCGGGCCTCAACGAAAGCTGGGAAGGCCGCATAGCCTTTGCCGGCAAGGATGCACCGCTGAAGCGCACGCCGGAATTCTTCCGGCAGGTGCAGATGGTGTTTCAGGACCCCTATGGTTCGCTGCATCCGCGCCAGACCATCGACCGCATTCTCAGTGAATTGCCGCTGGTGCACGGCATGGACAATATCGAAAAGCGCATCCAGCAGGCGCTCTCGGATGTGGCGCTGCCGCAGGGGGTGCGTTTCCGGTTCCCGCACCAGCTTTCCGGCGGCCAGCGTCAGCGTGTGGCGATTGCGCGTGCGCTGATTGCTGACCCGCAGGTGCTGCTGCTCGATGAGCCGACTTCGGCGCTCGATGTTTCGGTGCAGGCGGAAATCCTGAACCTGTTGCAGGACCTGCGCGCGGCGCGCAACCTCACCTATATTCTCGTCAGTCACAATCTGGCTGTCATCGCGCATCTCTGCCCGCAGGTGGGTGTGATGCTGAACGGGGAAATGGTGGAGCAGCTGAGTGCGGGTGATCTGCGCGAAGGCCGCACGAAACATCCGCATACGGAGGAGCTGCGCAGCCTGAGCATCCGGCTGGAAGAGCCGGCCTGAAGGCTGGCCGCTAACCGACGTGCCGATAAATCGAGCGAATGCCGCTTGTTTCTTCTCCCCGCCGGGGAGAAGTCCGCGGCAGCGGGCTGAGGGGGTAAGCTCTCCGCATATCGCTAGCGTCGCCCCCTCATCCGCCCCTTCGGGCCACCTTTTCCCCGGCGGGGAGAAGAAACGAGCCGCGATGTCGAGGCTTTCTGCAAAGACCACAAAAACACGAGACCGAGCAATGTCACAGCAATTCGACTGGAACGCCGCTTCAACCCTCTCCGAAAGCTTCGTCTCGCAATGGGCGGGCAATGAGCCGGGCGGGGCCGTCATCGGTTTTGATCTTAATGGCATCCGTTTCGCCCATGCCGGTGGTGTCGAAAGCCTTTCGACCTTCTCACCTTTCACGCCGCAAAGCGTAGTCCGTTATGCCTCCGTCACCAAACACGCCTTTTGCGCCATGGTGCTTGCCCATTCCGATCTGATCGGGCTGGACGATCCGCTCGGCAAGCATCTGCCGGAGCTGCAGGCGCCGCTCCGCGATGTCACCGTCGGGCAGGCGCTGGATATGAGCGGCGGGCTGCCGGATACGCGCGAATGCCTGTCGCTGCTTGGTCTTTCGGTTTACACCGAAACGAAGGCCGGCCCGCTTCTCGATTATCTCACGCGCTTGACCCGACTGAATTTCGCAGCCGGCAGCGAGGTTTCCTATTCCAATACGGGCTACCGTCTGGTGGAGGCGGCGCTGGAGCGCCATGGGCTCCGTTTCGATGACTTCGTGCAGGCGCAGATTGCCGGTCGGTTCGGGGTTTTCCTGAAGGCGCCTGACGTCTGGAACGATCCGGTTGACGGTCTCGTGCCGGGTTACTGGAAGTCCGAAGAGAGCTGGCAGCTTTCGGCTGCCGGACTGCATATTTCCGCCTCCGGCAGCCTTGCCGGCGGTGCCGAGGCGCTGACCCGCTGGCTGCAGGGACTGATGCGGGGTGAGGGCAGCTTTGCGGGTGTTCTCGACAGGCTTTCCGCCGAGCGGCCACTGGCCAACGGTCGGATGAGCGAATATGGGCTCGGCCTCCGCTGGTCGCATCTCGGCGACAGGCGTTTCGTTGGCCATGGCGGTTCGCATCCGGGCTACAAGACCTATTTCCTGCTCGATCCTGAAAACGGTACGGGTTTCGTGGTGGTCTCGAACCGCGAGGATACCAACGGTTTCAAGATCGCGCTGGAAAGCATGGCGGCCTTGACTGGTTTGCCGCTGCCGAAACCCGCGGCCAGCCTGCCCGACGGGCTTTACGTCACCGAAAGCGGACCGTGGTGGCTGGAGATCAAGGGCAGCACATCTACCTTCATCGATGGCGACGACACGCTTCATGAGGATGCCGATGATTGGGTCTCGTCGCGTTCCGCTTCCTCGCCCATGCGGCTGAGGTTCGATGGCGAAGCGATCATTGGCGAGGCTGGCCATGCCGCCCGGCGCTTCCTGCCGGTCGGTGAGCATGCCGTGCCGGATGATCTGTCGGGATCATGGCGTTCGGATGAGGGCGCTGAGTTTTCGATCAGCGGTTCGTCGCTGACGATGGGCATCGGCCCGACACGCCGCAGCATGCCTTTGAAGGCGCTCGGCAACGGCCGCTTCATCTTCACGTTGATTGACGGGCCCTGGACGAAGCGTGTCTGCCTCAACCGGCTGGGTGAAAACAGGATCGAGCTGGTGTCCAGCCGGGCGCGGATGATCGAATATTCGAGGAGTCTTTAAAAGGGTTTCATTCGCCTCGGGTTGATCCTAATAAAGACGCTTTCCGCGTGGACGGAACAGATGTTTTTGTTGGGAGTGTGAGCCTTGGAAGTCAAATGGCTCGAGGATTTCCTGGCGCTGGCCGGAACGCTCAATTTTTCGAAGGCGGCGGATGAGCGGCATGTGACGCAATCCGCCTTCAGCCGGCGCATCAAGCAGCTGGAAGCCTGGGTGGGCGCGACGCTGGTCGACCGTGCCTCCTATCCGTCGCGGCTGACCGAGGCGGGGGTCAAGTTCGTGCCGGTGGCGCAGGAGACGCTGAAGCAGCTTTACCATGCGCGGCGCACGCTGCTGCAGGAGGAGGGGGCTGATGCCAGAACAGTTCGGCTGACGGCGCTGCATACCCTGTCCTTCACCTTCTTTCCCGACTGGCTGAAACGGGTGAATGAGACGGCCGGGCCGCTGTTTTCAGTGTTGAGACCCGATTCCGGCAGCATGGAAGAAAATCTCAACTCGCTGGTGGATGGGCAAAGCGATTTTCTTCTGACCTATGCCCATCACGAAGTGCCGATGCTGCTCGATGCGCAGCTGTTCGAATTCCGCGTGCTCGGCGCTGAAAACATCATTCCAGTTTCAGCGCCAACACAGGATGGCGCACCGTTGCATGCGCTGGTCGAAAACGCGAAAAAACCCTTTGCCTATCTGGATTATGAAAAGGCTTCGTTCTTCGGGCCGCTGCTGCGCGATCTCCTGAGCGCGCGGTTACCGCAATTCGAGCGGGTGCATGAGGGCAGCATGTCGGTGGGGCTGAAAGCCATGGCGATGGCCGGTTGGGGTGTCGCCTGGGTGCCGGAAAGCCTGATGCGGCACGAGCTGGATAGCGGCGCTCTGGTGCGTGCCGCTGATTCAAGTTTCGATATTGCCGTCGATATCAGGCTTTATCGTTCCAAGGAGAACCGCCGGCCCGTGGTTGAGCGCATCTGGGCGGTTCTCGAAAGTTAGAGCATTTCCGGGAAAAGTGGCCCCGGTTTTCCATCCGGAAATGCGACAAACAAAACGCTTTCGATCAGATGGCGGTGCGGCGGGCGTTTTCGAGGTAGAGCGCGCGCAGGCGGCTCACCATCGGGCCGGGCTTGCCGTTACCCACCGGCTTGCCGTCGATCTTCGTGACCGAAACCACGAAGTTGGAGGCGCTGGTGAGGCAGGCTTCGTCCGCATTCAGGGCCTCTTCCAGCGCGAAAGGGCGTTCTTCCAGCGTGAAGCCGGCTTCCTTGGCCAGTTGCAGGGCGGCGAGACGGGTGCAGCCGGGCAGGGTCTTGTTGCTGCTGCCGCGGGTGATGATCTTTTTGTCCGCGGTGACGATATAAGCGGTCGAGGACGCGCCTTCGGTGACGAAACCATCCTCGATCATCCAGGCCTCGTCGCAGCCTTCGGCCTTGGCGATGCGTTTTGCCATGACCTGTGGGAGCAGGCAGACGGTCTTGATATCGCGGCGTTCCCAGCGCTGATCGGGAACGGATTTGACGGCGATGCCAACCTCTTCGACCGGCGTGCCGATCAGCTTCTTGGCCTGCGTGAACATGACGAGCGTCGGCTTCAGGTCGGCGGAGAACAGGAAGTTGCGGTCTTCGGCGCCACGCGTCAGCTGCAGGTAGATCATGCCTTCGACGAGATTGTTGTCGGCGATCAAACGGCGTTCGGCCTCGACAATCTCTTTCGTTGTGACAGGAAGCGCCACATCGATCTCACGGGCGCTGCGCTCCAGCCGGGCCATATGCAGGTCGCTGTCGATCAGCTTGCCTTCCAGAACGGACGTGACTTCATAAATGCCGTCGCCGAACAGGAAACCGCGATCGAAGATGGAAAGGCGGGCGTCCGCTTCGGGCAGGAATTCGCCGTTGACGTAAACGATGCGGCCGGATGGGCTGGTCATGAAAACTCCGTCTGGAAGGTCAGGCTGAAAGAAGGGTTTTAAGCGTGTCGATGGAAATGGCCTCAACCATGCAGGCCTTGCCGGTGCCGGCATTAAAGCCTGATGTCGTCGTGGCCGCGCAGAGCGAGTTAAGGATCGCCTCCTCGGTTGCCTCTATCGCGGCTTCAAAGAGCGGCGAGATCGCGTCGTTGGAAAGCTCAGGATATTCCGCCAGCGCCTTGCGGCGCGCGGGCGTGCGGCGAAGACGCTCTTCGGTGGAAAAGGCCAGAGCGTAATCGCCGGAGCCATTGCTGAGTGCTGCACCCGTGCGCGCCAGCCCGCCGAAGCTTCTGGCCGCCAGACGCTTCAGATTGCGGGAGTAGAGCGGCGCATCGGTGGCGACAATGATGACGATGGAGCCGTCCTTGTCCTGATGGTCCGGGCTGACATAGGGCTTGCCGCAGACCAGCAGGTGGCCGCCGTAATTGGACTGCACGAGAACGCCGAGCGTATAGGTCGTTCCGGCGATGGCGACGATGCGGGATGCGGTACCGATGCCGCCTTTCATGCCGAAGGCCACGGTGCCGGTTCCGGCACCAATGCCGCCCTCGACCACCGGGCCTGTGGCAGCGTTTCGCAGCGCGGCTGAGATCTCATCGACCGTCGGGCGGCCTGCGCGAATGTCGTTCAGGCGGGAATCGTTGGTTTCGCCGACGACGGCGTTGATCGAAACGACCTTCTCATTGCCCGGCTGTGACAGCGTATGGCGGTTGATCGCCTCGATGGCCCGCCCGGTCGCCAGCGTGTTGGTGAGAATAACAGGTGTCTCGAGTTCGCCCAGTTCCTCGATCTGGGTAGAGCCGGCGAATTTGCCGAAGCCGTTATAGACGGCAAAGGCTGCGGGCACCTTGTCCTGAAACAGATTGCCCCCATGCGGCAGGATCGCGGTTGCGCCGGTGCGGATCGTCTCGCCCTCGATCACGGTCGAATGGCCAACAGTCACGCCTTCGACATCGGTGATGGCGTTGAGCGGGCCGGTTTCGAAATGGCCGGGCCGGAAACCGATATCGCGCAGTCTCGGGCGGGTCGTCTGATGCATCGGGCGATCACTTTTGCGGAATGCGGGCTCAAGGTGGAACAGGCGCGGCTTGCGAAAAGCTTTGCTCTGACTTGACGTTAGACTACTTCGCCGGGAAACGGCATCGCAAAAATGGAATAGTTTTATGCGGGCAATGGATGCGTTCAGGAGGCGCGCAGCGCGGCTTCGCCTTCACGCTCCATCCATTGCCGCATCGCGTCTTCCGTCTCCTCGCGCGTCGGTGCGCCGATGCGACCGCCGAAGACCGTGCATTTCAGCGCGGCGGCAACGGAGGAGAGGCGGATGGCGGCGCGGCTTTGCATGCCTTCAGCCATCGCCAGCGCAAAGGTGCCGTGGAAGATATCGCCCGCTGCCAGCGTATCCACTGCCTTAACCTGCATGGTCGTCTGGAAATGCACCGTGGGATCGCCCGCTTCCGTCCACCAGCAGCCCGCCGGTCCGGCGGTGACGGCGATGAAGGTCTGCGGGTAGCGGGAATGCAGCACCGGCAGCATGTCCTTCACCGTTTCAAGCCCGGTCAGCCGGGCGGCGGCGGGTTCGGAAAAGACGATATGGGTCGCGGCAGGGGCAAGCTTCTCCAGTGTTTCCACCGGCGCCACATCGCCATCCAGAATGGCGGGTTTGCCAAGCGCGCGCGCCACAGTCAGCACATCGAGCGCCAGCTCCGGCCAGCGCACATCCACCAGAACGGCATCGAACGGGGCAATATCTGCCGGCGTACAGGAGCGTTTTTTCTCATGCAGGCGATGATCGTAAAAAGGCACGATCAGCCGTTCTCCCCGGTCATCGATGATGATCGTCGACAGGGCCGAGCGCGCGCCGGCGGCGATGGTCATGCCGGCAACATCGATGCCGCTTTCGGCGAGATCGCGCAGGATGCGGGTGCCGGTTTCGTCGTCGCCCACCGCGCCCCAGAGGCTAGCGCGACCCCCCATGCGATGGGCGGCATAGGCGGCGCTGGAGGCCATGCCTTCGGCAATCTGCAGCATCTCATAGGGCAGGACCTTGCCTTCGCCCTTCGGCATGTCATGCACACGGAAAAGGGTGTCCAGCACGGCGGCACCCACGCAGAGCACATGCTTGCCGCCCGCTTCCTTTACCATTCTCTTCGCTCCTGCCCTGTTCAGATGCGCTTGCCACTGTCCTTGTCGAACAGATGCACCGTTGCCGGATCGATGGCAATGTGGATCGTATCGCCGAAGCGCACGTTGAGCCGCTCGCGGAACAGGCAGGCGATCTCGTCGCCCTTGCAATTGAGCTTGGCGTAGATTTCCGAGCCGGTGCCTTCGACCAGTTCGACCCGGCCTTCGATGCCGGTTTCGGCGGCACGGATGTGTTCCGGGCGCACGCCGTAGACGAGATCGCGACCGCCGAGCTTGCCGATATCGGCATTGGTGGGTAGCGGCAGGCTGAGGCCCTTTGCGGTGCGGAACACGCCTTCCTCGAGACGGCCACGAATGAAATTCATGGCGGGCGAACCGATGAAGCCGGCAACGAAGAGGTTGGCGGGATGGTCGTAAAGCTCGAGCGGCGCGCCGATCTGTTCGATCACGCCGTCATGCAGGACCACGATCTTGTCGGCCATGGTCATGGCCTCCACCTGATCATGGGTAACGTAAATGGTGGTGGTGCCGATGCGCTGGTGCATGGCCTTGATCTCGCCGCGCATCTGTACGCGCAGCTTGGCATCGAGGTTGGAAAGCGGCTCATCGAACAGGAAGACCTGCGGATCGCGCACCAGCGCGCGGCCCATGGCGACACGCTGGCGCTGGCCGCCGGAAAGCTGGCGCGGATAGCGGTCCAGCAGCTTGTCCAGCCCCAGAATAGCGGCGGCCCTGTCGACCTTGGCCCTGGTTTCTTCGGCACTGACCTTCTTCAGCTTCAGCGCGAAGCCCATATTGTCCTTGACAGTCATATGCGGATAAAGCGCGTAGTTCTGGAAGACCATGGCGATATCGCGGTCGCGGGCGGGCAGGTGGCTCACCTCCCGCGCACCGATATGGATTTCGCCGTCGCTCAGTTCCTCCAGCCCGGCGATCATCCGCAGCAGGGTGGATTTGCCGCAGCCCGAAGGACCGACCAGCACGACGAATTCGCCATCCTTGATGTCGATGTCGATGCCATGAATGACGTTGACGGAGCCGAAGCGCTTCTGGACGTTCTGAATATTGACCGGTGCCATTGTGGAGGTTCCCGTTATGATTTGTTGGTTCAGCCGCCTTTGACGGCGCCGGCGGTCAGTCCCGCCACGATCTGTTTCTGTGCGAACATGGTGAGCAGCAGCACCGGCAGCGTCACGATCAACGCGGCTGCGGCAAGCGGCCCCCAGCTCACCTGTTCGAAGGACAGCATGTTGTAGACCGCCACCGGCAGGGTGCGCGTTTCACGGCTGGCCAGCACGATGCCGAAGACGAAGTTGTTCCACGAGAAGATGACCGCGAGGATGAAGGAGACGACGATGCCGGGCTTGGCAATCGGCAGCGCCACCAGCCGGAACACCTGCCAGGAGGATGCGCCATCGATGCTTGCCGCTTCTTCCAGTTCCTTCGGCGTGGTTTCGAAATAACCGATCATGATCCAGACGACGATTGGCACCGTGACCACAAGATGGATGATGATCTGCGGCCAGAGCGTGCCGAGCAGGTTCAGCCATTGAAACAGCAGGAACAGCGGGATGAGGAAGGAGAGGCCGGGCGTCATGCGGGCGATCATGATGACGACGGCCGATTTTTCCGCCTTCAGCCTTGCGATGCCGTAGCCGGCGGGTACGCCGATGACGAGCGCCAGAATGGTCGCGGCACCGGTGACGAGGACCGAGTTCCAGAAATACAGGAAGAAGTTATTCTCCTCGAACACCTTCACATAATTCGACCAGGCAAACCGTTCCGGGATCAGGATAGGCGGATAGGCGCCGTTATCGATTTCGTATTTCAGCGACAGTGAGATCATCCAGATGAAGAACAGGATGACCGGCGAGATCATCACCAGCGCCACGAAGAACAGGCCGATGCGGTCGAGGTTTTTGCGTTTCAGGATTTTAGCGGACATCAGCGATCCTCCATCTCGTTCCATTGCGCGCGCTGGCGCACCATCAGAAGCACGAAGGAGAGCGCCACGATGATGATGAAGAAGACGACGGCCATGGCTGAGCCGTAACCGATGTCGTAATAGGAAAATGCCGTATTATAGAGATAGATGTTGATGGTTTCAGATGCCGTGCCGGGCCCCCCTTGAGTCATCGCATAGATGATGTCGAAGCTTTTAACGGCATCGATGGAGCGGATGATGACGGCGATCATCAGAAACGGCGCAATCATCGGCATGGTCAGGTAGCGGAACTTCTGCCAGGCGTTGGCGCCGTCGATTTCGGCGCTTTCATAGGGTTCGCGGGGTACTGCGGCGAGACCGCCGAGCACGATCAGCATGACGAGCGGCGTCCATTGCCAGGTTTCCACCAGTACCAGCGAGGGGATGACTGTCGACTGGTTATAAATCCACTCCAGCGGCCCGATGCCGATGAGGGACAGAAGATAGTTCAGAACGCCGAGCTGCGGGTGGAACATCATGGTCCAGACGAGCGCGATGGCGACCGGGGTCGCCATCATCGGCATCACGAAGACGCCGCGCAGAAAACCGCGCAGCGGAAACTGCGCATCGAAAACCAGCGCTGCCAATGTTCCGAGAAACAGCGGAGCGACGACCGACAGTACGGTATAGATGAGCGTGTGCCACAGCGATTCCCAGAACCTTAAATCGCTGGCGAGCCTGATATAGTTATCAAGACCGATAAAGCTCTGCTCCTGTCCGAGCGTCCAGCGATGCGCGCTCATCCAGAGGGTGAAGACCCATGGAAAAACGATGACAGCCGAAATGACGACGAGGGCCGGTATGACGAAGGGCCAGTAATTGGGAGCAAGCCTTGCCGGCTTGCTCCCTTCTCTGCGGCTCGCGCCTGTCTTGGTGTTTTCGATGCTCAAGGAGGCCATTATCCCTCGCTACGCGCCAGAACGGGGGCGAACTGTTCCGTTGCCTTTTTAAGTTCGGCTGTCGGATCAGCACCGCCGATCATGTTGGTGAGGCCGACGCCGTAGATGTCGCGGAACTCCGTCACCGGAATGATGACCGGCAGGGCAAGCTGCGAGACCTTGCCGGAGCCGACGACAGCATCCAGCCAGGCGGCCGGCATCTTTACGCCTTCGCGCACCTTCTGGTCTTCGAGGATGGACTGGCGGAATGGAACGCCGGCACCCGCCTGCAACAGACGCGCACCCATGTCGTGCGAGATCGCCCATTGGCAGAAGAGGTAAGCGGCTTCCTTCTTGCTGCTGGCTTCAACGACGCCGAGGCCATCACCAAACGTGCCGGCGGCCTGAACTGCCGGGCCTTTCGGCATGACGCCGTAACCGACCTTGCCGACGACGCGGGATTTTTCCGGGTTCTCGATCGGCGGCGCAAAACCGACGCCATCGAACCACATGCCGATCTTGCCCTGCAGGAAGGCCGACTGTGCTTCCGCCCAGTTGAAGCCGGAAACGCCGGGAGGGGCGGCTTTGGTCATCAGGCGCTGATAGAGCTTGGCGGCTTCCACCGCTTCCTTGGATTCGGTGTCGATTTTCCCGTCCGCGCTGATCGGCTTGGCGCCGTAACCCAGCATCAGAGAAGTCCAGACCGGGGTGTTGGCGTTTTTCAGGCCTCGTGCCACGAAACCATAGGTGTTGGTTGCGGGATCGGTGATCTTTTCCGCCGCCGTCACCAGTTCCTCGAAGGTCTCAGGGTATTTCAGGCCCTTTGCTTCGAAGAGTTCCTTGTTCCAGTAGACGATCCAGTAGTCCACCGAGAAGGGCAGCGAGCGCAGCACGCCGTCGCTATCCTTGGCGAACAACATGCCGGCTTCGGCGAAATCCTTTTCGACCAGCGAAGGATCGGTCAGCGACGGGTCTTTCAGGAAGCCGCTGATATCGGCCAGCCACTTGCCCTTTTCAAATTGCCGTTTCTGAACGTGGTAGCTCAAATGCACCACATCGAAGCTCGGCTTGCCGGAGGAAAGCTCGATCACCACCTTCTGGCGCTGCTGTTGTTCCGGCGTCGCTTCGGCATTGACCTTGATGCCGGTCAGCTCTTCGAATTCGCCGAGATATTTGATCAGCGTTTCGCTGCGCGGGCTTTTGACAAGATTGACTTCAAGGGTGGTGCCGGCGTGTTTCTTCCAGTTCACCGCCGCCGATGCCGGGCGAATGCCGAGCACCGCGCTGCCGCCAATCGCGGCCGTGCCTGCCAGAAAGGCGCGACGCGTGGGGTTGAGCAATGAATGCTTCATATCAGTTCTCCTCCAGTTAGCCGGAAATCTCCTCACCCCGGCTTGTTGCTTATTTTCATGCAATTCCAGCGCAGACCTTCTCTAGTCCCTGCCGGAACTGTCTTATACCGCCAGCGCCCTGTCCCTCGCGTTACGGATATGGGCGGTCAGTCGCTCCACGGCGTCTTCGACGGATCGCCTCTCGATGGCTTCGAGAATGACGAGATGTTCCTTCATCACCGACTTCACATGGCCGGCGATGCGAAAGCGCTCCTGATTGATGAGGCGCATCTTAATGGAATTGACGCGGTAGGCATTCGAGATGATCGAATTGCCGAGCGAGTCGATAAAGGCGTCGTGCATGCCCCAGTCCACCTGCTGGGCGTGCTGGTCCAACTCCGGCGATTCCCCGCCTTTTTCAGCCGCTTCGGCAATATCGCGATGCTGTTTCAGGAGCTTCGCGATAGCCTCGTCCGAGGCCGTACGGGTAAAGTTCGCCACGGCCTCCTTTTCGAGAAAGATGCGGAACTGGAACGCCTCGCGGATGAGGTTGATGTCAATATGGGCGACCTGCAATCCCCGCTGCGGCACGGTCTTGATCAGACCTTCCGCTTCCAGCCTCGGAATTGCTTCCCGGATTGCGCCCAGCGGCAGACCCGTCAATTCCACGAGGCGGCGTTGCGAGATGAATTGCCCCGGACGAACGTCACGCGAGAGAAGGTGATGCGTAAAGCTTTCATACGCCCGTTCCCGCAATGTCTGTTCGCCGGTATCGTCCATGCTCAACCTTTCAGCTTTGTTCAGGCGGCCTGTTTCCGAAACAGCGCATCGAAAGCGCCTTCGATCTGCCGCCGGTCTTCCGGTGAAATGGCGACGAGCGGCGCGCGCACATCCGACCAGATATTTTCCCCTGTCGTGTGTGATACCAGCACCTTGACGGCGGGCGTAACCGGGAATTTCAGAAGTTCCACAACAAGATCGACGATGCGTGGGTCGTCCTTACCGTCTACGGCCATGGCGCGCACTTCCTGCGTCAGGAAATTGGCGACGCCGGAGATGGCGCCCTGACCGCCGAGGCGAACACCCCTGGCAAGATCACGCTCATCACCGATCAGGATGGCGAGATCGCCATGCTCTTTTAGCAGGCGCTCGGTATGGCTCCAATTGCCGGAGGAATCCTTGACGCCGGTGACGATGCCCGGAAACGTGGCCTTAAGCCGTCCCACCAGCTCGACGGAGAGCGTTACCATGGTCACGGAGGGGATGTTGTAGACGAGAATGTCGCGCGCATCCTTGCCGATCTTCGAAAAGACTGCCGAGAACCAGGCAAACAGGCCATCATCGCTGACATTCTTGAAATAGGAGGGCGGGGCGAGCAGAATATTGCGAGCGCCGGTTTTCAGGGCTTCCGCCGATTGATCTGCCGCATCCTCGATGGAATCCACCAGAACGCCGGTGACGATGCGCGACGGCGCAACGCCGGCCTCGATGAAGCGGGAGAGGATGGTTTGCCGTTCGCGGCTGCCGACGGAGCAGCCTTCACCTGTCGTGCCGAAGAGTGTCACGCTGTCGCAGCCATTTGTAAGGCAGCGGCGGGCATGGGCGATCATGGCGTCGATATCAACCGATCCGTCCGTCTTGAACGGTGTCGTCAGGGCTGCCGAAAGGCCGAATTTCTGGGTCAATTAAGATGCTCCTCCAAGGTGGCAGCGGATTGATGGCATACTGACATGTTAGTTGTAAAGAGGTAATTGCAATATGATTGTTCAGAGTGTGAGGGTGGAGGAATTTGCTTCGGAGATGAGTTCGGGGCCGGTCCGGAGGGGCACGGGTTTATCGCGGTGCGAGACGCGCAAGCCTCATCGGCAGGGAGACGGAAAAATGCGAAAATAAAATTTGACTGTTGGAGTAAAGATTTTTATCAGGCACTCTGAATATAGGGACAAGGGACCATTATCATGACTATTGCGGAGCCGGCAGCGCCTGTAGCAGAGATCGAGCAGAGCCGCGTCAAGCGCCTGAAGGCAGCGACGCGTGGCGCGCATGGCGATCTCGATAGTTTCATCATGGCATCGAAGCCATTCGAAAGCCGGGAAAACTTTGGCAAATTCGTCGAAACGCAATATCTTTTCCATCGCGATCTCGATGCCTTTTTCTCCAATGCAACGCTTGATGGCCTCTTGCCCGACCTCAAGGGCCGCCGCCGCCTGGCGATGATCGAGCAGGACCTTGCCGATCTCGGTCACGCAATTCCCGAAACCCAGGCACCGCGCTTCACCAGCGAAACGCCGTTCGATCTGCCTGAGGCCATGGGCTGGCTTTACGTGGTCGAAGGCTCGAATCTCGGTGCCGCTTTCCTGCTGAAAGATGCGGCGAAACTCGGCCTCACCGAAGAATTCGGCGCACGCCATCTGGCCGGCGCTCCGGAAGGACGCGGCCTGCACTGGCGCACCTTCACCGCCGCGCTCGATGAAATCGCGCTCACGGTCGAAGAGGAAGAACGGGTTGTCGCTGGCGCCGAGGCTGCTTTCCGGGCCGTGCATGCCTATGCGCAGCAGCGCCTCGTCTGAGGTTTTGGCATAGCTCAGCAATGGTTGTTGTCATAGCGCGTGAAATACCTCGTTGCGCGTGCGTGTTTGACTGAGGCGCAGCATCCTTACGCCTTCACCCCGGACCCGATCCGGGGCCTAGTGCGATCAAGTCCTTGATCGCGTGAGACTCTCTTCACGGCGCAGACGCGGCGTGGCTGGATGCCGGATCAAGTCCGGCATGACGGAAAGAGCTTTTTGGGATACCCTGCAACGTTCTGGGGCTGTTGCGACAGCCTCCCATTTCCCATTTGTCGATCTTCATTTCTGCCAAATAAACAGGCAAATTTATTTACCGAATGATAAAATTTTTATCTTTTGGTAAAAAGAAATACAGCTCTAAAAAATTATCCAATTGATAAATTTATTTTATTTGGTTTGGCACGGAACCTGCTACTCTTTCTTCAAATCAGGAGACACCTGATGCCAAAAAGGGAACAGCAAAATGGAAGTTGGTGTATTTATACCGATCGGGAACAATGGCTGGCTCATCTCCGAGAATGCGCCGCAATATAAGCCGAGCTTCGACCTGAACAAGGCGATCACGCTGAAGGCGGAGCAATATGGTTTCGACTTTGCGCTGTCGATGATCAAGCTGCGCGGCTTTGGCGGGAAGACCGAGTTCTGGGACTATAATCTGGAATCCTTCACCCTGATGGCGGGCCTCGCCGCCGTCACTTCCAAGATCAAGCTGTTCGGCACCGCGGCCACTTTGGTCATGCCGCCGGCTATCGTTGCCCGCATGGCGACGACGATCGATTCCATTTCCGGCGGGCGTTTCGGCATCAACCTGATTACCGGCTGGCAGCGTCCGGAATATAGCCAGATGGGACTTTGGCCGGGAGACGATTATTTCGGCGACCGTTACGAATATCTCGGTGAATATACGACTGTTCTGAAAGAACTGCTGACGGACGGCCAGTCGGACTTCAAGGGCAAGTTCTTCCAGATGGACGATTGCCGCATGAAGCCGGTGCCGCAGGGCGACGTGAAGCTCATCTGCGCCGGTTCCTCCAATTCCGGCATGGCGTTTTCGGCCAAGTTTGCCGATTACAGCTTTTGCTTCGGTGTTGGCGTCAATACACCGAAGGCCTTTGCGCCCACCAATGAGCGACTTCTGGCTGCAACGGAAAAGTCCGGTCGCGAGGTTAAATCCGTGGTTCTGACCATGATCCTCGCGGAAGAAAAATCCGAGGATGCTTGGGCGAAGTGGGAGTACTACAAGGCGGGCGCGGATGAAGACGCGATTAAGTGGCTCGGCCTGCAAAGCGCTGTCGACACCAAGTCCGGCTCCGACACCAACGTCCGGCACATGTCCAATCCCGTCTCGGCGGTCAACATCAACATGGGAACGCTGATCGGCTCCTACGAGGAAGTGGCGGCCATGCTCGACGAAATGAGCGAAGTGCCGGGAACGGGCGGCGTGATGCTGACCTTCGACGATTTCCTTGAGGGCGTCGAAAAATTCGGCAAATATGTGCAGCCGCTGATGAAGAGCCGGGCGCATGTTCAGGCCGGACTGGAGGCTGCGGAATGAGTGAAACCGTCGTGGCGGGTTACAAGGGGCCGGAAAGCCGGTCGGAAAGTGTCACGCTTCCCGCAAGGCCGGAGCCGATCACCCTGAAACCCAGCGAGACTGCCGTTGTCGTGGTCGACATGCAGAACGCCTATTCCACCGAAGGCGGTTACGTCGACCTTGCCGGTTTCGACATTTCCGGGGCCAAGGGCACCATCGCCAATATCAAGAAGACGCTGGATGCGGCGCGGGCGGCGGGTGTTCAGGTCATTTATTTCCAGAATGGCTGGGACAAGGATTATGTCGAGGCGGGCGGGCCGGGTTCGCCCAACTGGCACAAGTCCAACGCGCTGAAAACGATGCGCAAAAGGCCGGAGCTGCAGGGTCAGCTTCTGGCCAAGGGGACGTGGGACTACGCCATCGTTGATGATCTGCAACCGCAGCCCGGCGATATTCTGGTGCCGAAAACGCGTTACAGCGGGTTCTTCAACACCAATATGGATAGCGTCCTGCGCGCCCGTGGCATCCGCAATCTGGTCTTCGTCGGCATCGCCACCAATGTCTGCGTCGAAAGCTCGCTACGCGACGCTTTCCATCTCGAATATTTCGGGGTGATGCTGGAGGATGCCACGCATCATCTGGGGCCAGACTATATCCAGCAGGCGACGGTCTACAATGTCGAGAAATTCTTCGGCTGGGTCGCCACCGTCAATGATTTCTGCGGCGTCATCTCGCAGGCCGCACCCGTCAGCGCTTGATATCCAACCACAAAGAGGAGAACGAAATGCCGAAAAAGATCGTCGTGCCTGCCGGAACCAGCAAGCCCATTGCTCCCTTTTCGCCGGGAACCCTTGCCGATGGCGTGGTTTACGTGTCCGGCACGCTGCCCTTCGACAAGGACAATAATGTCGTGCATGTGGGCGATGCGAGCGCCCAGACCCGCCATGTTCTTGAGACCATCAAGTCGGTCATCGAAACCGCCGGCGGAACGATGGAGGATGTGACGATGAACCATATTTTCATCACCGACTGGTCGAATTACCAGGCCGTCAACACGGTCTACGCCGAATATTTCCCCGGCGACAAGCCGGCGCGTTATTGCATCCAGTGCGGTCTCGTGAAGCCTGATGCATTGGTGGAGATCGCCACCGTCGCCCATATCGGCAAATAGGAGCGGACGGCAAGATGATGCATTTCGAGGTTCATGGCCGAGCCGACCCTGAGGCGCCCACCATTCTGTTGTCATCGGGATTGGGTGGTTCTGGTGCCTATTGGACACCGCAGATCGAGGTCCTCTCCGATCATTTCCGTGTGGTCACCTATGACCATCGCGGAACCGGCAGGACCGGCGGCGAGGCGCCGGAGGAGGGCGGCATATCGGCGATGGCGGATGATGTGCTGGAGATCGTCTCGGCGCTGAACCTCGAAAAATTCCACTTCATGGGCCATGCGCTCGGCGGTCTGATTGGCCTCGATATCGCGCTGCGCCAGCCCGGCCTCATCGACCGGCTTGTACTCATCAATGCCTGGAGCAAGGCCGATCCGCATTCCGGGCGCTGCTTCGATGTGCGGATCGAGCTTCTGGAGAAATCCGGTATCGAGGCATTCGTCAAAGCCCAGCCGCTGTTTCTTTATCCGGCCGCCTGGATGTCGGACCATCAGGAGCGACTGGCGCGTGACGACGCCCATGGCGTCGCGCATTTTCAGGGCAAGGCAAATGTGCTTCGGCGCATTGCAGCGCTTCGGGCATTTGATGTCGATAGCCGTCTAAGCGAGATCGACAATCCGGTGCTGGTGGTGGCGACGAAGGACGATCTTCTGGTGCCCTTTACCCGCTCTCTGCGTTTGGCGGACGGTTTGCCGAAAAGCGAACTTTGCCTTCTCGATTTCGGTGCGCATGCGGTGAACATCACCGAAGCCGAATTTTTCAACACAAGGCTTCTGCAGTTCCTGCTGCCGGCCACCCGAACATTCTGACAGGATTTTTGAGCAAGATGACGAAAGCACTTGATGACAATGCACTGGACAACGGGGCACTGGCAACGCTTTTCACCGAAGCGCGCACCCATAATGGCTGGACGGACAAGCCGGTCAGTGACGAGACGCTGAAGGCGCTTTACGACCTGACGAAGATGGGGCCGACGTCGGCCAATTGCTCGCCCGCGCGTTTCGTCTTCGTGCGCAGCCCGGAAGGCAAGGAGAAGCTGAAGCCCGCGCTGTCTTCCGGCAATCTCGAAAAGACCATGGCCGCACCGGTGACTGTCATCGCCGCCATTGACAGTGAATTTTATGAGAAACTGCCGGAACTGTTTCCCCACGCCGATGCGCGTTCATGGTTCACCTCCAGCCCTGCTGTGGCCGAAGAAACGGCCTTTCGTAACGCCACGCTTCAGGCCGGGTATCTGATCCTCGCCGCCCGCTCTTTGGGGCTGGATACCGGCGCCATGTCCGGTTTCGACAAGGGCAAGGTAGATGCAGCGTTTTTTGCCGGCACGACGTGGAAATCCAATTTCCTGATCAATCTCGGTCATGGCGATCCGTCGAAGCTCTTCGGCCGCCTGCCGCGCCTTGGCTTTGAAGACGCCTGTGTGCTGGCTTGATGTGTGCTGGCTTGATGGCCTGTTAAGGAAGGATGAGTTAGATGCAGATGATGTCTCTCGAAAAGGAAGCGGAAATGGAGACGAAGACTGCTGAGCAACGCAGCCTCGATTATAGAAACGCCATGGCGCGGCTCGGTGCGGCGGTCAACATCGTCACGACCAACGGTGCAGCAGGCAGGGCGGGCTTTGCAGCGACGGCCGTTTGCAGCGTTTCCGACAATCCGCCCACGCTTCTCGTCTGCCTCAACCGAAATGCCTCAGCCTACAAGGTGGTGAAAGCAAACGGTGTTATCTGCATTAACACGCTCGCCGCCCATCACGAGGTGCTGAGCACGCTTTTCGGCGGCAAGACGCCGGCGGAAGAACGTTTCGCTGCCGGCAACTGGGGCGTGCTTGAAACCGGCGCACCGGTTCTGGAAGATGCACTCGTCTCTTTCGATTGCCGTATCCGCGAGGCCCATGACGGCGGCACGCATGATATTCTGATCTGCGATGTCGTCGATATGAAGATCAATGCGGGCGAAGAAGCACTAATGTATTTCAACCGGCGTTACCGGGTGCTTTGAGGGCAGTCTCTGCGGCCGGATGATACCGCTTAACTCACGTCCCGAGGATCTGCAACCGATTGATTTTGTTCGACGTGGACAGATCCTCGGGACAAGCCCGAGGATGACGGTGGAGGTTTATTTTCACGTCAGTAGAAAGGGCGTTCCCGGTCGGCCGGAAACGCCCTTTTTCATTTACTTGATCAGCGGCAGAAGATCGTTGATCGACTTCTTCGCATCCCCGTAGAACATACGGGTATTGTCCTTGTAGAACAGCGGGTTCTCGATGCCGGAATAGCCCGTGCCCTGGCCGCGCTTGGAGACGATGACGAGCTTCGACTTCCACACTTCCAGAACCGGCATGCCGGCAATCGGTGAGTTCGGGTCGTCCTGGGCAGCGGGGTTGACGATGTCGTTGGAGCCGATGACGATGACGACGTCGGTACTCGGGAAATCGTCGTTGATTTCGTCCATTTCCAGCACGATGTCGTAAGGCACCTTGGCTTCGGCGAGCAGCACGTTCATGTGGCCGGGAAGACGGCCTGCTACCGGATGGATGGCGAAGCGCACGGTCTTGCCATCGGCGCGCAGCTTGCGGGTCAGTTCGGACACCGCGCTCTGGGCCTGTGCCACCGCCATGCCGTAACCGGGCACGATGATGACGCTGTCGGCGTCGTTCAGTGCTGCGGCCACGCCCTCGGCGTCGATCGCCACCTGCTCGCCTTCGATTTCCATCGCCGGGCCCGTCGTGCCGCCGAAGCCGCCGAGGATGACCGAGACGAAGGAGCGGTTCATCGCCTTGCACATGATGTAGGACAGGATCGCACCCGAGGAGCCGACCAGCGCGCCTGTCACGATCAACAGATCGTTGCCGAGCGTGAAGCCGATGGCGGCGGCCGCCCAGCCGGAATAGCTGTTCAGCATCGAGACGACGACAGGCATATCGGCGCCGCCGATGCCCATGATCAGGTGGTAGCCGATGAAGAAGGCGGCGAGCGTCATCAGGACGAGGGTCCATGCGCCAGCGCCGTTGCAATACATGATGAGCAGCACGAGCGACAGGATCGCAGCACCCGCGTTCAGCAGATGTCCGCCCGGCAGCTTCTTCGCCTTGCCGTCAACCTTGCCGGCAAGCTTGCCGAAGGCAACGACGGAGCCGGTGAAGGTGACCGCGCCGATGAAGACGCCGAGGAAGACTTCGACCTTCATGATCGCCAGTTCCACCGGCGTCTTGTGGGCGAGGATGGCGGAAAAGCCTGTCAGCAACGACCGCGCGGTCTCATCGAGCGAGGCGACATGTGCTTCCTCGATATGGGCGTTGAAGCCGATGAAGACAGCGGCAAGGCCGACGAAGGAGTGAAGGGCTGCCACAAGCTGCGGCATTTCGGTCATCTGCACGCGGCTTGCGACGAAGTAGCCGAGGACGGAGCCGCCGGCGAGCATCAGCAGCACGACCAGCCACTGCCCGACGCCCTTGCTGATTTCAGGGCCGAAAACGGTCGCGACAATGGCGAGGCCCATGCCTGTTATGCCGTACCAGACGGCGCGCTTGGCGCTTTCCTGTCCGGAAAGACCGCCGAGCGAGAGGATGAAGAGAACGGCTGCGGCAACATAGGCCGCGGAAACGATACCAATGGTCATTTATTTAAATCCCCGCACGCTCAGGACTTCTGGAACATGGCGAGCATGCGCCGTGTCACGAGGAAACCGCCAACGATGTTGATCGTCGCGATCAGGACGGAAAGCGAGGCAAGGATCACCACCAGCCAGTTGCCGGAACCGATCTGCAGCAGCGCGCCGATGATGACGATGCCGGAAATGGCATTCGTCACTGCCATCAGCGGGGTATGCAGCGAGTGGCTGACATTCCAGATAACCTGGAAACCGATGAAGCAGGCGAGCACGAAGACGATGAAGTGGCTCATGAAGCTTGCCGGTGCAGAAAGACCGACGAGAAGCAGGGCCAGGGTGCCGATGACCAGCAGCCCGACCTGGCTTTTGGTCTGCGCCTTGAACTCGGCCCGTTCTTTCGCGTGTTTTTCCTCAGGCGTCAGCTCTTTGACCCGTTCCTTCGGCTTCTGCGCGGCAATGGCCTGGATTTTCGGCGGCGGCGGCGGGAAGGTTATCTCGCCCTGATAGGTGACGGTTGCGCCGCGGATGACGTCGTCTTCCATGTTGTGAACCGGCTTGCCGTCCTTGGCGGGCGTCAGATCGGTCATCATGTGACGGATGTTTGTGGAATAGAGCGTCGAGGCCTGTGCCGCCATGCGGCTCGGGAAATCCGTGTAGCCGATGACGATGACGCCGTTGTCGGAAACGACGCGCTGGTCGGGCACCGTAAGATCGCAATTGCCGCCGCGCTCGGCGGCGAGGTCGATGATAACGGAACCCGGCTTCATTGCGGCCACCATGTCGGCGAGCCACAGTTTCGGGGCGTCACGGCCCGGAATAAGCGCCGTGGTGATGACGATATCGATCTGCGGTGCGAGTTCGCGGAACTTCTCAAGCTGCTTCTCGCGGAATTCCGGCGAGGAGGGGGCGGCATAACCGCCGGTCGCGGCACCATCCTGCTGTTGATCGGCGAAATCGAGATAGACGAATTCAGCGCCCATGCTTTCGATCTGTTCGGCCACCTCAGGGCGTACGTCGAAGGCATAGGTGATGGCGCCGAGCGAGGTCGCCGTGCCGATGGCGGCAAGACCGGCAACGCCGGCACCTATCACCAGAACCTTGGCGGGCGGCACCTTGCCGGCGGCGGTGACCTGACCGGTGAAGAAGCGCCCGAAATTATTGCCGGCCTCGATCACGGCGCGATAACCGGCGATGTTGGCCATGGAGGACAGCGCATCCATCTTCTGGGCGCGGGAAATGCGCGGCACCATGTCCATGGCGATGACATTGGCGCCCTTTTCCTTCGCCTGTTCCAGAAGGTCCTTGTTCTGGGCGGGATAGAAGAACGAGATCAGCGTTTTGTTCGAAGACAGGCGATCAATTTCCGATGTTTCCGGCGGGCGAACCTTGGCGATGATGTCGGAACCGGTGTAAAGCGCGTCCGCGCCATCGACCACGGTAACGCCGGCCTTGCGATAGGCGTCGTCGGAAAAACCCGCCGCCTTGCCGGCGCCGGCCTCGATCACGCAATCATATCCGAGTTTCTGCAGTGCTTGGGCGCTGTCGGGCGTCATGCCGACGCGCGCTTCGCCCTCATATAATTCCTTAGGCGTACCGATTCTCAAAACTGCTCTCCCATTTCCCGTCCTGATAAGCCGTCATAGCCCATTCGGGGCGTTTTTGTCTTGTTATTGCTGTTTTTCTACCTGCGGCGGATTGACATCAGGGAAAAGGCCATTTCGGGCGGTGGCGGTACGGCGGCAATAAAAAACCCGGCGCCATGGCGCCGGGTGGTTGTTTCGGGTGCTTTTCGCTCACTCCATGGTGTGGATGTCGCGATCTTTGGTTTCCGGCAGGAACAGCATGCCGATGACCAGCGTGATGCCTGCAAAAACGATCGGATACCAGAGGCCGTAATAGATATCGCCCTTCGCCGCACTCATCGCGAAGGCGGTGGCGGGCAGGAGGCCGCCGAACCAGCCGTTGCCGATGTGGTAGGGCAGCGACATGCCGGAATAGCGGATGCGGGTCGGGAACAGTTCGACCAGCAGCGCCGCGATCGGGCCATAGACCATCGTGACATAGATCACGAGGACGGTCAGAACCGCGATGATGACCACCCAGTTCACGGCGGCCGGATCGGCCACCATGGAGAATGCACCACCACCAGCAATGCTGTAGACGGCCATTTCCGCCGCACCGGCCGTTTCGGCAGGCGTCAACAGCTTGTCGGCCACCAGCTTGTCGGTCGCAACCATCTTCTTGTCGGTGGCGCGAACGGCATCGGCATTGAGGTTGAGTTCCGGGTTTGCGGCAATGAAGGCGTCCAGTTTCGCGTCCGGCACCTGCGCTGCACCGCGTACCAGCGGGTAACCGCTGTCATGCAGGGCAATGTTGATCTGTTTCTGGAAGGCCTTGTCCTTCGCGGACGCATCTGCGCCGGCCGCGATGGCGTCGTAGCTGGCGATGGTGGCGTCGCCGATTTTCACGCTGGCCGGCTGGCCGGCTGCCCCGGCAACCACGTCATAGGGGACGGAGTTGCGGGTCAGGAACGAGGTGGCGATATCGCAGGATGTGGTGAATTTCGCAGTTCCCGTCGGGTTGAACTGGAATTTGCAGTCGCCGGGGGCCGCGGTCACGGTGGCGCGGACCGTGGACTGGGCTTCGGCGAGTGCCGGGTTGCCTGCCCATGTCAGTGCCTTGAACAGCGGGAAGTAGGTCAGCATCGCAAGAACGAGACCGGCCATGATGATCGGCTTGCGGCCGATCTTGTCGGAAAGCCAGCCGAAGATCACGAAGAAGCTGGTGCCTAGGATGAGTGCTGCCGCCACCATGATGTTGGCGGATTGTCCGTCAACCTTCAGGATGCTCTGCAGGAAGAACAGCGCGTAGAACTGGCCGGTGTACCAGACGACGGCCTGGCCGATGACGGCGCCGACGAGGGCGAGCAGGGCGATCTTGGCGTTTTTCCATTGGCCGAAGGCTTCGCTGAGCGGGGCCTTCGAGGTCTTGCCCTCTTCCTTCATCTTCTTGAAGGCGGGGGATTCGTTCATTTTCAGACGAATCCAGACCGATACGCCGAGCAGCAGAACGGAAACGAGGAAGGGAATGCGCCAGCCCCAGGCGGCGAAAGCTTCCTTGCCGAGTGCGAACTGCACGCCGAGAATGACCACCAGCGACAGGAACAGGCCAAGCGTTGCCGTCGTCTGGATCCACGAGGTGTAATAACCTCTGCGACCGTTCGGTGCATGTTCGGCCACATAAGTGGCGGCACCGCCATATTCACCGCCGAGCGCCAAGCCCTGCAGCATGCGCAGGACGATCAGGATGATCGGAGCGGCGATGCCGATCTGCGATGCACTGGGTAGGACACCGACGAGGAAGGTGGAAATACCCATGATGATAATGGTGATGAGGAAGGTGTATTTGCGGCCGACGATGTCGCCGAGGCGGCCAAACACCAGCGCACCGAAGGGGCGCACGAGGAAGCCGGCGGCAAAGGCCAGAAGCGCGAAGATGTTACGCGTCGTTTCCGGATATTGGCTGAAGAAGTTCGCGCCGATATAGATCGCAAGCGAGCCGTAGAGATAAAAATCGTACCATTCGAAGACTGTTCCGAGAGAAGAGGCGAAAATCACCTTCTTCTCTTCACCCGTCATCGGACGGGCTGCGCCGCTCACGGCTGCAACATTTGCCATTGTCTGTCCTCCACAGATGTCCCAATCGGCGCATTGCGGAGCCCATCTCTCTCCTCCGGACTCACCTTGCGGCTGCAATGCGCGTGACGTCAGAGTGACAGAAAATTAACCCCAATAAGAGCGATGCTTTCGGATTATGACTTTAGTCTAATGTGAGGCGTCCCGAAAATGTCGCGCGTCTGATTTTGGCCTTCGCTCAACTGGCCTTTTCAAGCGCCTTTTTTCTTGACACAACTGAGAAACCTTCTAATAGCTTCTCGCGAAGAAGGAGCATCACCTTGCGCATGCATGTTGCAGACATGTTCGTCATGGAAGGACCGGCACAATCCGCCGGCGATGATCCGCGCCTTTCTTATTCTATCCGAATTACGGCCAAAACGACGATTAAAACCGTCTGACGTCTCTGGCCACCGCTCTCTCCCCGGTTTGGCTGGGGATCGAGGAAGCCGCGATCTAATGCGGGTTCCCACCTCACCAAAAAGAGGAGAGACAGAAAGAGAGCTTGATCATGGGTTTCAAAGTTGCAATTGCAGGCGCCACCGGCAACGTCGGTCGCGAAATGCTCAATATCCTGGCCGAACGCGGTTTTCCTGCCGATGAGATCGTGCCGCTCGCTTCCGCTCGCTCCCAGGGCACGGAAGTCTCTTACGGCGATCGCACGCTGAAGGTCTCGAACCTTGAAAATTACGACTTTTCCGACACCGATATCTGCCTGATGTCGGCCGGCGGCGATGTGTCGAAGAAGTGGTCGCCGAAGATCGGCCAGCAGGGCTGCGTCGTCATCGATAACTCGTCCGCATGGCGCTACGATCAGGACGTTCCGCTGATCGTTCCGGAAGTCAATGCCGATGCGGTTGCGGGCTTCACCAAGAAGAACATCATCGCCAACCCCAATTGCTCCACGGCACAGCTCGTCGTCGCGCTGAAGCCGCTGCATGACTTCGCCAAGATCAAGCGCGTCGTCGTCTCCACCTACCAGTCGGTTTCCGGCGCCGGCAAGGAAGGCATGGACGAGCTGTTCCAGCAGACCCGCGCCGTTTTCGTGGCCGATCCGGTTGAAACCAAGAAGTTCACCAAGCGCATCGCCTTTAACGTTATTCCGCATATCGATGTCTTCATGGAAGATGGATATACCAAGGAAGAGTGGAAGGTTCTGGCCGAAACCAAGAAGATGCTCGATCCGAAGATCAAGGTAACCTGCACGGCCGTGCGCGTTCCTGTTTTCATTGGCCATTCGGAATCGGTCAACATCGAGTTCGAAAACGAGATCACCGCCGACCAGGCGCGTGACATCCTGCGCGAAGCGCCGGGCTGCCTCGTCATCGACAAGCACGAAAATGGCGGCTACATCACCCCGGTCGAATCCGCCGGTGAAGATGCGACCTATATTTCGCGTATCCGCGAGGATGCGACGGTCGAAAACGGCCTTAACATCTGGGTTGTTTCGGACAATCTGCGCAAGGGTGCTGCCCTCAACGCCATCCAGATCGCCGAACTGCTGGTCAATCGTGGTCTCATCAAGCCCCGCAAGGCGGCTGCCTGATACGATTTTTTAAGGTTCGTTAAGTATAACCCGTCTGTTCTGTGTGGGGCAGGCGGGTTTTTCAATTGGCTACGATCACGGCCAGTTTATTTGCAGGCCTTGCTGCCGGAAGGCAATTTAGGCCGCCAAAAGCTAGTTTGGCACCTGAATCATACAGTATTGATGGTTTGGTTCTCGGGAAAACTTCCCCAAAATATATCAAAGGCAGATTTTGATGCGGGCAATGAAGGCAATTCTGGCTGGTGTGGCCATGGTCTCGGTTCTGGCAGCAACGCCGGTTATGGCGGCGCAATGCGGCAACACTTCGGCGGGCTTCGATGCCTGGGTCAGCGCCTTCAAGCAGGAAGCGGCAGGCCGCGGCGTCAGCGCTTCGGTGCTCGATCGCGCCTTCTCCGGCGTCTCCTACAACCGCGCCACCATCAGCGCCGATCGCGGCCAGCACAGCTTCAAGCTGTCCTTTGAGCAATTCATGCAGAAGCGCGGCGGTCAGACGATCATTTCGCGCGGCAAGACCATGAAGAACAACAACGCCTCTCTCTTCGCCTCGATCGAAAGAGCTTACGGCGTTCCGGCCGGTCCGCTTCTCGCCATCTGGGGCATGGAAACCGGTTTTGGCGGCTTCATGGGCAAACAGCACACGCTTTCCGCCGTGGCGACGCTTTCCTTCGACTGCCGCCGTTCTGATTATTTCACTGAACAGCTTTACGCAGCGCTGAAGCTTGTCGGTAGCGGTTCGCTCAACGTCAACGCCAAGGGTGCTGCCCATGGTGAAATCGGCCAGACGCAGTTCCTGCCGTTGAACGTCGTGCGCTACGGCGTGGATTTCGACCGCGATGGCCGCATTGATCTCGTCGGCTCGCGCGCCGATGCTTTGGCCTCTACCGCCAATTTCCTCGTCGGCCACGGCTGGCAGCGCGGTGCGGGTTATCAGCAGGGACAGGCGAATTATGCCGCGATCCAGGGCTGGAACGCCGCAAGCGTCTACCAGCAGGCCATCGCCTTCATCGGCAAGGCGATCGACGGCCAATAAGGTCGCTTTCCAAGGACTAAAGGCCCACTTTCGTCATGCCGGACTGGATCCGGCATCCAGCCACGGCGCGTCTGCGCCGTGAAAGAGTCTTACGCGATCAAAGACTTGATCGCACTGGACCCCGGATCAAGTCCGGGTGACAAAGTTGAATGTTATTGGCGGGACTACGCGTCTCAATCACAGGTCCGGGCGGCGGAAGTCGCCCGTTTTGCTGTCCATCACCCACAATTCGCCGGTCGAGATATCGAACCATGCGCCGTGCAGCTTCACCTTGCCGGCGGTTTCCTGCGCCTTGACGAAGGGGAAACCGCGCAGATTGGCGATGGAATTGCGGATGGAAACGCGCTCCAGTGCCGTCTGGCGCTCAGACGCGGTCATGATGTCGTTGCTCTGGATCTGCTCGGCCGCCGACTTGACCATGTTCATCCATTTGCCGATGAAGTCGCCTGGCGAAAGCGGCTCGAGATTGGGGTCGAGTGCCGCCTGAATGCCGCCGCAGCGGCCGTGGCCCATGACCACGATATCCTTCACCTTCAGAACCTGCACGGCATATTCGATGGCGGCGGAGGTGGCGTGATATTGTCCGTCCGGCTCGAAAGGCGGCACCATGTTGGCGACATTTCGCATGACGAAAAGCTCTCCCGGTCCGCAATCGAAAATGGTTTCCGGCGCTGAACGGGAGTCACAACAGGCAATGAACAGGGTCTGCGGTTTCTGTCCGGTATCGGCGAGAACGCGGTATCTTTCGCGCTCATCGATATAGCGCCCGCTCATGAAATTCTTGTAGCCGTTGAGAAGGGTTTCCGGAAAATCTTTCATCTATCGCAGTACCGTTATGCTTGGACCAAGATCACGGGGCGAGCCTGGCGCGTTGAAGACCAATCCTTTAGAGCATTTTCGCTTTTCTTCGAACCGCGAAACCGCTCCAACTTCCTGTTGCCGCATTTCCGGGCGGAAAACCGTGGGCCACTTTTCCTGGAAATGCTCTAGCCGCTATTTGCGCTTGCTGCGTGAAGGATGCAAGAGATGACGCATCTGCACCATGGCCATGGGTGTGGAGAGACTTGACGAATCGGTCTCCAGCGTCAGTTCGTTCATCCCGCGTTTTTTGGTTCGGGCCAGGATTTCGAAGACGCTGGCCGTTGCCAGCTGCAGCGCCTTTTCATCATCCACGCCCTCCAGCAGGCGGGCGAGGAACAGCGCCGACATCAGGTCGCCGAGGCCGTTCGGCGCATTCTCTATGGCGCGGTGTTCGGCAAGCAGGGCATGGCGGCCGCTGAGGTAGAGATTGCCGGTGCCGCCCGTCATCATCGGCACGGCCGAGGTGACCAGCATTTTCGGCGGGCCGAGGGACAATGCCGCATCCATGATGGCATTGTTGGTCTCAAGTTCCGCGCCGCTCATCCAGGCCAGTTCGTAACGGTTTGGCGTGGCGACGGTGGCTAGCGGGATGAGGTGATCGCGGATGGCCTCGGCGGTCTCAAGCGGAATGTAAAGTCCGCCCAGATCGCCCATGACAGGGTCGCAGGCGTAAATCAGCGCCGGGTTCTTTTCCTTCAGATTGCGGATCAGCCTTGCGACGGAGCGGACCTGTGCTGCGCTGCCGAAATAACCGGTCAGGACAGCCTTGACCTCGCCAATCCATTGGGCGTTTTCGAGGTCGGTCATGGCCTTGTCGAAGTCTTCGTCCTGAAAGCGCATGCGGGTGGATGGGCCGTGGCCGGGATGCCAGGGCATGACGATGGTCGGCACCGCCCAGACCGGATAACCCAGCGTCTCCAGCGCGAAAACGGCAGCGCGGTTGCCGACAGAGCCACGCATGACGTGGCTGGAAATGACGATGACGGCGCCCTGTGTATTTTCCTGCATCACGGCCTTCTTGCTTTCAAACATCGCAGAAAGCCCGCAAGGAACCCCTGCCTAAAGATCAAGATGCGCTCTCATGACATATCGCAAGGCCGGTTTCCACCGTTAATCCCGCAAGGGTCTGTCCCGCAAAAGCATGGCCCGGATCTGGCATTCTTCCGCTGCCGGGTCGCCGCCTGTCATTGCGGGATTGGCTGAGTACTCTATAGTCCCATCATGCTTGACCTCGTCATCGCCTATTGGCCCCATATACTTGCCGTTCTCTCGATTTTGATGGGAACCGTGGCGGCCGTGCATGCCACGATGACGAAGGAGGAGGTGCGCTCCGCGCTGGGCTGGGTGGGCGTCATCGTGCTGTCGCCGATCGTCGGCGCGGTCATCTACGCCATTGCCGGCATCAACCGCATTCGCCGGTCGAACATCACCCAGCAGCGGTCCTTCATGCTGGACGAGATCATGGATCGCGTGGCGCGCCTCGATGCCAGCAACGATATGATCGCGACGCGTTTCGGCCGCCGTTTCGAAGCGATGAAGACGCTTGGCGATCGGGTGACCCGCCATGCGCTGACGACCGGCAACGGCATCGAGCCGCTGGTGACGGGGGATGTCGCCTATGCCGCCATGCTGGAGGCGATCGGGGAAGCAAAGCGGTCGATCATTCTCGAAACATATATTTTCGATAATGACCGGATCGGCGCCCGTTTCGTCACGGCGCTCGAAAGGGCGAAGCTGCGTGGCGTGGAGGTGAGGGTGCTTATCGATGCCGTGGGCGCGCGTTATTCGGTGCCGAGCATCCTGCCGACACTGAGGGACAAGGACATCGTTGCCGATGTCTTCAACGGCAATGTCATCATGGGGTTGCGGCTGCCCTATGCCAATCTGCGCACCCACCGCAAGATACTCGTGGTGGACGGACGTATTGCCTTCAGCGGCGGCATGAATATCCGCGAGGGTTTTACCCTGGAATTCGGTGGCGAAAGCCAGTCGCACGACACGCATTTCAAGATTACCGGGCCGGTGGTCTCCGATTTTTTCTCCATTGCCGCGGAAGACTGGCGCTTCACGACGGGGGAGGTTCTGGACGCGCCGGTCTGGGATATCGCCATTCCCGATGGCGTGCCGGGGTCGCAGATCGTTGCCCGCGTCTGTTCTTCGGGGCCGGACAAAAGCATCGAGACCAGTCACAAGATGCTGATGGGGGCCTTTTCGGTGGCGCGCTCCTCCATTCTCATCATGTCGCCCTATTTTCTCCCCGATCGGGAGCTTATTTCGGCGCTCATTACCGCAGCAAGGCGGGGGTGCGTCGTGGATATCATCGTGCCGAAAAGCAACAATCTTGTGCTTGTCGACAGGGCGATGACGGCGCAATTCGACCAGATGCTGAAGAATTATTGCCGCATCTGGCGGGCGACCGGGGCTTTCAATCATTCCAAGCTTCTGGTGATCGACGGGCGCTGGAGCTATATCGGCTCCTCCAATCTCGATCCGCGGTCGTTGCGGTTGAACTTCGAGATCGATCTCGAAGTCATGGACGAAGAATTCGCCGGGGCGATCGGGGATCGCATCCGGGATGCGCGTGCAACCGCTTTGCCCGTCCGGCTTAGCGAACTGAATGCGCGGCCATTCGTTGTCCGTTTTGTGGAGCGTGTCCTGTGGCTCGCTTCACCCTATCTTTAGAGTGCGGTGCGCCCGACAGGACGCCACGCGAGACCGGAGGCATAAACGCGTGAAAAAGAACGGTTTGCTGGATGATGAAAAAACGGCTTTGACGAAAAACACCAGCCTGTCGGCCTTCGTCATGCAGTCGTTGCGCGACCATCGTCAGCGGCAGAAGGCGGTTCAGGCGGCCAAAGATCATTCCTTTCCGGTCATAGCTTCCTACAATGTGCATAAATGCGTCGGTCGCGACCGCAGGTTCGACCCTGATCGTACCAGCCGCGTCATTCAGGAAATCGGCGCCGACATCATTGCCCTTCAGGAGGCGGACAGCCGTTTCGGCGAGCGCACGGGCCTACTTGATCTTGCCCGGCTGGAGCGGGAAAGCGGCCTCATTCCCGTACCGGTACAGGCAGGCGTGAAGGCGCATGGCTGGCATGGCAATGTCGTGCTGTTCAGGGAAGGGGCCGTCAGGGACGTGCATACGCTGAAATTGCCGGGGTTGGAGCCGCGCGGCGCGCTTGTCGTGGAGCTGGACCTGAAAAGCGGCGGCACGCTCAGGGTCATCGCCGCCCATTTCGGCCTTCTCAGACATTCCCGCGCCCAGCAGGCCAAGGCGCTTATCGGTCTTCTGGAGGCGCGCAACGAATGCGCGACCATCCTCATGGGGGACCTGAATGAATGGCGTCTCGGCAATGGGTCGTCGCTCAATACGTTCCGGGATGCTTTCGGCACCCTGCCGCCGGCGGTGCCGAGTTTTCCGTCCAACCTGCCGGTGCTGGCGCTCGACCGGATCATCGCCAATCGCGAGGGACTGATCGAGCAGGTGGAGGCGCATGACAGCGCGCTGGCGCGCATCGCCTCGGACCATCTGCCGTTGAAAGCCGCGATCCGGACAGACCTGCTTCCGGCTTGATCTTCCTGCGGCAGGCGTAGCAAGCAGGGTTCAAAGCCGCTACGCTGCCGTCAAATGGCTGCGCGAGCGCGCCTCCAGCAATGATGCACGAATGGCTTCCATCAGCCGCTCGCGGTTGTTCCTGGTCTTGCCCCTGTCGAGATTTTGCGCGGAGAGCGCCAGATCCAGACCTTCATGCATCACGATCGAATAGGCAACGGTCGTTGCCCAGATTTCGTAATCCTGCTCCATCATGCAGCCCCTGAACTAAATCATTTAGTCCGAATCACCCTGTTCTCTAAATTACCACAAATTATGAAGAATATAATAGAGATGTTTCTTTTGATGCTCCATTGAGCGTCCGGATATATTTCTTTTTCGCTGAGTTTAACGCGGTTCTATATCCGCGTTGTTTCCACTTAAGTATTTGAAACTGATTCTATTTCAGAAAGTCTGCATGAACGTTTTGTGTCACGAAAACGCCGCGCATCTGATGATGCGCGGCGGGCTTGCGTCGAAGGTGGCGGTGGATGGGAGTATCGGTCAGCCGGCTTTTTCGAGCTTGTAGTCCGAATTGGCCGGTTCTTCCTGCTTGTGCTGGATGAGCGGCCGGTTGCCAGCCAGCTTGCGCACCAGCACGTAAAAGACCGGTGTCATGAAGATGCCGAAGAACGTCACGCCGATCATGCCGGAGAACACCGCGACACCCATGGCGGCGCGCATTTCCGCACCTGCACCTGTCGAGACGACCAGCGGCACCACGCCCATGATGAAGGCGAGCGAGGTCATCAGGATCGGGCGCAGGCGAAGCCGGCTTGCCTCGATGGCCGCCTGAAGTGGCGTTCGTCCCTCGAATTCCAGCTCCCGGGCGAATTCCACGATCAGGATCGCGTTCTTCGCCGAGAGACCGACAAGGACGACAAGGCCGATCTGCGTAAAGATGTTGTTGTCCCCTCCTGTCAGCCAGACGCCTGTGAGAGCCGCGAGCACGCCGAGGGGCACGATCAGGATGATCGCAATCGGCAGGGTGAGGCTTTCATATTGCGCAGCCAGCACGAGATAGACGAGCAGCAGCGCCAAGGGGAAGACCACGATGCTGGAGTTGCCTGCCAGGATTTGCTGATAGGTCAGGTCGGTCCACTCGTAATCGATACCGGCGGGGAGGTTTTCGGCAAGGATTTTCTCCATAGCCGCCTGTGCCTGTCCCGAGGAGAAGCCCGGTGCCGGACCGCCATTGATATCGGCCGCGAGGAAGCCGTTATAACGGTTGGTACGCTCCGGTCCTGTCGTCGCATCCACCTTCAGCAGGGTGGACAGCGGGATCATCTGACCCGTTGCGGAGCGAACCTTCAGGCGACCGATATCTTCCGCATGGGCGCGGAACTGCGAATCCGCCTGCACACGCACGCTGTATGTCCGCCCGAAGGCATTGAAGTCGTTGACATAAAGCGAACCCAGATAGATCTGCAGTGTCTGGAAGACGTCGCTGACCGATACGCCCAGCTGTTCGGCCTTGGCGCGGTCGAGATCGGCGAAAAGCTGCGGCACGTTGATCTGGAAACTGGAGAAGATGCCCGCCAGTTCCGGCGTCTGATAGGCCTTGGCGATCACGGCTTTTGCCGCTTCGTCGAGCGTCTGGTAACCGTAACCGGCGCGGTCCTCGATCTGCAGTTTGAAACCGCCCGTCTGGCCGAGACCGTTGACCGGCGGCGGCGGGAACATGGCGATGAAGGCATCCTGAATGCCGGCAAATTTCTGGTTCAGCTGCATGGCGATGGCGCCGCCGGACAGTTCCGGTGTCTTGCGCTTTTCGAAATCATCGAGAACCGCAAAGACGATGCCGGAATTGGAGCCGATGGTGAAACCATTGATCGACAGGCCGGGGAAGGCGATGGCGTGGCTGACGCCGGGCGTTTCCATGGCGATCGTGCTCATCCGCTTGATGACGCTTTCGGTGCGGTCGAGCGTTGCTCCATCAGGAAGCTGGGCGAAACCGATCAGGTACTGCTTGTCCTGCGCCGGCACGAAGCCGCTCGGCACTGTCGTGAACATGCCGTAGGTGGCGGCCACCAGAGCCATATAGACGATCATGACAAGGCTCTTGCGCGTCACCAGCCCGCCCACGGTCTTGCCGTAGCCGTTCGAGGCCGCGCCAAAGGCACGGTTGAAGCCGCGGAAGAACCAGCCGAAAATCCGGTCCATGAAGCGCGTGAGCCAGTCTTTCGGCGCACCGTGTTCCTTCAGCAGCAGGGCCGCAAGAGCGGGCGACAGCGTCAGCGAGTTGATGGCCGAAATGACGGTGGAGATGGCGATGGTCAGCGCGAACTGCCGGTAGAACTGGCCGGACAGGCCGGAGATAAAGGCAAGCGGCACGAAGACGGCGACCAGAACCAGCGCAATCGCGATGATCGGTCCGGAGACTTCCCGCATCGCCTTATAGGTGGCGTCACGCGGCGAGAGCCCGTTTTCGATGTTTCGCTCGACGTTTTCGACGACCACGATGGCGTCATCCACCACGATGCCGATGGCGAGCACGAGCCCGAACAAAGTCAACGCATTGATGGAGAAGCCGAAGGCGTACATGACGGCGAAGGTGCCGATGATCGAGACGGGAACGGCGATCAGCGGAATGATCGAGGCGCGCCAGGTCTGGAGGAAGAGGATGACGACAAGCACCACGAGGCCAACGGCCTCGAGGAGTGTATCAACGACCTTCTCGATGGAGGAGCGCACGAATTTCGTCGTATCGTAGACGATCTCGTATTTCACACCGTCAGGCATCGCCAGCTGCAGATTGTCCATCGTGGCGCGGACATTGTCGGCGATTTCGATGGCGTTGGAGCCCGGAGCCTGAAGCACGGCGACAGCCACGGCGGGTTCGCCGTCCAGCAGCGAACGCAGCGTGTAATCGGCAGCACCCAGTTCGATGCGGGCGACATCGCGCAGGCGGGTGATTTCACCGTTTGCGCCGCTCTTGACGATGATGTTGCCGAATTCTTCCGGCGTCGTCAGACGGCCCTGAGCATTGACGTTGAGCTGCAGATCGACACCATTAGGGCTTGGTGAAGCGCCGATGACGCCGGCCGCGGCCTGCACGTTCTGCTGGCGGATAGCGTCGGAGACGTCGCTGGCAGCCAGATCATGCTCGGCCACCTTCTGCGGGTCGAGCCAGACACGCATGGAATAGTCACCCGCGCCGAAGACCTGAACCTGGCCGACACCTTCGATGCGGGCCAGCCGATCCTTGACGTTCAACGTCGCATAGTTGCGCAGATAGGTGATGTCATAAGCGTCGGTCTTGGAGACCAGATTGACGACCATGATGAAGTCGGGCGAGCTTTTGACTGTCGTGATGCCGAGCGCGCGGACTTCCGCGGGCAGGCGGGGTTCCGCCTGCGAGACACGGTTCTGTACGAGCTGCTGCGCCTTGTCCGGGTCCGTGCCGAGCTTGAAGGTGACGGTCAGCGTCAGCACGCCGTCAGACGTTGCCTGGCTGCCCATATAGAGCATGTCCTCGACGCCGTTAATCTGTTCTTCCAGCGGTGTCGCAACGGTTTCGGCGATAACGGTCGGGTTCGCGCCGGGATAGGTGGCGCGCACAACGACGGATGGCGGAACGACTTCCGGATATTCGGAAATCGGCAGGGCGCGCATGCCGAGAAGGCCTGCCACCACGATAAGGATCGACAACACGCCGGCGAATACCGGCCTGTCGACAAAAAATCTGGAAATATTCATATCCAGTCCCTCTCCGGGTCTTTGGGAATGCGAAGGCCGTTCCGGCGGCAATCCTGCCGCCGGTGAAGGCCGGTTCTGTGTGAAGGGGCGCCTCGCGGAAGGGCGGGACGCTTACTGATCAAAAAAAGGCGGTTTACTGTGAGGCAGCAACCTTGTCTTCCGCCTGCGGTGCGATGGTCGCACCGGGACGGATGCGCTGCAGGCCGTTGACGACGATCGTATCACCCGCGGCAAGGCCGCTGTCGATGATGCGCTGGCCATCAGCCGGAGCGCCGGGCTTGATCTGGCGGTAGCTCACCTTGTTTTCGGCATCGACCACGAAGACGAAGCGCTTGTCCTGATCCGTGCCGATGGCGCGATCGCTGATGACGATGCGGTTTTCCGGCTTCGGTTCGCCCATGCGTACCCGCACGAACTGGCCGGGGATCAGCCTGCCATTCGGGTTGTCGAAGATGGCACGGACGCCAATGGTGCCGCTTGCCGAATCCACCTGGTTGTCGATCAGGTGCAGCGTGCCCTTGATCGGCGTGCCTTCATCCGAAAGCGTGCCGATTTCCACGGGGATCTGCTCCAGAGCGGGCAGGGCGCCGTCGGTCTTCGGCAGCTCTGCAAGAGCCTTCGCCACCGTACCTTCGCTGGCATTGAAGCTCGCATAGATCGGGTTGACCGAGACGAGCGTCGTCAGTGCCGGCGAGGTGGAGCCGGCGGCGACGAGGTTGCCGGCGGTGATTTCGATCCTGCCGACCCTGCCGGAAACCGGTGCGATGATTTCGGTGTAGCCGAGATCAAGCTGGGCGGTGGTCAATGCTGCGCGGGCGGCGCGAAGCTGGGCTTCGGCATCCGCAAACGAGCTTTGACGCTGGTCGAGATCACTCTGGGAGATGGTACGGTTGTCGGAAAGCCTGCGGCCACGGTCGAGTTCCGTTTTCGCAAGGCTGACCTTGGCTTCAGCGGAAGCGACCTGGCCCTCAGCGCCGGCAACGGCGGCCTGATAGGGGGCAGGGTCGATGGTGAAGAGGGCGTCGCCTTCCTTCACCAGCGCGCCTTCACGGAAATGCACGGCCTTGATCTGGCCGGCGACGCGGGAGCGGATCTGCACCCGGTCGACAGCTTCGAGACGGCCGGAAAATTCTTCCCAGCGCATCACGTCACGGCTTTCCACCTTGGCGACGGTGACCGGGATCGCCGGCGTTTCGGCAGGCGTGGAAGCGGCCGTGGCATTGCGGCTGGTGGGGAGGTCGAAAAACAGTGCAGCGGCTGCAACGGACATGGCAAGCCCGATACCGGCACCCGTCAGGGCCCGGCGCTTTGTGTTCAGCGTCATGGGTTTCTCCTTCGCTCCTGATCAGGAGCAGGTCAGTTCTGTAATAAATGCGGTATTCAGTGGTTTAACTGGTCAACGAAGGTCTTGAACTCCGAACAGACGGATGAGACCCATCCGCCGCCCTCTCCTTGATAAAGCCCCGTCCAGCCAACGCCGGCGGGGAAAACATGGCTCCGGACGCTGACACCCGAGGCGATGAGGCGGTCTCCATAATTGACCGTTTCGTCGCGCAGAGGATCATCCTCGGCGGTAAAGATCAGCGCCGGCGCCACCCGGTTCAGCCGCGTGCACTGGCAGGGCGCGGCATAGGGGTGGAAAAACCCGCACGCCTTGGCAAGGTAATGGCTCCAGCCATCGGCCCAACGCTGGCGCATGCCGATCCTGTCCGCATTGCGGAAGGATTCCGTCGTCATCATCGGATCGATCATGGGCGACAGAAGAATCTGGCCTGCGAGTTTGCCCGGCATGCGGTCACGGGCTTTCAGCGCAAGACCCGCCGCCACATTACCGCCAGCCTCTTCGCCGGCCACGAACAACAGCGATTTCGCGCCGCCATAATGTTTGCGGTCCCTGCTCAGATGGTCGAGCGCTTCGAAAGCGCAATCGATCACCATCGGAAACTCGTTGCCGGACGGCTTGCTATAGTCAGCCTCGACAACGATCGCGCCGCTTTCCGCCAAAGCGCGGGCCACGGGAAGTTCCGGGCAATTGCCGCCCTTATCCAGAAACGAACCGCCGCGCAGATAAAGGATCACGGGTGGGTGGCTGCACTGGCCGGCACCTTCATATCGGCGCACCGAAAGCTCAGATGCGGAGCCTCCACAGCGTTCGATGTTTTCCCAGTGCGCGTTCATCTGATCCGGTCCCATGCACCGCCATTGGCAGCGCACCATATTTGCAAAATCTGAAATTCATATTATTGTTCGGGAGAAAACGATCAAGTACGTCAAAATGAAAACACTATTCCAAAAAAACGGATAATAGCTATATGGATCAGCTTTCCGCCATGCGGGTCTTTACGCGCGTCGTCGAGACAGGCAATTTCAGCCGCGCCGCCACCGCGCTGAACATGCCCAAAACCACTGTCACCAACATGGTGCAGGCGCTCGAGGCGCATTTGCAGACCACGCTTCTCAACCGCACCACGCGGCGGGTGATGCTGACGACGGACGGCGCTCTCTATTATGAGCGGGCATCACAGATTTTATCGGAAATCGAAGAGTTGGATGGCAGTATGTCCAGCGCACAGGTGCAACCATCCGGCCGGTTGCGGGTGGAAATGGCCGGTGTCTTCGCGGACCTGGTGGTTATCCCACATCTTTGCGAATTTTACCAGCGTTATCCGCAAATCCGTCTCGATCTCGGCGTTGGCGACCGTCTGGTCGACTATATCGCGGAGAATGTCGACTGTGCGCTGCGCGTGGGCGTGCTGCGCGATCAGTCGCTGATTGCCCGTAAAGTCGGCGAACTCCGGTTCGAGACATTCGCCTCGCCATCCTACATCGAAAATTTCGGCATGCCGCGCGAGCCGGAGGATCTGGAGAAGGAGCACTATTCGGTGGGCTACCTCAATGCCACCACCGGCCAGATCATGCCGGCCTCCTTCGACAATGGCGTGCGCAGCGTCGAACTGACCCCGAATTACGTCGTCTCGGTCAATGACAGCCGCACCTATCTCAATGCGGCGCTGGCCGGCATGGGCATCGTGCAGCTTCCCGTCTTCATGGTGAGGGATGCGCTCTCGCGCGGTGAACTGGTGCCGGTGCTTTCGGAATGGCGGCGCGAAGCCATGCCGATCTATGTGGTCTATCCGCAGACCCGGCATGTGACCAACAAGGTGCGCGTTTTTGTCGACTGGCTGGCAAAGCTGGTTCACGGGCTGGTGTGAGGCAGGCGATCATCCGCCGGCCCCGTTCGGCGACGAAAACGATGAAGGCGCACGCGGGCGACGGAATGTTCGTGGCCGGCAGAAACCGCATGGGTCGCCTCAATCCCTTCACTCCTCTCGCATCGCCTTTTCTACCTGGTCCGCGAGCGGCTTGACGAGATAGGATAGCGCCGTTCTTTCGCTTGTCTTGATGTATGCTTCGACCGGCATGCCGGCGAGCAGGCTGAGATTGCCGAGTTTCGCCAGTTCATCCGGCTTGATTTCAATGCGCGCTGTGTACCAGCTTTCACCCGTTTGCGGATTGCTGACGAGATCGGCGGCAACCGTCTTCACGTACCCAGCGACCTCTGGCGTCGTGCGCTGGTTGAAAGCGGAAAAACGCAGGGTGGCCTGTTGGCCGACATGCATCTGATCGATATCGGCCGGCTGGATTTTTGTTTCCGCCACCAGCCGGTCATTGGTGGGCACAATCTGCATCATGGTTTCACCGGCGGTGATGACGCCGCCAATGGTGTGGACGGCAAGTTCGTGTACGATCCCATCCTGCGGCGAGCGGATATCGATACGTTTCAACTGGTCTTCCGCCGTGACCTTCTGTTCCGACAGCTCTGCAAGCTTGTTGTCGACATCACGAAATTCCGTCAGAACCTCCGCCAATCGGTCCTGATCGAGCTGAAGGATTTGCAGTTCGGTTTCAGTGACGCGTGTTGCCGCTCTGGCGATCTCGGCGATCAGCTGGCCGCGCTCGCCATCGAGTTGAGCCCGCAGCCGCTCCAATTCTGCCAACCGGTTGAACTGGATCAGTTGCTGTTCATTGAGGCTTCTGACGCGAACGAGTTCCTGTCCGATCCACGACAGTTCCTCCTCTTTGGCACGCTTGCGAACGACCAAGCCTTCGTTTTCCTGTCGTATCTGGTCGATGCGCTGTGCAAGCTGGGCTTTCTGGCCATCAAGGGTGCGTTTCCTGGCAGCGAAAAGCGAAGTTTCCGCTGGGATATACTCTGCAATGTCCCCTTCATCTGTTTCATTAGATAGACGCGCCGGAACCGCAAGCCTGCCGGCGTCGTCCCGCTCCGCCACAAGCCGCATTCTTCTGGCACCCAGTTGAGCCATCTGTTTTGCAACGATGGCAAGATTGGCCCGCGTCACTGTGGCGTCAAGCCGAATGAGCAGGTCACCTGCCTTGACGACTGCACCGTTTGGCACGCGGATTTCCCCGACAATGCCGCCTTCCCGGTGCTGGATACGCTTGACGTTTCCATCGACGACGACAGTGCCAGTGCCGATCACCGCGCCCGAAAGATTGGCTGTCGCAGCCCAGCCCCCAACGCCAAAAACCATGAGAGCAAGAGTGCACCCACCTGTGATCGTATAAAGCCGAATGGAACGGCTGGCCGGACTTGGTTTTGTCGTGTTCATGCTTTTTCCGATACAGCACGTATTGTCGTCTTGCGGAGCACCTCGTCGCGTGGCCCAAAGGCGACCATCGCGCCTTGGGCAAGGACAAGAACGTTATCCACCGCCGAAAGCGCATTCGGCCGATGTGCGACAATCACCACGATGGCGCCGCCTTGCCGCGCGATAGTGATCGCATTCGTCAGCGCCAGTTCGCCTTCCGCATCGAGGCTGGCATTCGGCTCATCAAGAACGATCAGGAACGGTTTTCCAAACAGTGCCCTGGCAAGGCCGATCCGCTGGCGTTGCCCGGCCGACAGCGCCGCGCCGCTATTGCCGATCCTTGTGTCATATCCCTCCGACATCGACAGGATGAAGTTATGCACATCCGCCAGTTTCGCCGCCTCGATAATGTCCGATGGTTGAGCCGAGTTGGAAAACCGGCTGATGTTATCAGCGATTGTGCCGTCGAACAGCTCGACGCCCTGCGGCAGATAGCCAATTGAAGGGCCAAGCGCTTCCGGATGCCATTGATCTAGTTCGGCTCCGTCCAACCGCACGTTTCCACGAGCAGGTGGCCAGATGCCGACAAGCGCGCGCACAAGTGTTGATTTACCAGAACCGCTTGGACCGATGATGCCAAGACCCTGTCCGGCCGCGAGCGAAAAGTTTACGTCGCGAACTGACGGCGCTTGAGAACCCGGAGCGGCAATCGACACACCCAAGACGGCAATTGATTTCGAAGGCGTGGGCAGGGGCATTTTCTCCCTGTCCGCACCGATCTTGTCCAGAAGCTGGCTGAGACGACCTTTGGCCTGCCGGAAATTAACAAAGCCGCGCCATTGGCCTATCGCCTGCTCGATGGGTGCAAGCGCCCGCGAGGTGAGAATGGAGGCGGCGATCATCGCACCGGGGGATGCCAGCTGCTGGATGGCAAGCCATGCGCCCAACGCCAGTACCGCGGATTGCAGCGCCAGCCGGAATATTTTCGAAAAGGTCGAGAAGCTGCCGGTGGCATCGCTCGCGCGCCGCTGCTCGTGAATATAGGCGGCATTGGTTTGTGACCATTTTTGCGCATAGGCGCTCTTCATGCCCATGGCGTGCAATGCCTCCGCATTGCGCCGTCCGGCTTCGACGAATTCGGCGCGTGCCGATGACAGCATCGAGACTCTTCGGGCCGGGTCACGCAACACCGCTTCGCTGCAGAGTGTCATAACGACCAGGACCGCAGCCCCGGCGATCGCCAGCCAGCCAAGATAGGCGTGGAACAAAAACAGGATGCCGATATAAAGCGGCAGCCAGGGCATGTCGCAAATGGCAACCGGACCCGGACCGCTCATAAATTGCCGCATCTGCTCGAGGTCCCGCACCGGCTGTGCGGCCACCTCCTTCTTCGACATTTTGAGTGGTAGCGCGAGCACCGCATCGAAAGTCGGTCCGCCAAGCTGCTCTTCGATCCGTTCACCGATACGCGACAGGATCCTCGCCCGGATCAATTCGAGAATACCGAGGAATACATAAAGAGCGACGGCAAGTACCGACAGGGCGACGAGCGTCGGCACGCTGCGGCTGGCAAGAACGCGGTCGTAGATCTGCATCATATACAGCGGGCCGGTCAGCATCAGTAAATTGGTAAAAGCGCTGAGCAAAGCAACGGAGAGAAAAGCACCTCGGGTCGCGCCCAAGGCAGCGGCGACACGGGGTCGAGTCACGTCAAGGTTGGAAATTGTCAAGGTGCGCTTCCTGGATGAGGGCGTCTGGATTTTTGTTCGGTAGAAGGTTGTGGGTTTTCCAATAGGTGCGAATCCATTCCAACGTATTGATTAAAACAATTGTTTTCTAAATTGACTGCCGCCGTGATGCGGTTTGCAGCGGAATTATTATACATCCCGCACTTAACGGACGTGAAAACGATCTCGCCTTCCAACGTCCGGTAGGCGTCTTTATTTCCTTTCACCACAACTGAGACCGCGAACTTAAAAATAAAATCTATAATAAATTAATTCTTTGCTCTTCATTAAAATATGATATTTTTTCAAAAATTTAATAAAAATTATTAGTATAAACCATGAATTAATTGATTTAATAGGAGAATAATATAATCGTATTTCGCTTGAAATGAAATTTTATATTATTTTTATCCAAAAATTTTATTAAAATCTCAATTAGAGGATGTTAATGTGGCGATAATTACCGGAAAATCAACGGATGATACTCTAGTCGGTACGGTGAATAACGATGAGATTTATGGGTTGGGCGGCAACGATACGCTTGATGGCGGGGCCGGCAACGACACGCTTTACGGCGGGGTGGGAGCCGACCATCTGATCGGTGGTGAAGGCACCGATACGGCAGCCTATACGACTGCGGTGACGGTCAATCTGAAGACGGGCGTCCACAAGGGTGAGGCTGACGGCGATACCTTCGAAAGCATCGAGGTTATCCAGGGTTCGCAATATGCCGATACCTTCGTGGGGACGGCGGGGGCCGACACCTTCAACGCGGGTACAGACAGTTATATCGACACTATCGATTATTCGACGTCGTCTTCGGCGGTGCGTGTCGATCTGACGACGCAGGCCGTTTCGGGTGGCGATGCGGAAGGCGATCGGCTGACCGGCTTCGAGCGGGTGGTGGGTTCTGACTTTGCCGACACGCTGTCGTCGTCGACGCAGCGGCATGTTCTGATAGGCGGCGCGGGTGATGATGTCTATATCGTGGGCGACAATAATATTACGGTCACCGAGCTTGCCTATGACGGCGAGGACGAAATCAGGACGACACTCAACAACTATAGCTTGGAGTATCTTGTCAATATCGAACGCCTGACATTCACGGGCAGTGGCGACGCTCGTCTTGTGGGGAACTCCGGGAATAACACCATCACCGGCGGAGCAGGCAACGATATGCTTCGTGGCGCTGCAGGAAATGACGTCCTCCAGGGCGCGGCCGGCGACGACACGCTCTACGGCGGGGCCGGGGCTGACCGGCTGATCGGCGGCGAGGGTACGGATACGGCGGTCTATTCGTCCGCGGTGACGGTCAATCTGAAGACGGGCGTTCACACGGGCGAGGCTGACGGCGATACGTTCGAGAGCATCGAGGTGATCCAGGGTTCGCAATATGCCGATACCTTCGTGGGGACGACGGGTGCCGATACCTTCAGTGGGGGTACGGGCAGTTCTATCGACACGATCGATTATTCGACGTCGTCTTCGGCGGTGAAGGTCGACCTCACGAAACAGGTCTTTTCCGGCGGCGATGCGGAAGGAGACCGGCTGACCGGCTTCGAGCGGGTGGTGGGTTCCGACTTTGCCGATACGCTGTCGTCCTCGACGTATCTGCATGTCCTGGAAGGCGGTGGGGGCGACGATGTCTATGTCGTTGGCAATAATGGCATCACGGTTATCGAGTACGCCAATGGCGGTGACGACGAGATCAGGACGACGCTCAACAATTATAGTATGGACTATCTTGTCAATGTCGAACGCCTGACGTTCACGGGCAGTAGCGACGCTTCTCTCGTGGGGAACTCCGGGAATAACATCATCACCGGCGGGGCAGGCAACGACACGCTTTACGGGGGTGCCGGGGCCGACCGGCTGATCGGCGGCGAGGGCATAGATACGGCGACCCATTCGACTGCGGTGACGATCAATCTGAAGACGGGGGTTCACAAGGGTGAGGCTGCCGGCGATACGTTCGAAAGCATCGAGGTTATCCAGGGTTCGCAATATGCCGATACCTTCGTGGGCACGGCGGGGGCCGATACCTTCAATGCGGGTACGGGTAAATATAACAATTCGGAATATATCGATATAATCGATTATTCGACGTCGTCTTCGGCGGTGAGTGTCGATCTGACGACGCAGGCCGTTTCCGGGGGTGGCGATGCGGAGGGCGATCGGCTGACCGGCTTCGAGCGGGTGGTGGGCTCCGACTTTGCCGACACGCTGTCGTCGTCGACGTATCTGCATGTCCTGGAAGGTGGTGCTGGCGACGATGTCTATGTCGTTGGCAATAATGGCATCACGGTTATCGAGTACGCCAATGGCGGTGACGACGAGATCAGGACGACGCTCAACAATTATAGTATGGACTATCTTGTCAATGTCGAACGCCTGACGTTCACGGGCAGTAGCGACGCTTCTCTCGTGGGGAATTCCCGGAGCAACATCATCACCGGCGGGGCAGGCAACGACACGCTTTACGGGGGTGCAGGGGCCGACCATCTGATCGGTGGCGAGGGTACGGATACGGCGGCCTATTCGTATGCGGTGACGATCAATCTGAAGACGGGGGTTCACAAGGGTGGGGCTGCTGGCGATACGTTCGAGAGCATTGAGGTTATCCAGGGGTCGCAATATGCCGATACCTTCGCAGGCACGGCGGGGGCTGATACCTTCAATGCGGGTACGGGTAAATATAACAATTCGGAATATATCGATATAATCGATTATTCGACGTCGTCTTCGGCGGTGAGTGTCGATCTGACGACGCAGATCGTTTCCGGCGGCGATGCGGAGGGCGATCGGCTGACCGGCTTCGAGCGGGTGGTGGGCTCCGACTTTGCCGACACGCTGTCGTCGTCGACGTATCTGCACGTCCTGGAAGGTGGTGCTGGCGACGATGTCTATGTCGTTGGCAATAATGGCATCACGGTTATGGAGTCCGCCAATGGCGGTGACGACGAGATCAGGACGACGCTCAACAATTATAGCATGGACTATTTTGTCAATGTCGAACGCCTGACATTCACGGGCAGTGGCGACGCTTCTCTCGTGGGGAATTCCGGGAACAACGTCATCACCGGCGGGGTAGGCGCCGACACGCTTTACGGCGGTGCCGGAGATGACCGGCTGATCGGTGGCGAGGGTACGGATACGGCGGCCTATTCGTATGCGGTGACGATCAATCTGAAGACGGGGGTTCACAAGGGCGAGGCCGCCGGTGATACGTTCGAGAGCATTGAGGTGATCCAGGGGTCGCAATATGCCGATACCTTCGCGGGCACGGCGGGGGCTGATACCTTCAATGCGGGTACGGGTAAATATAACAATTCGGAATATATCGATATAATCGATTATTCGACGTCGTCTTCGGCGGTGAGTGTCGATCTGACGACGCAGATCGTTTCGGGTGGCGATGCGGAGGGCGATCGGCTGACTGGTTTCGAGCGGGTGGTTGGTTCTGACTTTGCCGATACGCTGTCGTCCTCGACGTATCTGCATGTCCTGGAAGGTGGTACTGGCGACGATGTCTATGTCGTTGGCAATAATGGCATCACGGTTATGGAGTCCGCCAATGGCGGTGACGACGAGATCAGAACGACACTCCGCAATTATAGCATGGAGCGTATTGCCAATGTTGAGCGTCTGACATTCACGGGCAGTGGCGACGCTTCTCTCGTGGGGAATTCCGGGAACAACGTCATCACCGGCGGGGTAGGCGCCGACACGCTTTACGGCGGTGCCGGAGATGACCGGCTGATCGGTGGCGACGGCACGGATACGGCGGTATTTACGGGAAAGCGCGGCGATTACGACATTAGCTATAATTCTCTGACACAGGCCTATACGGTGAAAGATCTCCGTTCCAGATCTCCGGAGGGCAGCGACCGGATTATGGAGGTCGAGCGGTTCCAATTTGCAGATGATGTTCTTTCCCGCGAGGCACTGAAGCCGAGAGAAGAGAACCGGGCACCAACGGATATTCTGGTGACGGGCGGCACCGTTGCCGAGAACAGTCCCGCAGGCACGGTCGTCGCGACGCTTGTGAGCATCGATGCAGATCCCGGCGATACGGCAACCTTCGCCCTCGTCTCCGGAGAGACCGGCAGCTTCGAACTGGTCGGAAAAGAGATCAGGGTGAAGGCGGCTGCGGATATCGATTACGAGGTTGCGCGTTCGCATGAACTTGTCGTGGCGGTCACGGATGCCGCTGGTGCGACCCTGATCAAGACGATCACCATCATGGTCAGTGATGAGGCGGATGGTGGCATTGCTGGTACTGCTGGGAGCGACACGTTCCTTGGCAGGGCGGAGGCTAACATCTACTATGGCGGCGATGGCATCGATGTCGTTAGCTATAGGGATAGCGACAGTGCAATCACGATCAACCTCACCACCAATATCCACACGGGTGATGCGGCGGGCGACATCTTCAAAAGCATCGAGGTGATCGAAGGCACGCGCTTTGGCGACGCCTTCATCGGCAATAGCGGTGCGAATACTTTCATCGGTGGCTATGGCGTCGATACCGTTAGCTATGCCAGTGCCTCGACAGCGGTGAATATCAACCTCGCGACGGGCGTTCACACCGGCGATGCTACAGGCGATATTTTCGAGAGCATCGAGGTGATCGTTGGTTCGTCGCACGACGATACATTTATCGGCGATGCCGGGGCGAACATCTTTCACGGCGGCGATGGCATCGATACCGTCAGCTATGCGGGTGCGTCCGCAGCCGTGAGCATCGACCTGACGTCTGGCGTCAATGGCGGTGGCGCAGAGAACGACCTGCTGATCGCAATCGAGCATGTGACCGGCTCGGACTTTGACGACCGGCTGTCTTCCGCAACGGCTGGCCATGTGTTGGCCGGTGGGCGCGGCAACGACATCTATGTCCTGGGCGATATCAATGTTCAGATCATCGAAGGAGAGGACGAAGGGATCGATCTGGTGGAGACGGCGCTCTCCGGCGTGACGCTGGGCGCGCGTCTGGAACGGCTGACCTATACCGGCAGAGATGCCTTTATTGGCACTGGCAATGATCTGGACAACGTCCTGATCGGCGGCGCGGGCAATGATACGCTTATCGGCCTAGGCGGGGCGGACTACTTCGTTGGAGGTGCTGGGGCGGATCGCTTTATCGGCGGTGACGGTATCGACATCGTCAGCTATGCCAGCGCCTCGACAGCGGTGACCATCAACCTTGCGACGGGCGTTCACACCGGCGAAGCTGTAGACGATAGTTTCGAGAGCATCGAGGTGATCGTTGGTTCGGCGCATGACGATACATTTATCGGCGATGCCGGGGCGAATATTTTTCACGGTGGCGATGGCATCGACACCGTCAGCTATGCGGGTGCGTCCGCAGCTGTAAGCATAGACCTGACGTCTGGCATCAATTGCGGCGGCGCAGAGAAAGATCTGCTGATCGCAATTGAGCATGTGATCGGTTCGGACTTTGACGACCGGCTGTCTTCCGCGACCGAGGGGCACCTTCTCGAAGGCGGCCTCGGCGACGACGTCTACATTGTTGAGCGTTCAGCTGTGCGGGTCATCGAGGTTAGCGGTGCGGGGATCGACAGGGTGGAGACTGCTCTCGACATATATGCGCTGTCCGCGGGCTTGGAGAACCTCACCTATACCGGCAGCGGCGCCTTCATCGGCGCCGGTAATAATCTCGACAACGTCCTGATCGGCGGCAGGGGCAATGACATGCTGATCGGCGGTGGCGGGGCGGATCGTCTGATCGGCGGTGACGGTATCGACGCTGTCAGCTATGCCAGCTCTTCCACAGGCGTGAACATCAACCTCGCGACGGGTGCTCACACGGGCGATGCTGCAGGCGATAGTTTCGAGAGCATCGAGGCGATCGTTGGTTCGGAGCATGACGATACGTTTATCGGCGATGCCGGGGCGAACACCTTTATCGGCGGCGCCGGCGTCGATACCGTCAGTTATGCCGAGAGCCATATCGGTATAATGGTCAACCTGACGACGGGTGTGCATGCCGGCGGCGCTGAAGGTGATGTGTTCAGAAGCGTCGAGGTGATCCGAGGGTCGAGCGCGAATGACTTTTTCATCGGCGATGCCGATGCCAACGTCTTCCACGGCGGTGCTGGCACCGACACTGTGGTGTTCCGCGGCAAGAGAAGTGACTATTCCCTCACTTTCGATGGCGTCACGCAGACTTATATGCTGAGTGATCGGCGGTCGGGGTCTCCGGATGGTAACGACAAGGTCAGTGGAGTCGAATTGTTCCAGTTCGCCGACCGGACCCTTACTCTTGAAGCATTGCTGGGTTCGCAGAATACTCCGCCGACCGATATCCTAGTGAAGGGCGGGACCATTGCCGAGAATAGCCGCGCCGGCACTGTCGTTGCGACGCTCGCGGGCATCGACCCGGACATGGATGATACGATGAGCTTTTCGCTCGTCGCGGGAGCGACAGATCGGTTCGAACTGGTCGGTAATACGATCCGGGTGAAGACAAGTTCGATGCTGGATTATGAGACTCAAAGTGAGCACGAACTCGGTATTATGGTCACGGATGCGGGTGGCGCGACTTTCACCAAGAATATCACTATCGCGGTAAGTGATGTGGCGAATGAGGGTGTTCGTGAGGGGACAGCCAAAAAAGACGTCATCTACGGCAAAGCCGGGGATGGCGTTATATATGGCTATGCCGGCAACGATGTCCTTGTCGCCGGGGTCAATGGCACCACGCTTTCGGGCGGCAACGGCGATGACATAGTTTCTGGCAATTGTGCCGATGATCGCATCATCGGCGGGCAGGGGGACGATATGCTCTCAGGCCTTGAGGGCAGGGACGCTTTTGTGTTCAGCGCGAATGAAGGCAATGATGTCATTTACGACTTCAATGTCGCCGAGGATATTATCGAGATTCAAGGCATCCCGCTGGCAACGTCGTTTGAGCAGATCATGGCCAATATCTCCGAGGCCGATAACCAGATTACGATCAATTTTGGTGATAGCAACGGAGTGTCGCTCGATGGGGTAAGCAAGTGGCAACTCACCACTGACAATTTTATTTTCGCCTGACAGACCCAAAGCCGGGCGGTTTTCCGCCCGGCTTTTTTGTGCTCGTATCGCTCACTTAAACCACGCGGTGTCTAGGCAAGCGTTCTACTGTTTGATTTTTCTTTCCATCGCAGCTGATTTTGTGAAGCCCACTCATTCAAGGTCGCCAAGACCATCAGCCGTATCCAGATTTGCGGCTTCGCTGGCATACAGTATAACCAGAGGGGCGATTCATCGCTCATATATGAAAATTATGCGGTAATAATCGGCGCGCGTTAAAAAATCAGTGTCAACAAGAAACTGGAGCGGGCGAAGGGATTTGAACCCTCGACCCCAACCTTGGCAAGGTTGTGCTCTACCCCTGAGCTACACCCGCTCAAATCCACCGGTCCGGGGTAGTTCGCTGAACCGTGGGCCGCCGAAGCGGCGACGGGTGCTATATCGCTCAATCGTTTTTGGAATGCAACAGTTCTTTTGCGGTTTCGGTGGAAATCCTCCCGGCCGCGTGTTTATTCGAAAACGCGTACCCTATGCGGTTCCAGACGGAGGCAGGGGCGGGCGAAAGCGTTGTTTCGGCTGTTCTTTATTCCCGAGGCACAGGGCGCGCGGACGGCCGATAGTGCAGGAAATAACCTGTTTACATTTGGTTAAAATCTGATTCGACAAGTGATTCGTTCGGGTGTACAAAATTGATGCCCACGAAAAAAGAAACGATACTTGGCATATCATCATCGGGAGGATGAGCCTTGTCGTACGCAGCTTTTGAAAGAGTCGGCGCGCAATTGTCGCCAGAACAAATCACCGATCTGCAGAATATTTTCGATGGTGTTTGTTTCGAGTGCTTTCAGGATCGCAGCAGCCATGTTGCCAATGAGTGTGCAGCAATTTTGATCCGTAGCGCCCAGCGCGGCATTCTGGATCATGAGATGTTGCGCGACATAGGGCTTGCGGTTCTGCGCCGCCATTGATGACATCATCTTTACTAAAAAAGCGCCCGAATCTCTCGGGCGCTTTGCTGTGATGAGCCTGCTGGAATGCTTTCGGCTCAGCTCTTTTCCTGTACATGGGCTTCGAGGAACCACAACGACTTGTCGAGATCGCGCGAGGCAGCGGTGAAGATGTCCGCCGTTGTCGGGTCGCCTGCCTCGTCGGAATCGTCGATCGCTTTGCGGATCATGTTCGCGACGTCGCCATACCGCTCGATCAATGCATCGAGATGGTCGTGGATTTTGAAGATATCGGTCGGATAGGCCTTGAGCTTCGTCGTCGAGGAAACGGCCTGCAGGCTGCCGAGCGCCGTGCCGCCAAGCTGCACGACACGCTCGGCAATCGTGTCGCCGTGATTGTCGAGCTGGGTGCGGAAGGTGTCGAGAAGTTCGTGGACGGCGATGAATTGCGGACCTTTCAGGTTCCAGTGCGCCTGCTTGGTGATGAGCGCGAGATCGATCACCGAGGCAAGGGATTCGTTCAGAATGCCGATCACGGTCGACTTGGCGTTGGAAGGCAGGTCGTTCTTCGTCTTGTGCGTCTTCATCGATGTCTCCTGAAGTTGCGGACGGAATGCCGCTTTGGAAAAGTCCGTCGTTTAACGTCCGGGCCTGTGGCCCCGTTCCATGCTAAGCAAAGCGGTGAGAAAAATCCTGCGCAATCATCATGTCATTCGTAAAACAGGCAGATGCGCCGGCCGTCTATGTCCTCGACGCGGATCGGCATGTCGTAGATATCCTCAAGGATATCCGGGCGGATGATCCCCTCCGCCGGCCCCTGATGGCAGATGCGGCCTTCGCGCATGGCGATGATGGTGTCGGAATACCAGGAGGCGAAGTTGATGTCGTGCAGCACCAGAACCACTGTTTTCTTCAGCTCGTCGGCGGCGCGGCGCATGATCTTCATCATGCCGGAAGCGTGTTTCATGTCGAGATTGTTGAGCGGCTCGTCAAGCAGCACGTAATCCGTATCCTGGCACAGAACCATGGCCACGAAGGCGCGCTGGCGCTGGCCGCCGGAAAGCTCGTCGAGAAAGCGGCCGGCGAGGGCTTCGAGATGCAGATATTCCAGCGCCCGGTCGATATGGACCTTGTCCTCAATGGCGGGGCGGCCCTTCGAATAGGGGTAACGGCCGAAACCGACGAGATCGCGCACTGTCAACCGCGACGAAATGTGGTTGTCCTGCCTTAGGATCGAAAGCCGCTTCGCCAGCGTGTCGGAAGGGGTTTTCGTGACATCCAGCCCGTCCACCGTCACGGCTCCGGCGTCCATGGACATCAACCGCGCGACGATGGAGAGCAACGTCGATTTTCCCGCCCCGTTTGGCCCGATGATGGAGGTGACGCCGCCTGCCGGAATGGAAACGGAGACGCCGTCGACGACGAGGGTATCGCCATAGGATTTGCTGATCTGACTGGCGATGATCATCGCGCACCCCGCTTCAAGATAAGACCGATAAAGACGATGCCGCCCAGAAATTCGATGATGATGGAAAGTGCCGTATCGAAGGCGAAGATGCGCTCCAGCACCACCTGGCCACCGACGAGGCAGATGATGGCGATGAGGATCGCCGCCGGCAGCACATAGGCATGTTTGCCGTTGCCGGTGAGATAATGTGCAAGGGCGGCGACCAGCAGGCCGAAGAACATCACCGGGCCGACGAGCGCGGTTGAGACGGCGACGAGCACGGAGACCAGCACAAGGATGATGGTGACCGTGCGCTTGTATTCGACGCCGAGGCTGATGGCCGTGGCGCGGCCGAGCGAGAGAACATCGAGCGTATGCAGCAACCTGAGCCCGATGACGGTCACCACGCCGATGATGATGGCGGAAATGGTCAAAAGCGTCGGATCGATGGAATTGAAGCTGGCGAAGAGCACATCCTGCAGCACCGTATATTCGTTCGGATCGAGCACGCGCTGCATGAAGCCTGACAGGCTGCGGAAAAAGACGCCGAAGACGATGCCGACCAGCACCAGAAGATGCAGGCTGCGTTCCGCGCCGACGAAAAGCCAGCGATAGAGCAGGGCCGAGAAAGCGACGAGCAGGGCGGTCTCGGTGAGAAACTTCAGCTGTGGATCGATCATGACAACGGTTGCGGAGCCGAAGACGAAGACCAGCCCGGTCTGCATCAGCACGTAGAGTGAATCGAAGCCCATCACCGAAGGGGTGAGGATGCGGTTGTTGGTGACCGTCTGGAACAGCACGGTGGAGACGGCGATGGCATAGGCCACCAGAAGGAGCGACAGAAGCTTGATGCCGCGAAAGGGCAGCACGAAGCTCCAGCTTCCCTTCGCGCCGAGCGTCATGAAGGCGACCATGGAGATGAGCGCGAATGCTGCAAGCACGAGGAGAACGGTTTTTGCGCGCCTTTCGGGATGTTTCTCACGCATGGTGGCGTTTCCGCAGCAGGAGATAGAGGAAAAGTGCGCTGCCGATGACGCCGACTACGGTTCCGATCGGTATTTCGTAGGGTGCGCGCACCGTTCTGCCGATGATGTCGCAGGAGAGGACGAAGATGGCGCCAAGCGTCGCCACCCAGGGCACGGAGCGGCGCATATTATCGCCGATCATCAGGCTGACGACGTTTGGCACGATCAGCCCGAGAAAGGGGATCATGCCGACCGTGACCACCACGACGGCGCTGACCAGCGAAACGATGGTGAGGCCGAGCGCCATGACCCGGCGATAGTTCAGACCGAGATTGGTGGTGAAATCACGGCCCATGCCGGCCACGGTGAAACGATCGGCGGCGAGATAGGCGGCGATGGCGAAGAGGAAACCGACCCACAGCAATTCATAGCGGCCGCGCAGCACCCCGGAAAAATCTCCCGTCATCCAGGCGCCAAGCGATTGCAACAGATCGAAACGATAGGCGAAGAAGGTGGTGACGGCGGCAATGACGCCGCCGAGCATGATGCCGATCAGCGGCACCAGCAGTACATCGCGCAGCGGCACCTCTCGCAGGATACGCAGGAACAGCGCGGTGCCTGCCAGCGCGAAGGCGGCGGCTACCAGCATCTTGCCGAAGATCGGCGTGTCCGGCGCAAGCAGGGTGACGGTGAGGAGGCCGAGGCCGGCGGATTCGGTGGTGCCCGCCGTCGAAGGCTCCACGAAGCGGTTGCGCACCAGCATCTGCATGATGAGACCGGCAATCGCCATCGAGCTTCCGGCGAGGATCAGCGCCAGCGTGCGCGGAATGCGGCTGACGAGCAGAACGCGTAGCGCATCCGCGCTTGTGTTCGGCGCAAGGAGCGTGGCGAGCGAAACGTTGCTCACACCCACGAACAGGCTGGTGATGGCGAGCGCGAGAGCCAGAAGGAGGGCTGATATGAGGGGTAGGGATTTCACGTTGGCGATGTTTCAAAAAATGCTGGCGCTTCGGGCCGCCCGTCACGCTGCCGAAAGAGACGAAGGCCTCCTCTCGTCATCCTCGGGCCTGTCCCGAGGATCTGCAACGTTCTGATTTGATTGGCGTGTTTAGATCCTTGGGCAAGCCCAAGGATGACGTCGCGTATGGAGCAGCCTTGGAGAAGATGGTCTATGCCTTCTACGACTTCTCCTCCGAAACCCCGTTATAGACCTGATCGAGCAGGGTGGTGAGCGCCGTGTAACCGCTGCTGACGATATAGGCCGCCTGCGGATCGAGATAGACGATCTGCTTTTTCTTCCAGGCATTGGTCTGGTGAACCAGTTCATTGTCCAGCACCTGCGCGGCCGCCTTGCCCGGGTCCGTCGCGCGGCCGATGCCGGCGTCGCGGTCGATCACGAACAGCCATTCGGGATTGACCTCGGCCAGATATTCGAAGGACACGACGTCGCCTCGGTCGAAACGGTCGTCGATGTCTTCGGCAACCGGCTTGAAGCCGATCTCGGTGTGCAGCCAGCCGGTGCGCGAACTTGGGCCGTAAACACCGACCTTGCCGGCATTGGTGACGAGGATCATCGCCGTGCCGGAATTCGGGGCGATCTCTTTCAACCTGGCGACTTTTTCATCGATCGAGGCGTCGAGCTTCTTTGCCTCTTCCTGCTTGCCGAAGATATCGCCCAGCTTGGTGATATTCCCTTTGACGCTGTTGATGAACTCCTTGGAATCGATCGACATGTCGATGGCGGGCGTGATCTTGGCGACATCGGGATATTTCGCCCGCGAACGGCCGCCGACGATGATGAGATCGGCTTCAGCCGCATTGATCGCTTCGTAATCGGGCTCAAACAGCGTGCCGACCTTCAGATATTTGCCATCGGCGTATTTCTGCAGATAGGTCGGCAGGTTGGAGCCGACGACACCGGCGGGCTCGACGCCCAGCGCATCGAGATTGTCGAGCGAGGGAATATCCAGCACCAGAACCTTCTTCGGCGCCGCTTTCAGCACCGTTTCGCCCTGAGAGTGCCTGATCGTCATGTCTTCGGCACTCGCCGTCATCGCGCCAAGGCTGAAGGCCGCTGCCGCCAGCAGCCGAACGGGGAAGGTGAAGTTGATGGCCACGGATATGTCCCTTGCAATATGGTTCTGAGCCGGCGGAAGCGTTTCCCGCAAAGTTAACTTGATGTTAGCTGTCAGCTTTATTGGCAAGGTTCGCGGAAATCAAAAATATGTTTTAGAATGGTTCTGAATTGCCGTGAGCGGGAAAGGGGTGATGAGTTCACCTCCTTCTCCGACGTCATCCTCGGGCTTGACCCGAGGATCTGCAACCGATTGATTTTGTTGACGTGATTAGATCCTCGGCACAGGGCCGAGGATGACGTCGAGAGGATGTGCGTCCTTCGCGACCGGCTGGGAAACACCAACGCGACTACGGCGTTCAATCCTGCGGCCAGTCGCCGACGATTTCCCGTCTCTCGAGCTTCAGCGACCGGTCTGGCTGCACCCGGTAAGTCTCGATCGCCAACCGTCCGTCACCCATCACGAATTCGTTGCTGAGCGTGCTGCCGACGGGGGACTTGGTCAGTTTGGTTCGCGGTTGTCCGCCATAGGTGATGCTGCCGGGGATGGGCTCCACATCGGGTGCGGCGGTGGTGCAGCCGGCGAGCGCCAGAACCATCATGATCGCGATTGTGCGCATGTTTTTCTCCTGCGTTTGGGGCGGAATCATATCATGGCCGTGCCCGCCCCACACATCCCGTTGGCGTGAATAAAAAGAGCCCCGCATCCGGAGATACGGGGCCAGTTGCCTTGGGAGGTTTCCGGTTTCTCAGTCCTCGTTGGCGGCAAGCTGCGACAGCACTTCACCGCGGCCGCGGATACGCATGATCAGCGGGACGATGAAGGCGGCGGCCGCCACGATGAAGAGGCCAACGGCAATCGGCGAGGTGAGCAGCACGGTCGGGTCGCCCTGGCCGATGGCAAGGGCGCGGCGCAGCTGCTGTTCGGCAAGCGGGCCGAGGATGAGGCCGACGACCGCAGGCGCGATCGGATAACCGAAGATGCGCATGACGTAGCCGAGGATACCGAAGGCGAGCAGCATGCCGAGTTCGAACACCGACGGGTTGGCGCCGATGGTGCCGAGCGTGGCAAACAGCAGGATGCCGGCATAAAGCCAGGGCTTGGGAATGGTCAGCAGCTTCACCCACAGGCCGACGAGTGGCAGGTTGAGCACCAGGAGCATCAGGTTGGCGATGAACAGGCTGGCGATCAGGCCCCAGACGAGCTGCGGATTGGTGGCGAACAGCAACGGGCCGGGCTGAAGCCCAAACTGCTGGAAACCGGCGAGCATGATGGCGGCGGTCGCTGTCGTCGGCAGGCCGAGCGTCAGGAGCGGCACCAGTGTACCGGCGGCGGACGCATTGTTGGCGGCTTCGGGGCCGGCGACGCCTTCGATGGCGCCGTGGCCGAATTCTTCCGGATATTTGGTCAGCTTCTTTTCGGTGGCATAGGAGAGGAAGGTGCCGATTTCAGCGCCGCCCGCCGGCATGGCGCCGATGGGGAAGCCGATCAAGGTGCCGCGCAGCCAGGGCTTCCACGAACGCGCCCAGTCCTGCGCGCTCATCCAGACCGAGCCTTTGACGGCCTCCACCTTTTCGTCGCCACTATTGCCCTGTGCTACGATGAACAGCGTTTCGCCGATGGCGAACATGGCCACCGCAAGCGTCGTCACTTCCACGCCGTCGAGCAGGTCGGGAATGCCGAAGCTCATGCGCGTCTGGCCGGTCAGCTGATCGATGCCGACGATGGCAAGCGCAAAGCCGATGAACAGCGAGGTGAGGCCGCGTAGCGCCGAATCCCCGAAGGCGGAGGAAACGGTGACGAAGGCGAGCACCATCAGCGCGAAATATTCGCGCGGGCCGAACACCAGCGCCAGCTTGACGATGTAGGGGGCGACGAAGGCAAGCGCGATAGTGGCGATGAGGCCGGCGACGAAGGAGCCGATGGCGGCGGTGGCAAGGGCCGGGCCGCCTCTGCCCTTGCGGGCCATCTTGTTGCCTTCGAGTGCCGTCACGATCGAGGCGCTTTCGCCCGGCGTGTTGAGCAGGATCGAGGTGGTTGAGCCGCCATACATGCCGCCATAATAAATGCCGGCGAACATGATGAGTGAACCGGCAGCGTCGAGCCGGTAGGTGACGGGCAGGAGCAGCGCGACTGTCAAGGCGGGGCCGATGCCGGGCAGAACGCCGACGGCGGTGCCGAGCGTCACGCCGATCAGCGCATAAAGCAGGTTCATGGGTTGGGCGGCAACCTCAAGACCGTGCAGCAGGAATTCAAAGGTACTCATGGGCAGATGTCCCCCAAGTCGAGCAGAAGGGCGGGCGGAACGGCTGGCGTATGCGTCATCGCGCGCCGGCGGTTCCTGTGATCTCGAATAGTGGCTGGAATGGCTGTTAGAAAAACAGCCGTTCCAGAGGTCCTGCGGGCAGCGAAAGTTGCAGCAGCTGCGCGAAAACGACCCAGATGGCAAAACTCAGCACGATGCCAACAGGTATGGAGAACCAGAGCTTGCGTTTGCCGAAGGCGCGCGCCGTAAACGCGAACAGGAGACCGGTGGCGATGGAGAAACCGGCGACCTTGAGCAGCAGCATCTGCGCGGCAAGGCCGGCGACGACCCAGATGACGGGGGCGATTTCCTGTCTGTCGCGTTCGGGAAAATCACCGCGCCAGGCCTCGACGGCTGTCCACAGCGCCAGGCCGACAAGACAGAAGCCAATGGCGTAAGGCACCGTTGCCGGGCCAACAGGCGAATAACCGGTGACGCTGGCGAGACGGGCGCTGTCCCAGAAGATTACGCTGGCAATGAGGACGAGGAAGACGGCGATCGCCAGCGCCGCCCAGTCAGGGCGGCGCTTTTGATGCTCTAGAGGGTTGGAACCCTGGCTCATTTTACCAGTCCGATGTCTTTGAGAATGGCGGCGGTGGCGTCGGTGTCCTTGGCGAGCTGCGCCTTGAATTCGTCACCGGCGAGATAGGTGTCCATCCAGCTCTTGGTCTTCAGGGTTTCCTGCCACTTGGCGGATTTCACCAGCTTCTCGATGTCGGCATTGACGGCCTTTTCCTGTTCCGGCGTCAGGCCGGGAGGAGCGGCGACCATGCGCCAGTTCTGGACGACGACATCAAGGCCGCTTTCCTTCAGCGTCGGTGCATCGACGCCTTCCAGCTTCTCTTCGCTGGAAACGGCGAGCAGGCGCAGCGTGCCGGCCTTGACCTGGCTTTCGAATTCGCCGTAGCTCGAAATGCCGGCCGTAACCTGCGAACCGAGGATCGAGGCAAGGGCTTCGCCGCCGCCGGAATAGGCGATGTAGTTGATCTTGGTCGGATCGACGCCGGCCGCCTTGGCAATGAGGCCAACGGCGATATGGTCGGTGCCGCCGGCAGAGCCGCCGCCCCAGGAAACGCTGCCCGGGTCCTTCTTCAGCTGGTCAACGAGATCGCCGATGGTCTTCAGCGGCGAGGATGCCGGAACGACGATAGCTTCATATTCGCCGGTCAGGCGGGCAATCGGCGTCACTTCCTTCAGCGTCACGGGCGCATTGTTGGTGAGGATCGCGCCGACCATCACGTAGCCGCCGACGATGAGGGCGTTCGGGTTGCCCTTCTGCTGGCTGGCGAACTGCGCAAGACCGATGGTGCCGCCGGCGCCCGGTACGTTCTGCACCTGAACGCTCTTGGAAATGCCTTCTTCCTGCAGCACGGTCTGCAGCGAGCGCGCGGTCTGGTCCCAGCCGCCGCCGGGATTGGCCGGGGCAATGATGGTGTAATCCGCCGCAACCGCCGGAAGAGCGATCACACCTGCCAGAAATGTGCCGATAAGAAAATGCTTCACTTGGAAAACCCTCCTCAGGATGCCCTTTTTGGGCGTCGTTTTTCGTTTATGCGGAAGGGGATTTCAGGACGCAGCCGTGCCAGCGCTGAAGTTTCAGCGTGGGGCTCTGGCAATCGTCCTAGATTTCCTCCCGCATCTTCTTCCGCCTCCACGGAATGAAGAAGGATTACAGAGCATCACAAAAAGCTGTCATCTAACTGACGCTATGCAAGTCCTTGCTCATTTACTCTCTATTAATTTCTGCCGAACGTCTACTATTGCGAGCGCAACGCCTCGTTCCACCGCTCGATCAGGCGGCTGCGCTTGACCTGATCCAGATAGACCATCAGGCCGGGGCTGACGGGCACTGGGCGCAATTGCGCGCCGTGGATGGCCTGCATTGTGTTGGCGGTGTTTTCCCCCGCCACTTCCGGGCTGACAGCGGGGATCTGCAACTGCCGGGCCATGATCGTCTGGCCTTCCTTGGACATGAAGAATTCGAGGTAACGGCGCCCAAGTTCGGGATTGGCAGCGGCTTCCGGCACCAATCCGATGCGCGACATGACCACGGTATAATCCTTCGGCAGCACGATGCCGACATCCGGGTGGCGCGAGGCCCAGTCTGCGGCATAGGAGCCGAGAATATTGTAACCCAGCACGAAACGGCCGTCGGATACGCGCTCCAGAATGGCCGAGGAGGTGGAATAGACCTTCACGCCGGCCGCCCCCATGGCCTTGATGACGCTCCATATATCGCCGAACTGCTCCTGATCGCGCGACATGAACAGGAAACCGACGCCCGAGCGCTCGATATCATAGGTGGCGATGCGGCCATGCACCTCTTTCGCGTGCCGTTCAAGATAATCGACAAATTCGGCGCGGGTGGCGGGTGGTTTTTCGGTGGTGAAGCTCGGCTTGTGATAAACGAAGACCGCTGGCTCGAAGGTGAGCGCGTAAGCCGTGTTGCGCCAGTTTGCCCAGGCGGGCCAGCGGGCGCTCATGGCAAGGTCTGAGCGCTGGGCATAACCGTCATTGCTGAGCTTCACCTGCAGGTCCATGGCGGATGAGAAGGCAAAATCGGCGGTCTTTTTGCCCGCATCGGTTTCCTTGACGATCCGGTCGTAGATTTCGCCCGTCAGCATATCCTCATAATGGACGGCAATATCGGGATTGGCCTTCTGGAAACCCTCGATCATCGGCGTGGCCAGCGGTTCGTCCAGCGAGGAATAAACCACCAGCGTTTCCGCATCCGCCTTGCCTGATGGGGCAGGGAAAACGGCGACTTGTGCAAGCGCCGGTGAGGCCATGCAAAGACAGAGACAGAGAAAAACGGCGATACGCATGGAAAAGATCATGCCGCACGCGCTTGCCATTCACAAGCGCCAAGGGCTTGGATAAGCTCGGCAATGCTGCGGGAGGAAAGTTTTGCGTATTTTGCTGGTCGAGGACAATCAGGTGCTGTCGGAAGGGCTTTCAGCCCTTCTGCGTGGCAGCGGTTATGCGGTGGATGTGGTGTCGGACGGCGCTTCCGCCGATGCGGCGATTGCAGCTGAAAGCTTTGACCTCGTCATCCTCGATCTCAACCTGCCGGAAATGGACGGTATCGAGGTGCTGCGTTCCATGCGTTCGCGCCAGGACAAGGCGGCGGTGCTGATCCTGACGGCGCGCGGTACGCCGGAAGAAAAGGTCAAGGGGCTCGATCTCGGTGCCGACGACTACATGATCAAGCCCTTCGACATCACCGAATTCGAGGCAAGAGTGCGGGTGCTTTTGCGCCGCAATGCCGGCCTGCGCTCCTCGGCACTCAGTTTCGGCAAGGTGCTGTTCGATCTGACATCGCGCACCTTTTCGGCCGATGGGCGTCCGCTCGATATTCCGGCACGCGAGGTGGCGTTGCTTGAAGTGCTGTTCATGCGGGCGGGCAAGGTGGTCGCCAAGGAAGCGATCGTGCAGTCGCTGACCGGCTTCGACGACGATATTTCCGCCAATGCCATCGAGCAATATGTCAGCCGCCTGCGCAAGCGGCTTGCACCCCACGGGCTGACGGTGAAGACCGCGCGCGGCATCGGTTATTATCTCGAAAAGCTGCCGGAGATGGCGGAATGAGACAGGCCGCCTATTCGCTCAGGCGGCGTCTGTTAGGCTGGCTTCTCATCTCCACCGCCATCATCGGCTGCGTTGCGCTGACCGATACCTGGCGCGAGGCGGTCAACACCGCCAATGTGGTTTCCGACCGGGTACTCTCCGGTTCCGCGCTCGCCATTGCCGAGCGGGTGGTGGTGGCCGAAGACGGCTCGCTGGAGGTCGACATTCCCTATGTCGCGCTGGAAATGCTGACATCGGCCGCCCAAGACCGGGTGTTTTACCGGGTCGATGGGCCGAACGGGCAATTCCTTACCGGTTACCAGAACCTGCCGACGGTGGAAAACACGGCCGGCGATACGCCCGCCTATCGTGATGCGGTGTTCCGCGACGAGCCGATCCGCATTGCCGCCATCCGTCGGTTTGCCTCCACCGGTATCAATTCCGTGCCCTTTTCCGTGACAGTCGCCGAAACCACGATTGCCCGCAGCCAGCTGGCGCAGGCCATCATCCTGCGCTCCGCGCTGCGCCTGCTTTTAATGATCGTGGGGGCGGCGATCATCGTCTGGATCGCGGTGACGATTTCGCTCAGGCCGCTTTACCGGCTGAGCGAAGCGATCGCCGAGCGCAGCCCGAACGACCTGCACCCCATCCGTCAATCCGTGCCGGTGGAGGTGGAAAATCTGGTGGAGACCGTCAATTCCTTCATGGTGCGGCTGCAATCGGCGCTCGATGCGCTCCGGCATTTCACCGGCAATGCCAGCCACCAGCTGCGCACGCCGCTTGCCATCATCAGCACCCAGCTTGCGCTTTCCGCCCGCGCCGCAAGTCTTGAAGAGGCGCAGGCGGCGGCGTTTAAGGGTGGTGCTTCGGTGGCGCATGCCGAACACATACTCGCCCAGCTGCTGCGCATGGCGAATATCGATGCCGCCGGCTCCAGCGAAAAACACGATTTTTCCGCGATCGATCTTGTGGCCGTTGCGCAGAACGTGACGGCCGATTTCGTGCCGCGCGCGGCAGAGGCCGGCATCGATCTCGGTTTCGAGGGCGAGGGCGAGGCGACTATCCTCGCCGAGCCGCTTTTGATCGGCGAGCTGATCGGCAACCTCGTTTCCAATGCCATCAATTATGCCGGACGCGGGGCGGAAGTCACCGTGCGCGTCGGCGGGCCAGCGGGTGCAGTGTGGCTGGAAGTGGAGGATAACGGCCCCGGCATTCCTCCGGAAAAACGCGCCATGGTGCGTCAGCGTTTCGCCCGCGGCGAAGCCAATGCCGCCCCCGGCGCCGGCCTCGGCCTTGCCATTATCGAGGAGATCGCCGGTCTGTTCGGCGGGCGGCTGACGCTGGAAGATAGCCTGGGCGGGCGCGGGTTGAAGGCGCGGGTGGTGTTCTCAGGGCCGGAAAGAGCGGTATAGCAGGGCCGGCTGGTCAGGCAGCCGTCTCCGCGGCCGATTTCGCCACCAGTGAGAGCTTGTAGCCCAGCGCATCGGCCACCTTGGCAATGGTGGCCAATTCAGGATTTCCCTCTCCACTCAGTGCCTTGTACAAAGTCTGGCGGGGAAGGCCGGTTTGTCTTGAAAGATCGGTCATGCCCTTCGCTCGCGCCACGACGCCAAGAGCATGGGCAAGCTCCTGCGCGTCGCCGCTCTCGGTGGCATCCGCGATATAAGCCGCAAGCGCTTCGTCACTATCCAGGTAGCGGGCAGCATCGTAATCGCGTGTTGCAAGTGGCATGGTCTCACTACTCCTTGAGCGCTCTCGCCATTCTCCTGGCTTTGGCGATGTCGCGGGACTGGGACGACTTGTCGCCGCCACAGAGCAATATGATGACGACATCACCTTGCCGGACGAAATAGACCCTATATCCGGGGCCAAGATCGATCCTGAGTTCGCTGACGCCTTCGCCAACCGGTTTCACGTCTCCGGGATTGCCATCTGCCAGCCGGTAAATACGCCGTGCAATACGGGCGCGCGCCTGTACGTCGCGCAGGCCGGCAAGCCAATCGGCAAACTCATTTGTTTCCCGGATCGTGAACATGGCAAATGTAAACCATGGTTGTCATACCGTCAATGACGGGCGTTTCACCCCATCCGCTCGGACGCATAGCTGCCGGGGCTTGGCGGGAAGACCACGGTGCGGTTGCCGTTGATGAAGGTGCGGTGGTGGATATGGGCGTGGATGGCGCGGGCCAGCACCTGGCTTTCTACATCGCGGCCGAGCGAGACATAGTCTTCGGCCGATTGCGCATGCGTGACGCGCACGGTGTCCTGCTCGATGATCGGGCCTTCGTCGAGATCGCCGGTGACGTAATGCGCCGTTGCGCCGATCAGCTTCACGCCGCGCTCATAGGCCTGCTTGTAGGGGTTTGCGCCCTTGAAGCTCGGCAGGAAGGAGTGGTGGATATTGATGATCTTGCCAGACATCTTGCGGCACATCTCGTCGGAAAGCACCTGCATGTAGCGGGCCAGCACCACCAACTCCGTGCCGCTGGTCTCGATCAGGTCCATCAGCTGGGCTTCGGCCTTCGGCTTGTTCTCCTTCGTCACCTTGATGTGGTGGAAGGGAATGTCGTGATTGACCACCACTTTCTGATAATCGAAATGGTTGGAGACAACGCCGACGATATCGATCGGCAGCGCGCCGATCTTCCAGCGGTAGAGCAGGTCGTTGAGGCAATGGCCGAAACGCGACACCATCAGCATCGTCTTCATGCGCTGGCCATCGGGGTAGATATCCGATGCCATGCCGAATTTTTCCGCCACCGGCTGAAAGCCTTCGGTGATGGCCTGAAGGGATGCGCCTTCTTCCGAAATGAAGGAGACGCGCATGAAGAATTTGCCGGTCTCGAGGTCGTCGAACTGCGAACTGTCGACGATGTTGCAGCCTTTTTCCGCCAGATAACCGGAAATCGCGGCGACGATGCCGCGGGTCGATTTGCAGGCTACGGTCAGAACATAGGATGTCATTCGTTTTCCCTCAAAGACGTCGCGCCGGTATCAAGACGGCGCAGTTCGGCGTGTTGCATAGCGCAGCTTGGTAACGGAGCAAAGTGCCAAGGCGACATAGCCAAAGTCTTAGGGCGGGAAAGGGCCGCGCGCCGTGCCGGAAGCGACATGGAATGTTCCATGGCCAGCACGGCGGCGCCTGTAAATTGCCGGCAGAGCGCTCGCGGTCAGGCGCGGCGCAGGCGCATGGCCGGGCGGCCGCGACCGTCGATGAGTTCCAGCGTACCGCGACGCGGCTCCAGCCGGAAGGAACGCGCGCCTTCCAGCGCCTCGATGAACTGCCGTTCCTGACGCATGATATCCGGGGCGCAGGCCATCTGGGTGGAAATCATGCGGCCGAAATCGACACGGTTGCGGCTGATCTTTACCTCGCCGCCGATGCCGTTGCAGCCAACATTGCCGGAAACGCGGCCTTCGCGGGAAATTTCGAGCGTCGCCTCGCGGCGGCCGCGAACCCGCTCGCCGCGGATGTCCTGCACCAGCCAGTGCCCGTCGATACCCGCTTCCGGCTCGGGTCTGCCGGGACCAGCGCCGACGCGCTCCAGCACGAGGTCGGTATCGTCGCGGCCGCCGGTCAGGACGGAGTAACGCTGCGTGGTGGTAAAGAGCAGCCTGTCGCGGTCGCGGATTTCCGCGCTCAGCGCATAGGAGCGGCGGCCCCTGATGTCGCGGTCGTCATAACGCAGCACGAAGGGCACCGGCACCTGCCCGCGCGGGCGGATGGTGGTTTCGGCGATCGTCTGTGATGGCGCATCCGCCAGCGAGACATCGATCAGCCGCACCGTCACGGTTGCACCCGGCGGTAGCGCAATGCGTTCGCGATAGGAGACGCTGCCACGCAGGCTCGCCGGCGCGGCCGCCGCGCCGCCTGCCGCAAAAAGCGGGGCAAGCGCGAGGAGACCGGCGAAACTGCGGCGCGAAAGAAGAGGCTGGTGGTCGGTCATGATGCTTTGCTCCGTGCTGGGTCCGTTCGAATTTGAACGGATGATAGAAAACGGCACTGAACGGGCGATGAACCGGCGGCGTAGGGATGGATACCAGATAGTTGGCTTCGTTGATGACAGAGCCTTCTACACACTCGACGTCATCCTCGGGCCTGTCCCGAGGATCTGCAACCGATTGATTTTATTCAACGTGATCAGATCCTCGGCACAGGGCCGAGGATGACGGAGGACAGGTTTTCTATCAAGCTGGACCACCGCCAGGGGCGGTGGTTTTTCATTCTCGCTGGTTCAGCCGCGGAAACCGTCCCGCAGCGTTTCGAACTTCGCCAGCTGCCCGGCCAGCAGTTCCTTGTTCTCGTCGCGGCGAACGAAAATCTTGAACATGGCGCCGCCGGCGGCGTTCATGAACCAGACGGAGCAGGAGCGGCGGCCGTGGAAGCCGCGGTCGACGAAGGTAATCGCAGCGCAATTGTCCTTTTTGATGTGACCGCCAATGGGGCTATCGCCGTGGATGTTGAACCAGCCGTGGCTTTCACTGCCTTCCGGCAGGTGGCCCGGCACTTCCAGCACGATATCGCCGGTCTGCACGATCATCAGGACTTCGCCCCAGCCGCGCATCTCGTTCCAGATCGCGTCGAACCGGTCCGCCGGCGCAGAAACGGCGGCACCTTCGGGCAGGATCGCCAGAATTTCGGCCGGCGTCACCTCGGCCCTGGCGGCGATGGCCTCCACGATACCGTCGGGTTTTTCGGCAAGGGCTGCGGCGGCGCGGGCCTGCCTGTCGTCGTCGGTCTTCTGCGCTGCAATGCTCATCAGCCGGGCCTCAGGCAGCAATCGAATGGCGCTCGCCATTCTTGTCTTCATGGATGATGACATCGAAACCTTCGAAATGCGGGCCGGAGAGATATTCCACCTTGCCACGGTTCTCGCCGGCCTTGGCATGGGCGGCGCGGAACTGTTCGGATTTCGTCCAGGCAAGGAAATCGTCCTTGGTGGCCCAGACGGTGTGCGAGGCATAAAGCGTATGATCGTCCGCCTTCGGGCCCTTCAGCATGTGGAATTCGATGTAGCCCGGCAATTCGCTCAGGTGCGATTTGCGCTCGCGCCAGATGGATTCGAAGGTTTCTTCATAACCCGGCACGACGCGAAAGCGGTTCATTGCGATAAACATGAAAGTCTCCCTTTAAGTTTCCAGTTTCAGTCAGGATATCTAGCCCGAACGGGGTTGGAAAGGGGTTCACGATAAAGCGAACAAAAATACTCTACTTATCGATTGCGCGGTTTATAAACATGTGTAAATAACTCAAGATTAGTGGCGCGGGCGAACCTGCGCCGGGTCGTGTTTCAGGATAGCGCCATGTTGAATTCCCGCCTTCGTCCCCTCTTTTTCGCCGCCCTCGTGCCCGCCGCAATCGCCTTTGCCGCGCCGGCTGCCATGGCATCGGACAAGGGTAATCCGGAGGCGAAACGCATCGTTGCGGTGGGCGGAACGGTGACGGAAATCCTTTATGCGCTGGGTGCGCAGGACCGCATCGTGGCGCGTGACAGTACCAGCAGCTACCCGGCTGACGCGCTCGCCAAGCCTGATATCGGTTACATGCGGGCGCTCTCTTCGGAGGGCATCCTGTCGCAGAAGCCGGATCTCATTCTCTCCGAAGACGGTTCCGGCCCGGCGGATGTCGTCTCCATTCTCAAGGCAAGTGCGGTGCCTTTCGTCACCGTCGATACGCCGCCGAGCGGCGATGCCATCCCCAGGAAGATCGAGGATGTCGGTGCGGCCGTGGGTCTTTCCGACAAGGCCAAGGCGCTGGCTGCGGAGACCAAAGCCGGGCTCGATACTCTCGCCAAGGATGTTGCCGCGGTGCCGGAAAAGGGCAAAAAGCGGGTGCTCTTCGTGCTCTCCACCGCCGGTGGCCGCATCATGGCGGCGGGCAAGGATACCGAAGCGGCGGCGATCATCGAAATGGCCGGCGGCATCAATGCGGCCGAGGAGATCAACGGTTACAAGCCGCTGACGGATGAGGCAGTCATTGCCGCAGCACCCGACGTGGTGCTGACCATGGCGCGCGGTGACCATACCGCCAAGGCGGCCGAAATTTTCGCGCTGCCGGCCTTCCAGTCCACGCCGGCCGCTGCCAGCAAGGCCCTCATCAGCATGGATGGGCTTTATCTCATCGGTTTCGGCCCACGCACGCCGGCCGCCGGCCGGGAGCTGGCGCACAAGCTTTACCCTGACGTGGTGAAGCCGTGAGCCTTGCCGTCTTGAGTTCCACCGAGGGTGGGGTTGCGGGCGACAGATCCCGCCAAGGGGTCGTCACCCTTGCCGTACTCGTCGGCATCCTGCTGTTTGCCTGTGGCGTATCGCTTGTCAGCGGTCCCACCGGCGTCGGCATCTCCGAACTCTTTGCCTATCTCACCGGTGGTGGGGATCAGCTCGATACCCGCGACAGGGTCATTCTCGAAGCCGTGCGTTTGCCGCGCACGGCGCTCGGCATGTTGATCGGCGCGGGGCTTGGTGTCTCGGGCGCGATGATGCAGGGCCTCTTCCGCAATCCGCTGGCCGATCCGGGCATTGTCGGCGTCACCTCGGGCGCCGCGCTGTTTGCTGTTGCGGCCATTTCGCTGAGCGAAGGCGCGCTTGCCACGGTGGCCGTGTTTTTCGGCCCGCATTTCCTGCCGCTGATGGCGTTTTTCGGCGGGCTGCTGAACACCTGGATCCTTTATGTGATCGCCACCAAGGACGGCGCGACTTCCACCACCACGCTCATTCTGGCGGGCATTGCGGTTGCGGCCATCAGTGGCGCGCTAACCGGGCTGATGATCTTCATGGCCGATGACCGGGCGTTGCGCGACATCACCTTCTGGTCGCTCGGTTCGCTGGGCGGGGCGACGCCCGCCAAGGTGCTGGCCACCCTGCCATTCATCATCATCGTGCTTGCCATCATTCCCTTCGTCGCACGCGGGCTGGATGCGCTGATCCTCGGCGATGCTGCCGCCTTCCACATGGGCATTCCGGTGCAGCGGCTGAAGCGGGTCGTCATTCTGGCCGTTGCCGCCGCCTGCGGGGCGAGCGTGGCGGCGGCCGGTTCCATCGGTTTCGTCGGCATCGTCGTGCCGCATCTTTTGCGCCTCGCCATTGGCCCGTCGCATCGTTTCCTGCTGCCGGCCTCGGCGCTGGGCGGCGCGGCACTTCTGCTTCTGGCCGACAGTTTTGCCCGCACGGTGGCCTCGCCGGCAGAACTGCCGATCGGCGTTGTCACGGCGCTCATCGGCGCGCCGGTCTTCCTCTTCCTGCTGCTTGGCCGCGGCGGGTTTTCCATGCGGAATGCGCCATGATCCGGGCCGAAAACATTACTCTCATCCGCTCCGGCCGTCGCCTGCTCGATGCCGTCGGCATCGACCTGAAACCGGGAAAGGTCAATGTCATCATCGGCCCGAACGGTGCCGGCAAATCCACATTGATGAAGGTTCTTTCGGGCGAGATGCGCACTGAAACCGGTTCGGTGACCTATAATAATGTCGCCCTGCCGCAATTCACGCCGGTCCAACTTGCCCGTATGCGCGCCGTGCTGCCGCAGAATACCCAGCTTGCCTTTCCCTTCACCGCGCTGGAGATCGTGCGCATGGGGGCTGTGGCGCAGGGCTCGCGCGCACCGGAAGAACAGGCCCGCCGGGCGCTTGCCCGGGCCGGGCTGCGGGGTTTCGAGCAGCGGTCCTACAACATGCTGTCCGGCGGCGAGCAGCAGCGGGTGCAGTTTGCCCGGGCGCTGGCGCAGGTGCCCAACCCGGTGGAAAATGGCGAGGCACGGGCGCTGTTCCTCGATGAGCCGACGGCCAGCCTCGATATCGGCCACCAGATTTCCGTGCTGGAAACGGCGCGCGATTTTGCAAGCGGCGGCGGTCTCGTGCTCGCCATTCTGCACGATCTCAATCTGGCGGCGGAATTTGCCGATCAACTTATCGTCATGCATGGCGGCCGGGTGACGGCGAGCGGGCCTTCGCTGGAAACGATCAGCGACGAGACGATCGCCCGGGTTTATGGCATTGGCGGCGTCGTCGGCCGGCTGCCGGCGCGGCATATCCCCTATGTGCTGCCGCAATCGCGGCATCGCTAGCAGAGCCTGTCTTCAGCTTTCCGGCCGTGTGGCGATGAAGAGCGCAGAGCCGAGCATGACCGCGGCGACGATTGTCGCCCGCAGCGGCGGCGGCTCGCTCAGAAACCAGAAGGCGGCATAACTCACCGTCATGGCGGAAAGTGCCGCGATCTTGGCCTTGCGGGCGATTGCGCCGCGCTCGCGCCAGCGGCGAAGCGAGGGACCGAACCTCGGATGGGCGAGAAGCCATGCCTCGAGTTTCGGCGAGGAGCGGGAAAAACACCAGAGCGCCAGAAGCAGAAAGGGCGTGGTGGGCAAAACGGGAAGAAACGCGCCGACAATGCCGGTCGCGACCATCAGCCAGCCAAGACAGAGGTATAAAAGGCGCATGCCTAAGCCGGTATCATGAGTTCAGTACTCAGGATAGAGCGGCGGCGCCAAATCGATGTGGTCCCGTTGCCGCAGGTCCGGCCGCACCGGAAAAATCGGAGGTTTTCGCCATCACATTTGCCGTGATCGGGCCGTTACGCTTTGCCGCCAGGTGCCTTTAGGGTTGAAAGCGCGGCGCTCAATCCTTATTCCCTTGGGCCGCGATGCCCGGAGCATAACCGGGCCGTCAACAGGAAGAAGAAGGAAACACCATGGCCAAGCTGATCCACTCGATGGTCCGGGTGCTGGACGAAAAGCGTTCGGTGGAATTTTACAAACAGGCTTTCGGGCTTGAGGTTGCGGAACGCGCCGAGTTCGAGAATTTCACGCTGATCTATCTCAGCAATGCCGAGGGCGATTTCGAGCTGGAACTGACCGTCAACCGGGGTCGCGAAGTGCCCTATGCGCTGGGCGACGGTTATGGTCATCTCGCCGTTAGCGTAGCCGACGTGGACGCCGAACATCAGCGTTTCATCGAGATCGGACTTACCCCCGGCAAGATCATCGAAGCCGATTATAAGGGCCAGCCTTTCGCAAAATACTTTTTCATCTGCGATCCGGATGGTTACAAGATCGAAGTGCTGCAGCGCGGCAACCGGTTCAAATAAGCTCTGATGGAGGCGGGCATGGCAGAGGCAGGCGTCAAACTCGAAGACAGCTGGAAGCACGTTCTCTCAGGCGAATTCGCCAGCCCTTATATGCAGAAGCTGAAAGAGTTCCTGCTTGCCGAAAAGACTGCCGGCAAGCGCATCTTTCCGAAGGGCGCGGAATATTTCCGCGCTCTCGATCTGACACCTCTCGATGAGGTCAAGGTCGTCATTCTGGGACAGGATCCCTATCACGGGCTTGGCCAGGCGCATGGGCTGTGCTTTTCCGTGCAGCCCGGCGTGCGCATTCCGCCCTCGCTCGTCAATATCTACAAGGAATTACAGAGCGATCTCGGAATTCGCCCGGTCAAGCACGGTTTTCTGGAAAGCTGGGCGAAACAGGGCGTGCTGCTGCTCAACAGCGTGCTGACGGTGGAAGAGGCCCGCGCTGCCTCACATCAGGGGCAGGGCTGGGAAAAATTCACCGACGCGGTCATCCGCGCCGTGAATGATGAATGTGACCATGTCGTCTTCCTGCTCTGGGGCTCCTATGCCCAGAAGAAGGCGGCCTTCGTGGACCAGCGCAAGCACCTCGTGCTGCGCTCGCCGCACCCTTCGCCGCTTTCGGCCCATAACGGCTTTTTCGGCAACGGCCATTTTTCCAAGGCCAACGCTTTCCTCGTTTCGCATGGCCGTGATCCGATCGACTGGCAATTGCCTGACGTGGTAGAAAGCGACAAAAACCTTCTTTAAATACTCATAAATACCTTTGCGCTTTGCCAGTCCCGGGGTTAAAGATAACCGGACTACAAAGTGAAGGATTATGCCCGTGTCTCTTCTGTCTGCAGAAACCTCCGTTTCGCTGCCCGACCCGCTGTCGATCGTCAATGCTTTCGAGGATCATTTCTCCGAGCATATGGAGATGGAGCGCGACGGGTCGACGGTACGGTTCAAGACGGAATATGGCCATGGCAGCTTCAGCGCCGAGGGCGGCCGTTTCGCCGCGCGGGTGAACTGCGTTTCCGAACATATATTGACGTCGGTCAAGGCCATGGTGGCCGAGCATATTGCCGAGTTTTCCGGCGAGGCGGGGCTGGATTTCCGCTGGAGCGGCCATGGCGCGGAACAGCGTGAGCTGCCCAATCTTTTCCGCGGCAAGGTCGCGCGTGCCTATAATCTCACGCCGCATATGCGCCGGCTGGTCGTGTCAGTCGAAAGCGGCATCGACAGGCTGATGACAGGTGGAATGCATGTGCGCCTGCTGCTGGTGCCGGATCAGGCCCGCGCGCCGGTCTGGCCCTATCTCGCACCCACCGGCGCGATCATATGGCCGGCGGGCGACGATCTCCTGACGCGGCGTGTCTATACCATCCGTTCCGGCGATATCGCCCGCGGCGAAGTCAATATCGATTTCGTCATGCATGAGGGTAACCATATGCCGGGTGCCACCTTCGGCGCGACGGCCAAGCCGGGCGATGTTCTCGGCATCGTCGGCCCGAGCGGTGTCTGCCCGGAAGCCGACCGTTATGTCTTTGCCGGGGACGAGACCGCGCTGCCGGTGATGCTGCGTATGGCAGCCGAAATGCCTGCCGGCAAGACACTCAGCGTCTATGCCGAAATTGACGACGAGGCCGAGCGGCAGGAGGTAGTCTGCGCAGCCGATGTCGAATGGACGTGGCTCTATCGACGCGGCAAGCCAGCCGGCACTTCCGGCCTCATTGAAAAGGCGCTGCGCGATCACGCCTGGAGCGCGGATCATGAGGGCCTGCATGTCTTTGCCGCCTGCGAAAAATCTGAGGCGAGAGCGGTAAAATCCTTCCTGACCGACGAAATCGGTTTCCCGAAGGCGTCCCTGCGTGCCGTGGGTTACTGGACCATGGGCGTTGCCGACGACCATTGAGATGGCCTGCGCGAGTGGTTGAACAGTCGATTTTATTGTTCACTGATCGGGAACAATCCGTTCCTGTCGTCCACTCTATGCCTGAGGCGGCTCTTACCCCATCTTAACGCCATGAACAGGGCAGGCCCCAATGTGAGGCCCGCCGGCGAAAAGGGGTTTAATCATGCTCAACCAGATAAAGGGTCTGCACCACGTCACGTCGATGGCGGCGAGTGCGCGCCAGAACAACGGCTTTTTCACTGACACACTCGGCCTGCGCCGGGTAAAGAAGACGGTCAATTTCGACGCGCCTGACGTCTATCATCTCTATTATGGCGATGAGGTCGGCACGCCCGGCTCCGTGATGACCTATTTCCCGTTCCCGCATATTGCCCGCGGCCGTCCCGGCACGGGTGAGGTGGGTACGACGCTGTTTTCCGTTCCGGAAGGATCGCTTGGCTACTGGCAGGATCGTCTTTCCAAGGCCGGAGTCGACGGCCTGAAATCGGACGACGCTTTCGGCAACAAGCGCCTGCATTTCGCCGGCCCTGACGGCGACGGTTTTGCGCTGGTCGAGGTCAGGGATGACAGTCGCGCGCAATGGACCGGCAATGGCGTCGGCGAGGATCAGGCGATCCGTGGTTTTCAAGGCGCTTCGCTGCGGCTTCGGGATGAAGGCGCGACCGCCGAACTCTTGAAATTCATGGGTTACGAGGAAGTGGACCGTCAGGACGGCGTGCTGCGTCTCGGTATGCCCGGCGGTAACGGTGCCGATGTCATCGATATCGAGACCATGCCGAATATATCAGGTGCGAAGCTGGGTGCCGGTTCCGTGCATCACATCGCTTTTGCGGTCGAAAACCGTGAAAAGCAGCTGGAAGTGCGCAAGGCCCTGATGGATACGGGTTACCAGGTGACGCCGGTCATCGACCGCGATTATTTCTGGGCAATCTATTTCCGCACGCCCGGCGGCGTGCTGTTCGAGGTGGCCACCAACGAGCCCGGTTTTGACCGCGACGAGGACACCGCCCATCTCGGCGAGGCGCTGAAACTGCCCACCCAACACGCGCATCTGCGCGCCGTGCTGGAAAAGCAGCTGGAACCGCTTGGGGACGAGAAGACGGTTTAATTGTCAGGGACTTGGCCGCTCGTTCCAGATGAGATTGCTCCGCTCGGCTGAAAAGCCGTGCGGATGCCACTGAACCTTCTTCCTTCCAGAAAGGATTTTCCCATGACCAAAGACAGCTATTTCCACAAATCCCGCGCCGGCGCGGCGGGCGCACCGCTTTTCGTTCTGCTGCACGGCACCGGCGGCGATGAGGACCAGTTCTTCGATTTCGGCGCGCGTCTGCTGCCGCAGGCCACCATCATCTCGCCGGTCGGCGATGTCTCCGAACATGGTGCGGCGCGTTTCTTCCGGCGCACGGGCGAGGGCGTTTACGACATGGCTGATCTTCAGCGGGCAACCGGCAAGATGGCGGATTTCGTCAAGGCGAACCGGGAACATTATCAGGCCGGGCCGGCCATCGGCCTCGGTTTTTCCAACGGCGCGAATATACTCGCCAATGTGCTGATCGAACAGCCGGAGCTTTTTGATGCGGCGGTGCTGATGCATCCGCTCATCCCATTCGAGCCGAAGATTTCCCCGGCAAAACCCACGCGCCGGGTGCTCATCACGGCCGGCGAGCGCGATCCGATCTGCCCCGTGCCGTTGACGAAGGCGCTGGAAGAGAGCCTGAAATCTCAGGGCGGCACGGTGGAAACCATGTGGCACCCGGGCGGGCATGAAATCCGTTCCGGCGAGATCGATGCGGTCAGGGGTTTTCTGGCGGGCTATGTGGAGTAGGTGACTACCCCCGTCATGCCGGACCTGATCCGGCATCCAGCCACGGCGCGTCTGCGCCGTGAAAGGGGTCTTTCGCGATCAAGGACTTGATCGCGCTGGACCCCGGACCAGGTCCGGGGTGACGGAAAGGTAGGTGATCCACTATTCCGCGTTACAGGCGAAAATGGTCCTGGACCCCCGCCTCAGCGATATCCGCATTGCTGCAACTGTGCCTCGTAACGCATCGCCATGTTGGCGGAACGGCGGGCGGCCTTTTGGACTGCGGCATTGTTGCGCCAGCTGCCTTTCGCATAGCCGGCATGGCCGGAATAATAAGCGAGGTAGAGATTGTAGGGGTCGTTCAGCGCAATGCCGTTTTCGCGCCGGCTCTTGGCGTGGTACCAGCCGACGAAATGGATCGCATCGGTGAAATCGGTGCGGCTTGCCGACCAGCGGCCGGTTTCACGCTGGTAAACACTCCATGTGCCGTCAAGCGCCTGCGCATAACCATAAGCGGTCGACTGGCGTGTCCAGGGAATGAAGCCGAGAAGCTTGGTGCGCGGCGGCCGGGCATAGGGGCGAAAGGCGGATTCGGTATAGATCGTCGCCATCATGACGGGCACGGGCACGCCGAATTCGCGCTCGGCGGCTTTTGCATCGCGCCGCCAGTTGTTGAAGATGCCGTTCCGCTGCTCGAAGATCGCACAGGCATTGGTGACCTGTGACGGTGCGGTGGCGCAGCCTGCCAGGACGAGCATCAGGAAAACAACGGCAGATACGCCACGCATAACGGAACCCTTTCGTTCCGCTATTCTTAAATTGCTAACCATTAACGTCGGGTTTTAAGACAAGGTTAATTCAAATGCCTGACATCGGGCGGCCGTTAACACCATGAAAATTCCTGTGTCCGGGATGGGGCGAGACCCCGCACCGCGCATCTCTTTCTCGCCTTTTTTGGAATTTGTTGATCCCCGCGCATCCCCGCTGCTGCCGGGTGCGGTAGACTCCTCCCCATCCCGATCATCAAGCGTGCGCGCGGCGCAAGGTGGGCGGGGCAGGCGGCCGAGATCGGGGAATTTCCCAATGTCACGGTTGAGGCGGCCGGTATGTGTCCACCCCTCAAACAGGAACCGGTTTGGTGGGCGCGTCACAGGCTGAAATGTCGGAGCCGGGGCCGCATCGTCTGCAAAACCCTGCAATACCATTTGATACCCCCGCAGCGATGCGGCCCCTTTTATCGTTTTATGGCGCTGCTTCGGACTTCGAAGCGGCGGCGATCGGATATGGTTAAAAAATCGTAGCCAAATTCAACATAAAGATGTTGGACGCCATTTTTTCTCTTTACAATTGAATTTGAAATAGTACTCTCCGTTTTAATATTTATACGTCGCTGGCGGGGGCTGTAGTGCGGCATTCAAGTATTTTATTGCGAAATTTTATAATTATATTGCTATTTCTGCCGGGTTGTACGGCCGCCGGCCTGCGTGAGTTCGAGCTCTACCGGCAAGCCTATGAGGCGCAGTATGTCGAGGCCGATCTGCTATTGGCGGATCTGGCCAAAGCGGAACGGAATTCGTGGCAGAGGAGTCATGCCGCCGACCGTGATTTCAATCCTGACCACGCAGCCTATTATATCGAAGGTGCAGAACCGCCTCTGACGGCGTCGTTGCGTCGTTCGCTTATTGCTCTCAAAGATTATAATGCCGCTCTTGTCGCTTTGGCGACGGGCGAAAATGCAGAGACGCTGGTAACGCGTTTTACCGGGTTTGCGGCGAATGTGGACAGCGCCTACGAAAGTATCACAGCTATAAAAAAGCGATCTGCTCCTGAAGAGGTTCTTGCCGTCGCAGATAAGATTTGGCCGGGAGTTCGTGCGGCTGAGGCTGTTGGAAACTCATTGCTGGCGGCCGCTGGAAGAGAAGAATTTCGAGTTCGGCTCAGCACAAACAACAAGAAAATGCAGGAATTTTTATCCGCCCTTCGGTCTGCAACGCCGGCTATGTACAAATTGCTGGCGGCCGGGCAGAGACGATATTCCAGAGACGGTGGCGGCAATCAAGAAGACGATGAGTTGCAGAAGAAAAATCGGCGCCTTCTCGCCGGTTGGGTGCTCTTGATTGATCAGTCGAGCGTTGCACTTGCGCGTGCTGCTCAAGCTGCGGAAACCCCCAACACTATCAGCATCAGCAATCTCAACGGCGCGGCGATAGAACTCAGAATTCTCGCTGAGAGAATCAGACTTGAGCGCGCGCGATAGCGAGGACAAATCACATGTCACCAAGCGACGAACTGGAAATACGCCTGGAATCTCTGCTTCGCGTCGCCCGCGATGATTATCAAGCTGCGAAAGCAAAAAATGACAAGGCGGGAATGGATGCGGCCGATGCCCGTGAAAGGGTTTTGATTCCCGCGCTCGATCTCTTGGCCCTTGGTCAATATGAAACCGCGATAAAAATGCTTGCAGCCTATGGCTTGGCTTTCGATAGCGCTGCGAAAGCTGTCCGGGCTTCACCTTTTCCCTCCTCCGCAGCGGACCCCTTTGAGCCGCCGGAAAAGGCTGAATTTTCCGATACCGAGCTGGATGCGGCGACGAAACAGCCGCCTGCCGCCCCTGCAAGTGTCTCGACCGGCAAGCCGGCGGGCTGGTCGGAAGATTACCAGACCCTGTGGGACACGATGGAGATTCGTCCGGAATGGCGCTCCCAGGCGGAGTTCGCGGCGCGTAAGGTGGTTGAAAACCAGAAGCGTTATGCCGCTGTGGTGTCCGGAACCATGGTGCCCTGGTGGTTCGTGGCGGTCGTCCATGGCATGGAATGCAGCTTCGATTTCAAAGGCCATTTGCTGAATGGCGATCCCTTGAGCGGACGCACGGTCAGGGAACCTCCAAACCAGCCGCCTTTCGGCTCTCCGCCCTATGACTGGGAGACGGCCGCACGTTATGCCGTGACATATGAGGGGTTGGATAAGATCACGTACTGGTCTTTAACCAACACGCTGCATCGATGGCACAAATACAACGGTATCAACAACGAATATAAGCGTCGGAAAATGCCCACGCCCTATTTATGGAGTGGTTGCTACCACTACGAAAAAGGCAAATATACTCGCGATCGCTATTTCGATCCCGGAGTCCCTTCGCAGCAGGTCGGCGCGGCGATCATCCTGAAAACGCTGATCGAGATGGGAGCGGTGTCGTTCGACGTTTCCAACGCGCTGAAGGCCAATCCTCTGGCGGCGACGGGCAATCTTGCGCTGCTGTCTCCGGATCTTTCCGCAACCGCTTTCAAATCGATCGAGCAGGAACTCGACTTTCCCGACGCATTGAAGGACGGATCTTCCGGAAAAGGTGTCAAGCGCCTGCAGGAATGGCTCAACCTGAACGGCTATCATACCGGCATTGACGCCGATTTCGGTGCATCCACCGAAACGGTGCTCAATCGCTTCGCCCAGGCGCAAGGGCGCAGCGGCGCAACGGTGCTGAATGAGGAATTGTGGGCGATCCTCACCGCGCCGCTCCGCCGGGCGACGGCAAAGGTCGTGCCGGGCGCGTCCTTCGAGGAAACCGTATTGAAGGTGGCGCGGCAGCACGTCGCGGAGTGGCCAAGGGAGGTCGGGGACGATAATTGCGGTCCCTGGGTGCGCGCCTATATGCGCGGGGCGGAGGGGAAGGACCAGCCATGGTGCGCCGGTTTCGTGTCGCTCATCATCGAGCAGGCGGCGCGGGACATGGGTATCAAGCCGCCATTGAAGCGGCAGGTTGGCGTCGATGCGCTGGTTGCAGACGCCAAGGCCAGCGGCCGTTTCATTGCGGAAAATGAGGTTGCCACCCCGCTGCTTCGTTCCTCCAGGCTGCGGCCGGGTTATCTTTTCGTCATCCGCCAAGATGCGAGCGACTGGAGCCATGTGGGATTTGTCCTGTCCATGGGCGCCGAGACCTTCGATACCATTGAGGGCAACACCAATCGGAAAGGCGGAGTGGAGGGCATTGAAGCCCGGCAGAACAACAGGCGTTATCTGTCCCGCGATTTCATAAAACTTATATAAGTTGCCGTATTTTTTAAGGTTTCAATCATGGGCATATATTTCGGCGGCATCGTGGATGTCTCGATCGGCCTCGCATTCCTGTACCTCTCGCTCAGCCTGATTTGCACGACGCTCAACGAGATCGTTGCGACCGGTTTGAAGCTGCGGGCGAAGTTGCTGAGCGCGGCGGTAAAGAAACTGCTCGATGAGCCGGCGGGTGGGGAACTGCTGCAACGCTTTTATCAAAACGGCCTGATCCGGGGCACGCTTGCTTCGTCCCATGCCAATCTCCCTGAGCCGTCGGGTGTACCAGCGCCCGGCAAACATTCCTCCTATCTCGACAGCCGCAATTTCGCGATGGCTTTGCTCACAAGCCTCGATCCGAAAACACCCATGCCTGCTATTACCGATCTGAAAGCGATGGTCGAGAAGATCGATGGCGCAGCCGCCATTCCCGCTGGGGTGAAGGATGTGCTGGCGGCGGCGCTCGCGATGGGTGAGACGGATATCGCCAAGCTTCGAGATCATATCGCCTTATGGTTTGATACGGCCATGGACAGGCTGGCCGGTGAATATAAACGTCAGCTGCGCTTGATTTCCTTGGGTGCCGGTCTTGCCGTCGCCGTCGGATTGAATGCGGACAGCATCGCCGTCGGAAAAGCGATCTGGAACGATGGTGATCGCGAGATCGTGCGGCAGGTGGGCGAGATGCTTCCCGAAATCTCGCAGGTCAACGCGGCTGCGTGCGCTTCGCCCCCCGGTTCGGCGAACGAAGCCGATGCGGGAGCCGAGATGGACTGCCGGTTGCGCCGACTGGCTGATCAGCTGGATAATTTGCGGCCATTGCCTATCGGTTGGGGGCAGGAGACTGTGGCTTCTCCTCCATCCGGTGCGGCCGGCAAGATCGAAGTGCGTGGCTGCTCGGTTTTAGACATGGCCGTGAAGCTCGTGGGATGGTTGATAACGGCGCTTGCCCTGTCGCTCGGGGCTCCCTTCTGGTTCGATATGTTGAACAAGGTCATGAATATTCGCGGTGCCGGAACGCCGCCGCAGAAGGCCAAGGAGACCTGAACCGCCGGCATGGCGCGCTCTTGCCGTGCGTATTTCTCAGGCAGATGCCTTGCTGACGGCGGAGTTCCTGCTCCGCCGGTTTCTCCGTTTGCACATGGGTAATGGACGGAAAGCCGCCGCCGCTGTTCAAAAATGAAAACCGATAAAATTGTAGCAATCGGCTTAAAGCGGCTGAAAACAGTGCTGTGCCATTGTGGGATCACAGACAGGGAGCGGCCTTTGAAAGAGGCGCTCCGGAAACGAAATCGAGACCGGCACAAGCCGGCGGATCGCAAACGGGGTATGAAATGCTGAAGAAGATTATTGCTGCCGCCATCTGCGGAATTGCCATTGCTTCCATGTCCACCCATGCCGATGCGGCGGGTGCTGCCGGTTTTGCCCGTGGATTTGCCGCCGTCGAGAAGTCCGCCGTGACCGCAATCGGCATTTCGGCACCCGGCGGTTTTGATGGCTGCGTTCTTGCCGCCGGCCAGTGTGTGTCCACCATCGCCGCGCCGCTGACGGTCGAGCGCCGTGAGGAACTGCTGCGCGTCAACCGCGATGTGAACGCCACCATGGGCGCGCTCGATGATTATGTCTCCGGCTTTGCAACTGATCTTCCGGCAACGCCATCCGCAAGCCTCGGGGATTGCGGTGACTGCGCTGCGATCAAGCGCACGGCCCTTGCCGGCGCCGGCTGGTCTTCCAACGCATTGCGGCTTGCTTTCACACTTCAGGATGACGGATCGCTCGAAAAGGTGCTTGTTGTTACCACCGACAAGGGCGATATCGTCCTTGGCAACGCCCACGTCTCTCCGGCCAGCCGCGAAACCGCGCTCTGACCTTTCCCCTCGGGCATCGGACAGGATTTTCGATCCGATGCTCCACTCGTTCATGCCTGCCAGACTGCGCCGGTTTTTCTGATCCTCATTGGTTCAGGAAGCCGGCGATTTTTTTCGTTCGGCCACGGCAATGCCTGCAAGCGCCATGAAGAGCGCCGCGATCTGATAGGTGTGCAGGGTTTCGCTGAGCACGAGGACCGAAAGCAGCGTGCCGAAGACCGGCACGAGGTTGATGAAGAGGCCGGCGCGGTTGGCGCCGATCTGCTCCACACCCTTGATGTAGAGAATCTGCGCGATGAGCGAAGCAAAAATACCGGCATAGACCACCAGCACCCAGCCTTTCTGATCCGGCCAGATCAGGCTTTCGCGCGACATTTCAAAGAAGACCAGCGGCACCGAGGTGAGGAGGGCGAAAAAGGCGGGGATCGCCATCAGCGTGCGCCAGTCGACCGCGGGTTTCCAACGCAGGATGACGGTGTAGACGGCATAGACCAAAACGGCGAGCAGCATGATGGCGTCGCCCGCATTCATTTCCAGTTGCAGCAGCGAGACCGGATCGCCATGCGAGGCGAGCAGCGCCACGCCTGATATGGTGAGGCAGAAGCCGGCGATCTGGCCGAACAGCACTCGGGTGCGGAACAGGATGAAGTTCAGGACGAAGATGACCATGGGAATGCCGGCCTGGATGACGGCGGCATTGATGGCCGAGGTGTGCTGCAGCGCCGTGTAGAGAAACACGTTGAAGGCGGTGTAACCGACACTGCCGAGCACGAAGAAATAGGGCAGGCGCTGTTTCACCACTGGCCAATCCTTGATCAGTTGCGGCACGGAAATGGCGAAGATGATGGCGACGGCGAGGACCCAGCGCAGGAAGGTGAAGGCCATGGGGCTGATGTGGCCGACGGCCAGCTTGCCGGCAACGGTGTTGCCACCCCAGCAGAGCGTGGCGATGATGAGGGCGATATAGGCTTTCGAGGGCACGCTGATGTTTCGCTTTTTCATGGGGGCGGGAAAAACGGCAGGGGGTAAACCGCGACCTTGCGTCCGCGCCTGTCCCCACGGGGCGAGATAATGCGGGAAATCCGCGCCTTGTCACGGAAAAAGCAAAATTCACCATAAGAAACAGGGTCGCTTTCCGTAAAACAACACAGTATACATTCGCGGGTTTGGGTTTCCCATCGGGTTATCGGGCGCGCAGGCGCCATGAGCAGGAAAGCAAGAAATGACGAATGTTGTGGTGGTCGGCTCGCAATGGGGCGATGAGGGCAAAGGCAAGATTGTCGACTGGCTGTCCGAGCGGGCAGATGTCGTCGTGCGGTATCAGGGCGGCCATAATGCCGGCCACACACTTGTCATCGATGGCGTCAGCTACAAGCTTTCGCTTCTGCCGTCCGGCGTCGTGCGTCCCGGCAAGCTCGCTGTCATCGGCAATGGCGTCGTGGTCGATCCGCATGCGCTGATTGCTGAAATCGGCCGTCTGGAAGCGCAGGGCGTCAAGGTCACGCCGGAAAACCTGCGCATCGCCGACAATGCCACACTCATTCTTTCGCTGCACCGTGAACTGGACGGCATGCGCGAAGACGCCGCCTCCAACAGCGGCACCAAGATCGGCACCACCCGCCGCGGCATCGGCCCGGCCTATGAAGACAAGGTCGGCCGCCGCGCCATCCGCGTTATGGATCTTGCCGACATGGAGGCGCTTTCCGCCAAGGTCGATCGCATCCTTACCCATCACAATGCGCTTCGTCGCGGTTTCGGCGCGACCGAAGTCTCGCATGAAACCATCATGGAAGAGCTGGGCTCGATTGCCGAGCGCATCCTGCCGTTCAGCGAAACCGTCTGGCTGCTGCTCGACAAGAAGCGCCGCGCCGGTGCGCGCATCCTGTTTGAGGGCGCTCAGGGCTCACTGCTCGATATCGACCACGGCACCTATCCCTACGTGACCTCATCCAACACGGTTGCCGGCCAGGCCGCTGCCGGTTCGGGCATGGGTCCGGGATCGCTCGGTTATATTCTCGGCATCACCAAGGCTTACACCACCCGCGTGGGTGAAGGTCCGTTCCCGACCGAGTTGCATGACGAGATCGGCCAGTTCCTGGGCGAAAAAGGTCATGAATTCGGCACCGTCACCGGCCGCAAGCGCCGTTGCGGCTGGTTCGATGCCGCGCTGGTGCGCCAGTCGGTCGCCACCAATGGTATTACAGGCATTGCGCTGACCAAGCTTGACGTGCTTGACGGCCTCGACGAGCTGAAAATCTGCGTCGGCTACAAGCTCGACGGTCAGGAAATCGACCATCTTCCGGCAAGCCAGGGTGCGCAGGCGCGGGTCGAGCCGATCTACGTCACGTTGGAAGGCTGGAAAGAATCGACAGTCGGTGCCCGAAAATGGGCGGATTTGCCTGCTCAGGCAATCAAATATGTCCGTCAGGTCGAGGAATTGATCGGGGCGCCTGTCGCGCTTCTGTCGACAAGTCCGGAGCGTGACGACACCATACTTGTGACTGATCCGTTTGAGGACTAATGTCCTCGGCGATCTAGATTCATAAACCATATCGGGCCGGTACGTCGCCGGTCACGACGAGAAAGTGCTTATGGCGGATTTTGTAGCAGTCATTCGCAAGGCCGTGGATGGCTTGGCGAACAATACTCCCGAAAACCGGGCGAAGGTTTACGACAAGGCGCGCAGTGCGGTTGTGCGCCAACTCGAGAATATGAAGCCACGTCCGCCGGAAGAATTGTTGCGCCGGCAGATCGCCAAGCTGGACGCCGCCATTGCCGAGGTGGATAGCGAATATGCCGAGGCGCTTCCGGCGCTGACGGAGGATGACGCTGTCTCCCCGGTGGCAGAAGAAACGGCGGCATCCCATGAGCATCAGGAGGCCGTCGATGAAGCGGCGGCCCATCCTGCCGAAGCCGAGCACGAAGACGAACCGGAAGAGCCTGTTCATCGTGAAGAGGTGCAGCACGAACCGGTTTATGAAGAGCCTGCCCATCACGACGAACCCCGCCACGATGCCCACGCTTCCGAAGAAGAGCGGCATCATGGGGAACACGAGCCGGAAGAGCTTTATGATGCGCCGGAACCCGTGCATGCCGCACCGGCCCCGGTGACCGCCTCCACCGAAGAGGTCGGCACCTATTTCACCCGCACGGAAGAAGAGCCGGCTCACCAGCCGCAGGACGACCATGCGGAGCCTGAAACGGCGTTCGCCCCTGCCGATGATTCCGTTCCTTCCCATTGGGCGCAGCCGGTGGATGAGGACGACTGGCGCAAGCTCGAGGAAGCGCAGAACGACGATGCGCGCCCGGCCGGCGAAGCCTATGGGGATATTGGCGATGAGAGCGGCGAACGTCCGCTCGTTGCCGGTTATTCCGCTCAGCACTACCAGGAACCGGGCGTAAGTTTCGAGCCGGCCCCTTACGAAGAGGATGAGCGTCGCGAGGCGGATAACCGTTTCGGCCCTGCCGCGGTGGAGCATGCGCCGGCCTTTGGCGGCCGTCATGATTTTGACGAACACCACCAGGTGGAAGAGCAGGCTCCGAAAAAGGCAGCCGTGGTCGAGGATTTCTCGTCCTATTTCCAGGATGCGGATATTGCCATTCCCGCCAAGGACGCGCCGGCGCTGCCGCGTGCGGATAATGATCTCTTCGGCGAGCAGGCGGCGGGTGCCAAGGACAATAAGGAACGCACACCCTGGGACGATCTGGACGAGCTGATCGGTTATGATGGCGCTTCCGCGTCCAACCGGCAGACTTCGGATGAAGCGCCGGGCGTTGGTGCTGCTGCGGCGACGCCCGCCTATATGGTCAAGAAAAAGCCGCGCCGTAACTATGCCTCGGTCGTGCTCGCCCTTGTCGGCGTGGCGCTGCTGGCCGGCGGTGGTTATGCCGTGTGGACGAACCGCGATGCGCTGAACGATATGGTCGGCGGGCTGGTCAGTTCCGCGCAGAATGGCGGCAATGGCCAGACGCCGCCCACAGAGACGGCGCAGACGCAGCCTTCGACGCCACCGGCCACCCAGCAACCGCCGGCCACTAACGGCCAGCAGCAGCCGACCACGCCCAACAATCACCAGACCCAGCCGCATGGTGATGACGGTTCCGTCACCGGCACCAAATTTACCCAGCGGCTTATGGCCGATGGCACCGAACGGGACGAAGGACCGGCAACCGGATCGAACGGCCAGCCCGTTACGGCCGAAGGCCAGTCTGTCTATGAGCAGAACGTCGCGCCGCCGCCTGCGGGCGAGGCTCCCGCCAATAATGCTGCGGGTGCACCTGCGGGAACGCCGGCCGGCACGCCGGCGGGACAGCAGCCTGCCGCTGCCGCCACCGGCGACCGCATGTTCCTTTACGAGGAAGTGCTGGGCCAGACGGTGCCAACGGCCATTCAGGGCAGCGTGTCCTGGTCGCTGCAGCAGGAAAATGACGCGGAAGGCAAGCCCTCGCCCACCGTGCAGGGCCAGATCACCGTTCCCGGCCGTGGTCTCAGCGCGCTCATCACCTTCAAGCGCAACACCGATCCGTCGCTGCCGGCGAGCCATCTGATCGAGATCGTCTTCTCGGTTTCGCCAGGCTTCGAAGGCGGTGCGATCGACAGCGTCCAGCGCATCGCGATGAAGAGCACCGAGCAGGATCGCGGCAACGCGCTGATCGCGGTTCCCGCCAAGATCACCGACGATTTCCACATGATCGCGCTCAACGACTTCCCGGATGCGATGAAGACCAATCTGGAGCTTCTGAAGAGCCGCAACTGGATCGACATTCCGGTTTCCTATCGCAACGGCCGACGTGCGCTTCTGACCCTGCAAAAGGGCAATGACGGCATCGCCGCCTTCGACAAGGCGCTCGGCGAATGGGCGGCATCGGCTCCGGCGACCGGGCAGTGATGATTTAAGGGCGGCTCAGGCCGCCCTTTTTGTTATATGGCTACGGCGGTGTCTTTGCGTTTGTCGGGTGATGGGTGGGTTAGTTGGTGCTGGTGGGTGTGGCTCACCCCCCTCTGCCCTGCCGGGCATCTCCCCCACAGGTGGGGAGATCGACTCGCGGCAAGGTTTCGCCTTTCTTGACAGTCGAGATAGCGAAACGCGGGCGCGTCTTGCCAATCTCCCTCCTTGTGGGGAGATGCCCGGCAGGGCAGAGGGGGGGAAGCGGCATACTCCGAAGCGCGGATATTTTCCCTACCGCTTTTCCTCCAACACAATCGCGGGTCTCAGAGGCAGACCATTTCCCATCGCCCGCCTTTTACAAACAAAAAATCCCCGGCCGAAGGCCGAGGATGATTCATGGTCAGCACATCAGCGTCAAGAGCGCTGCCTTACGCATCCACCACGCGCAATGCGCGCGCAGCTTCCAGCGCTTCCTTCTGCACCGCTTCCTGAACCTTCTCGAAGGCGCGAACCTCGATCTGGCGCACGCGTTCGCGGCTGATGTCGAACTCGGAGGAGAGTTCTTCCAGCGTCACCGGATCTTCGGCGAGGCGGCGGGCCTCGAAGATGCGGCGTTCGCGCTCGTTCAGCACGCCCATGGCCTTGGCCAGCATGCGGCGACGCGTTTCCAGCTCGTCCTGTTCGATCAGCACGGCTTCCTGGCTCTCATGGTCATCCACCAGCCAGTCCTGCCATTGGCCGGACTCGCCTTCGGACGCCTTGATCGGCGCATTCAGCGATGCGTCGCCATGCAGGCGGCGGTTCATCGAGATGACTTCTTCTTCCGACACCTGCAGCTTGGTAGCGATTTCCTTGACGTGTTCCGGCTTCAGATCGCCGTCATCGATCGCCTGGATGCGGCCTTTCAGCCGGCGCAGGTTAAAGAACAGGCGTTTCTGGTTGGCCGTCGTACCCATCTTCACCAGTGACCACGAACGCAGGATATATTCCTGGATCGAGGCCTTGATCCACCACATGGCATAGGTGGCCAGACGGAAACCGCGTTCCGGATCGAACTTCTTCACCGCCTGCATCAGGCCGACATTGCCTTCGGAGACGACTTCGCCGATCGGCAGGCCGTAACCGCGGTAACCCATGGCGATCTTGGCGACGAGACGCAGATGGCTGGTGACGAGCTTGTGCGCGGCGTCGCGGTCGCCATGCTCGGCATAACGCTTGCCAAGCATATACTCTTCCTGCGGCTCCAGCATCGGAAATTTACGGATGTCGTCGAGATATCTATTGAGACCGGCTTCACCAGCCGTAATCGTAGGCAAACTATTGCGGGCCATAAAGCACCCCCTTATCTATGGTCTGGAACGGCACCCTCTTCGGCGTGGTAAAATCACCCGCCCGAGGCACACCGTAAGCTGCGGGTCGTTACCGACCCCGCACGAACCCATGTGACAGATATGTACGCGCGCGCCGCGTTTCAAGCGAACGCTGCGTTCACACATGCGTTATGTTCCGGTGACACCTTCCTTGACCTGTTTAACTTTCGAACGATAGATTCGTTCCGAAAAACCGCCAAGACCGGAGCGCACCATAAGCTCATACATCACCCGCCGGCGCATGGGATTGTGCAGACGCACCACCTTCGAGCCGAGGAACTGCGTCTCGACATGGCCGAGTGCCTGTAGATCGGGATCGGCGGCGATCGCGGCTGCATAGGTGGCATAAAATTCCCGGCGGCAGACATAGGTCTTGTATTTCGTCATGCCGAAACAGACGAGGCTGTGGCCATGCGTGCGCAGGAAATCGGCGACGCCGACGGTCACCTCCGGCCAGGCGGGATTGAAGGTATCGTCGAACACGATAACGCCGTGCGGCGCGATCACCTCCATCGCCAGCTTCGCATCGGCCAGTATATGATGCAGATGGTGGCCGCCATCGATGCTGAAGAAACGCGCCGGGCCAATGCGCGAGGTGATCTCGGCAGGCGCGAGCCGCGTGCTGTCGCCTTTGATGATGAGGTCCTCATCCATCGGAAACCCCAGCCGCCGGCCGTTTTCCATCAGGCGCTCATATTGGTCGAGGCTGCCGTCTTCGGGCGGATCAAGATCGAAAAGATCGACGCCCAGCACCTTTTCTTGGCTCTGCGCGAATTTCCGCAACAGGAAATAGGAGCGGCCATAATAAACGCCGATTTCCGCCATGCCGCCGCCGAGGCCGCCTTTGGTCTGCGCCTGCAGCAAGGCCTTGAAGACAAGCGCATCGGGCGGGTCGATATAGCCTTCGACGCTGCGCAGATCCTGGAATATAAACCGGCGGTCTTCGATATTCATATGCGATAAATCCCGTCATCATGCCGGTTCCGTTCGGGGGGATGCGACTTGAACGAATGGCGTTTCCTGCGGCGTCTTTTCCGGCCAAGCTCTTGTGCGGCCACGGTTTTCACAGCGGCGATTTCAAGCTTTGCGCGGGGCCGAGGAGGTGCGACGATTGAAGCGAAATTGGGGCGGTCTATAAAAAGGACCGACTGCGGAATATCGCTATCTGCTAATCTTTTTTTATTATCCGGGGCTTCCGGCGAAATGCAGGGCGCAGTTTTTTGGCTGCGCCGTGCAGGTTTTCAGCTGCGCAGGGCCGTCAGCAACTCTTCCATGTCTTCAGGCATGTCGGTTTCGAACTCCATCACCTCGCCGGTGCGCGGATGTTCGAAGGCCAGAAGATAGGCGTGCAGCGCCTGGCGCGGAAAGCGGCTGACGGTGCTTCTGGCCGGTTCTTCCAGCAGGTTCGCCTTGGTGCGGAAGGCAGCGCCATATTCGGGATCGCCGATCAGCGGATGACCGATATGGGCCATGTGCACGCGAATCTGATGCGTGCGGCCCGTTTCCAGACGGCACTCCACCATGGAGGCGAGGCAGGAGGCGTCAGGCTTTTCCTGGAAGCGTTCCATCACCTCGTAATGGGTGATCGCCTCGCGAGCATCGAACGAATCCTCATTCTTGACGGCGCGCTTGGTGCGGTCGGCGCCGCGCCCGAGGGCGGCATCGATGGTGCCGCGCAGGGTACGCGGGCGGCCCCAGACAACGGCCTTATAGGCGCGTTCCAGCGGGCCGGTGCGGCCATGATCAGCAAATTGCGCGGCGAGATGGCGGTGGGCATTGTCGTTCTTCGCCACGACCATGACACCAGACGTTTCCTTGTCCAGCCGGTGCACGATGCCCGGCCGCTTGACGCCGCCAATGCCGGACAGGCTGTCGCCGCAATGGTGGATGAGGGCGTTGACCAGCGTTCCCGTCCAGTTGCCGGCGCCCGGATGCACGACGAGACCGGCGGGCTTGACGAGCACGATCAGGTCCTCATCCTCATATTCCACGTCGAGCGGAATATCCTCGCCCTGCGGCACGGGGTCTTCCGGCTCCGGCATGACGATCTCGATGCGATCGCCCGGATGCACCTTCTTTTTCGGTTCGGTCACGGGTTTGCCGTTGAGGAGAACCGCGCCCTGCTCGATCAGCGCCTTCAGGCGGCTGCGCGACAGATCGCTGCCGACTTCGCCCACCAGCCACACATCGAGGCGGCCTTCGGCGTCTTCCCCGGCAATCAGGACTTTCCTTGCGTCTCCGCCTTGTTTAAAGGGGTCGTTCATTCTTATTTTTTCCGATCCATCAGCATTTCAGGGAACCCGATGACGCAGATCGAGCCAGACGAACAGGAAGACAAGCCGCTTGATCCGGCCATGGAAAAAGTTCGCCGCAAGATGATCCGTTTGCAGATCGTGTCGGGCTCCGTGATGTTTATCAGCCTTATGGCCGTCTTCGGTGCGGTTGTCTACAAGGCGATGGGGCCGTCGAAAACGGTTCAGACGCAAAGCGAAGCGCCGAACCTTGCGGTTCCCACCGGCAACGGACCGGTTGCGGTCACCGCCAGCCTGCCGCAGGGCTTTGTGATCGACAATGTCAGCTATTCCGGCGGCGACATGCTGTTTTACGGCCGGCTTGCCAACGGCACCCGCAAGGCGCTGGTCTTCAACGTCGCGGCAGGCCGGTTCCTTGCCGATGTGACTGTTGATGGCCAGTGAGGTCAATCCTCTTCTGGACGGGCGGGCGCTGATCCCGATCGACGACCCGGCCGATCCGCGCATCGCCGCCTTTCGCGATATTCGCGAGCGCGATCTCACCGGCCGGCAGGGCCGCTTCATTGCGGAAGGCACGGTGGTGCTGCGCATGCTGGCCGCCGCCCATAAAGTGGGCGGGGCCTTTGCGGCGGAAAGCATCCTGATCCTGCGCAACCGGCTTTCCGGGGTTGCGGATATTCTCGCCGATTTCCCCGATGATGTTCCCGTTTATGTGGCTGAAGCGCCGGTGCTGGATGGTATCGTCGGTTTCCACCTGCATCGCGGCATTCTGGCGCTCGGGCGACGGGTTCAGGATTGCGGGCTCGTGGAGATGACGGCGGCGCTTCCCGCGTCTTCGCTGGTGCTGGTGGGCTGCGGCATTTCCAACCACGATAATCTCGGCGCGATGTTCCGCAACGGGGCGGCGTTTTATGCCGATGCGGTGCTGCTGGACGAGACGTGCTGCGATCCGCTCTATCGCAAGGCGCTCAGGGTTTCCGTGGGCTCGGTGCTGTCGGTTCCCTACCATCGCGGTGGCGGGGCGGTGGAGATGCTGGAGCGGCTCTCTGGGGCCGGATTTGCGATCTGGGGTCTTTCGCCTGACGGCAAGACGGAAATTCGCGACATTCCCCGCTCCGAGCGAATGGCGCTGGTGATCGGCACGGAAGGCGAGGGACTGCCGCAATCGGTGCTGTCTCGGTTTCAGACGGCGCGAATTGCGCAGTCGCCGCAGCTGGACAGTCTGAATGCGGGGACGGCTTCGGGGCTGGCGCTTTATCAGATGGCGGGGGCGATGGGGCGGGTTTAGGGAGCGCTTACCGCGGCCTTTGCGTATGCCGCTTCACCCCCCTCTGCCCTGCCGGGCATCTCCCCCTCAAGGGGGGAGATCGGCAGGAGGCGCTACCACCACTTCATTCGCAAATGTCGAGATGGGCGAGACTTATCCGCTTGTCGATCTCCCCCCTTGAGGGGGAGATGCCCGGCAGGGCAGAGGGGGGTAAGCCGCACCCACTGAGGCGGACTATCCCACACCCGCCGAATTAGCGTTTCCGCTTCTCCATCACCACCTTCGCCCGCGTCGCAAGGCTCTCCCGCCCGGATGAACCCGACGCCTTGGCCAGCAACCCCGGAATAGGCGAATTCTCACCCTCCCGTGCTGCCGTCAGCGCAATCATCTCGGCGGCGATCCTCGCGATTTCGCGGCGGATCGGTTCGTCATTGCCGGTGCCGCGCACATTCAGCAGGCGTTCGGTGAGCGCCGTGCCCTGATTGCGGATATCCTCGATTTCCTGTTCCAGCCGTTCCGGCGCCGGTGCCGTTGGCTCAACCACCGGGGAGGCGGCTGCTTCCTCTGCGGCCGCCGTCTGTGCCATGTCCTCAGCGACGACGGGCGCGGTTTCGAGCGGGGCGGCCGGGGCGGGGGCCGCGGGTTGCGGCAGGTTAGCTGCTTTTTCCACCGGCACGGCGGGGTTCGGCAGGCGAATGATCATATCGTTGCTGCGGCCGCCCGTTGCGGCCAGCTGCTCCTTCAGGCGGGCGACGTCCTGGTTGCGCAGGGTCAGCATCGTGTCGAGATCGGCATTTTTCGCCATCAGCGTGGCGAGCTGTTCCTCCAGCCGGGTGACCTTGCGGCTTTCGCGCGCAACCGCTGTCATCGCTTCCTTGTTGCGGGCGGCGACGTCCTGCAATTCGCGGGTCGCTGTCTCGCCTTCCTTGCGGAAACGTGTGGCGCTCTGTTTCGCCTGCTCGGCCTCCAGATCGCGGGTGGCGGCGGTGATTTTCGAATCATCCAGCTCGCGCGTCAGATTTGTCAGGCGGGCGGTGAGATCGGACATCTGGCTGGCGCGCTCGTTGGCGGCCTGTTCCTGCTGCAGGAGATTGGCCGCAATCGTGCCGGCGCGCTCTTCGCTGGTATCGAGGGCGGCGCGCAATTCGCCGATCTCCAGCGTCAGCTCCTCGATCTTCAGGGAAAAACTGCGGTTCTGCTCGCCGAGCCGGTAGGCGTCGCTGGAGGCGGCCTCGTTGGCGAGGCGCAGCGAGGTATTCTTTTCCCGTTCGGTATCCAACTCCTGGCGGACCTTGGCATTTTCGGCGGCGTAAAGCGCACGCGCCATGTCCTTCTGGGCGCGCACCTCCTGCGGGCTGATGGGCATCGTCGCGCGCAGGCGGTTTTCCGTATAGGCGACGATGCGGCGGTGGATCGCGGGTGCGATCAACAGGGCCAGCAGGGTTGCGGTGAGAAAACCCAATCCGAAGAGAATGGCATATTCGATCACGCGGGACAGTCTCCGAAACTCAGATACGCGCGCATTCGGAAAGAGGGGCGCGAAAGCACGTTACGCTATTATTGCAACCGTGGGGAGGGGTGTCGCACCGTCAAAACCGGCCCGTTATTTCCTCCCGCTCGGCCTTAGCGAATCAGAAGGGGTTCCAGGTCGGCTGCTGGGTGAGCTTCAGGTAACCGACATTGATGCCGAGGCGTGCGCCGATGCCGGTGCGGATGGGGGCGAGCGTCACATCGCTACTCTTCAGATAGGTCATGCCGACGCCGGCGACGATGAAGGCGGAACCGCTGACGCCGCCATAACGGCGGTAAAGTGCATCGACGGAGGGAAGATTATAGACCAGCATCATGGCGCGGGTGCCCTGGCCGCCATAGTCCAGCCCGAGCGAGGGGCCCTGCCAGAAGACCGGGTGCTGGCCGGCATTCTTGGTGTAAAGCGTACCTTCACCATAGGTGAGGCCGGCAACGAAGGCGCCGGAGCCTTCCTGGCCGAGAATGTAACCGTTCGGAAGACCGTATTGCTGGAAGGCGCGCTCCACCACCTTGGCAAGGCCGCCGGTGGTTTCACCGAAGAATCCGTGGCCTGCATCCACGACTTCCTGGATAGAATATTGATCGCTGGTCTGGGCAAAGGCCGGTGTGACCCACATCAAGAGGCTCGCAAGGAGCGCGACAATCTTTCCCAGTCCGAGGCGTGCAATGGTGCGGGTTTTCGTAAGGCGCATCGTCATGTCCGTCCGTCTGTTTCGTTAACGCATCAGCCCGAAAAACCGAATCGATTTTCGCGAGGGCAGATGCGTAGAGTCAAAGTTCTACAGCATGTTTCGTGCATCCTGACAGATACACGGGGCTCCAGTGTGGCCTGTTAAGGCATTTGGCATTTTGAAACCATCCTATTAACAATCGGTTTACCAAATATGGTGTCATTATGGCTTAACAATTTCCACACCGTCCGCGCCTCCCTTGCGCAGGAGAGAATTTTATGACGAGCAAACTCAATATCACGCTGTCCGGTCCCGATCTGGCGGCTCTTCTGTGCAGCCGTGTGTGCCATGACGTGATTTCTCCTGTCGGCGCCATCAATAACGGCCTCGAACTTCTGGACGAGGGCGGCACGGATGACGATGCGCTCGATCTCATCCGCACGTCAGCGCTTAACGCATCCGTGAGGCTTAAGTTCGCCCGCCTTGCCTTCGGCGCTTCCGGCTCGGCCGGTGCATCGATCGACACCGGTGAGGCTGAAAAGGCCGCCCAGGATTTCGCCGCCGCCGAAAAGAAGGCCGAAGTCAGCTGGAACGGCCCGCGCGCCATCGTGCCGAAAAATCGTGTCAAACTTCTGCTCAACCTGTTTCTCGTCGCTTACGGCGCCATCCCGCGCGGCGGCAATGTGGATGTGCTCCTGGAAAATCCCGACGGCGACGCCAGGTTCGAAATCACCGTCAAGGGCCGGATGATGCGCGTTCCGGCCAAGTTCGCGGAAATTTACGAAGGCCGGCTGGAAGAGGCGGTCGACGCCCATTCCGTGCAGCCCTATTACACGCTGCTTTTGGCTGAAGAGGCCAATATGGCCGTAGAATACAAGGTGCATGAAGACCGTATCGTCTTTACCGCGAAGACGGTTGCCGAGTGACGGTGCAGTTGCCGATGTGAATTTGTGAGAGGCCGGATCGCGTCAACCGACGTGGCCGGCCTTTTTTATTTTTGGGGAGCACGTTCATGACGCGTCTGGCAACCGCCCGCCTTGTCCTGCGGCCGCATGCCCTTTCGGATGAAGCGCTTTATTGCGCCTTCTGGGGGGCGGCCGTCCGGCCGATTGAGGGGGTTACGTCGATTGCCCCACTGGACCCGGAACTTGCCTTCGCGCGCCTGTTGCGTTTCATCGGCCATTGGTCCGTCTTCGGTTTCGGCCCCTTTGTGGTGGAAGAGCTTGCCACCGGGCGCATCGTCGGCGAGGTGGGCTTTGCCCATATGCGCCGCGGCAACGGCGCCGATTTCGATGGCGTGCCCGAGGCGATGTGGAAAATCGACGGGCAATTGACGGGCAAAGGTGTCGCAACCGAAGCGGTGGCTGCTGCAACGGAATGGTTCGATGAGAGCGGGATTTCGCAGCGGAGCGTCTGCATGATCGACGCACTGAACACGCCGTCGCTGGCGATAGCGGCCCGATTCGGCTTTCGTCCGTTTCGCGAGATGATGTTCCGCAACAATCCTGTCCGGCTTTTCGAGCGGGTGAGCCGGAAATAGGGCGAGGTGCGGCCCAGGAGACCTTAAACAGGTTTCAGAACGTGCTGAAACCTGTTTAAGGTCTCGGCAAATGGCGGTTTGAGGCAAGGGTTGGCCATATCAACTCTGGAGCCCCTCATGCGTCTTTTTCTTCTGACGGCAATCGTCGTCCTCTCCACCCTTCGCGCCGCGATGGCTGACAGCGCCATCGGTTTCAAACAGACGGAATTGCCTGCTAATGCCGACGGGCATGCGCTCACCATATCCCTGTGGTATCCGGCCGCGCCCTCGGGCAAAACCGAGACCGTGGGAGAAAACGCGGCGTTTTATGGCCTTGACGTGCAGCCCGGTGCGCCATTCCTCACGGGATCCCGACCCGTTGTCCTGATATCGCACGGTTTTGGCGGAAGCTGGCGTAATCTCAACTGGATTGCCGGCGAGCTTGTGCAGCAGGGCTATGTGGTGGCCGCACCTGACCACAATGGAGAAACATTTACCGAGGCGAATGCGACCGAGATTGTTCCGTTATGGGAGCGGCCGCGCGACATCAGCCGAACGCTGACGGCGCTGCTCGATCATGACGATCTTGCGGGCAGGATCGATAGGACGCGCATCGCCGTGATCGGTCATTCTCTCGGCGGCTGGACCGCAATGGAGCTGGCAGGCGCCCGTTATAGCGCCGATCTTGCCCTGAAGGATTGCAACATGGAGAAGCTGCCGCCGCAATGCAAGGCGCCGCGGCTGCTGGGCAAGGTTGGCATTGTCGGGAACGGCAAGGCCGATCCGCGTCTTTCGATGGATTGGCGCGATGCTCGCATCCGCGCCGTGATTGCACTCGATCTCGGGCCGGCGGCCGGTTTTCTGCCGGAGACGCTGCAGCAAGTGAAGGTGCCGGTTCTGGTTCTGGCCGCTGGTGTGGAGACCCCGGAGATCGCCGCCATCAAGGCCGATTCCGGATATATTGCCGATTATCTGCCCAAGGCGACACGTATCTACCGGGAAATACCGGATGCCAGCCATTTCAGCTTCATGCAGATATGCAAGCCGAACGGCGAAAAAATCGTGGAAGAGCTTTCTCCGGGCGAGGGATTCGTCTGCCGCGACGGCGGCGGCAGGGACCGCGCGGCCCTCCATGCGCAGATCGCTGAGGCAATCCTCGGCTTCCTGAAAGTGGAACTGCGTTAGAGCTTTTGAAGCGCTTCGGGACCGTGACGGCCCCGAAGCTCTCCGATTTTCAAGACCTCTTGACCTGATGATAACGATAAACGAGGTCCTCGGGGTCGGAGCGCGGTGCCGAGGGATCGAGAGTTCCGCCGATTCGCTCGGCGACGGCCGCGGATTTTCGGTTCTGCGGCGAGACGTAGCTCACCAGTGTCGGCAGGTTCAGGGTTTCGAAAGCCCAGTCACGCATTGCCGTGGCCGCTTCCGCGGCATAACCGCGACCTTCATGGCCGTCATAAAGCAGCCAGCCCAGTTCCTTTTCGGGAAAGAGCGGGCCGTGATTGATGCCGATCTGGCCGATACATTCACCCGTCTCGCCAAGGTCTATCATCAATGCGCCATGGCCGAAGAAGTGCCAGTTGGCCAGATCGTGGCAAAATACACCCCATGTCGACGGCAGATCATAGGGGCCGCCGACGCCGATGGAGCGCGGTGACGCCATGAAATCCCGATAGGCGGGGAAGTCCGCCATGGCGAGCGGGCGCAATGTCAGGCGTTCGGTCCGGAGGGATGGGATCGGGTGGTTCATGGCCCCGCGTCCTTTGGCGATGCGTTTCCAGGTCTTTCTCTCCCTCTTTCCCGTGACAGGCATAGGAATAAGGAAGAGAAAATCGCAACAAAAAACCCGCCGTTTCCAGCGGGTCTTTTAAAAACTGTCCTGTTCCTGATCGGATCAGGCGGTTTCGAGGAATTCGGTGGCGCCGTCAGGCTCGCGCAGAACATAGCCGCGGCCCCAGACGGTTTCGATGTAGTTTGCGCCGCCGGCGGCATTTGCGAGCTTCTTGCGCAGCTTGCAGATGAAGACGTCGATGATCTTCAGTTCCGGCTCGTCCATGCCGCCATAAAGGTGGTTCAGGAACATTTCCTTGGTCAGCGTCGTGCCCTTGCGCAGCGAAAGCAGCTCGAGCATCTGATATTCCTTGCCGGTCAGGTGAACGCGCTGACCGCCCACTTCAACCGTCTTGGCATCGAGATTGACGATCAGCTCGCCGGTGGCGATGACCGATTGCGCATGGCCCTTGGAACGGCGGACGATGGCGTGAATGCGGGCAACAAGCTCATCCTTGTGGAACGGCTTCGTCATGTAATCGTCGGCGCCGAAGCCGAGGCCGCGCACCTTGTCCTCGATGCCGGCCATGCCGGACAGGATGAGGATCGGCGTCTTGACCTTGGAGAGGCGAAGCGTTCTCAGCACCTCGTAACCCGACATGTCGGGCAGGTTGAGGTCGAGAAGAATAATGTCGTAGTCGTAGAGCTTGCCAAGGTCCACGCCTTCCTCACCGAGGTCGGTCGTGTAGACGTTAAAGCTCTCCGACTTGAGCATCAGTTCAATGCTCTGCGCTGTCGCGCTGTCGTCTTCAATAAGTAGAACCCGCATAATTATCCCCTTTGCCGCCCGCGAACCGGTAAATCATTGCCTCGCGCGATGCGGATCCAGACGTTGCCTGATTTGCAGGCTGCCACCAAATGGTTAACAAATTCTAATTGCCTTTGGCAAGGTGTATCGAATTTATTAAGCAATGTAGGCATTTCGCTGTTTTTGCACGTGAATCCACCATCGCCAAAATTGAAGCTTAACGTGAGGATTTCCCGCTAAGTGATTCAATCGACTCTTACATCGTCTGGCCCGTTTTTTTGGACCTGGCATTTACCGACCCTTAAATGATCGTGTTTATCATTAACGATGCCCGTAAACGAAAGGTTAACGACGGCGGTTTTTTATTAACGTCGGGTAACTTTTAGGAATCATTCCGGCACAACGGGTTAACCCGGCCGGTTGAACGGGCGGGTTAAACGGGCCGATCAGGGGGGCATAGTGCCTTTTTGATCCGGGTCTCGCTATCCATGGAGTATTGCGTATGAAGTCGCGTGACAGCCTGGTTCGCCTGAAGGAATTTCAGGTCAACGAAAAACGCCGGCAGCTTAGTCAGCTGCAGCAGATGATGTCCGAATTCGAGCGGATGGCAAAGGAACTGGTGCATCAGATCTCGCTGGAGGAAAGCAAGTCGGGCATTACCGATCCGACGCATTTCGCCTATCCGACCTTCGCCAAGGCCGCGCGCCAGCGGGCGGATAATCTTCAGGTCTCCATTCGGGAACTGAAGGCCCAGCAGGAAGCGGCGGAAGCTTCGCTGGAAGAGGTGCAGGCCGAATATGAAAAGGCCGCGGCCCTCGAAAACCGCGACGGAGCGATCCGCGCCCGCGCCTGACATCAGGTGCAAACCAGACGAATGATCGTCCTCATTGACGGCTGCCGGTGGATCAGGAGGCGTCTTTCAATGACAGGATGCCCATGCATTTTTTTAAAAGGCCGCCCCCGCAAGGGCGGCTTTTTTTGCTTTGCCGCATCGCTGGTGTTTCCATCCAGACGGCGACCCCGGATTTCGATTGTCCGGGGGTGGGGAAAGGCGTAATTTGAGAGGTTCCGACCATGAGCCGGAGGCTTCTACGTACGCGCCCCGTGCGGGTGCGGGCGGCAATGCAGGGAGGAAAAAATGGCCCGCCAATATATCGATTGCCGTGAATTCCCCAGTGACAGCAGATGCACGATCGCCATCTCCGCTGATTCTCAGGAGGAGCTTATGGAGGCAGCGGTGCACCATGCCGTGGCTGTACATGGGGCCAAGGATACGCCTGAATTTCGCGAGGAAGTCCGTCACAGCATGCATGCGGGAACACCGCCGCTGAAGGTGGCGTGACGTCCTTTTATGAATAACGCGATATTTGAACGGTTGTTGAGGGATCAGGCGCGAACCGCTTGTTTCTTCTCCCCGCCGGGGAGAAGTCCGCGGCAGCGGGATGAGGGGGCGAGGGTAGAGATATACGGTAACGTTGCCCCCTCATCCGACCCTTCGGGCCACCTTCTCCCCGGCGGGGAGAAGAAATAGGCAGCGACGCTTGTGATTATTCTGCCCTCAGACAGAAGGTAAAGCATTCCTACCCCTGGATAACATCCGCCCATTCTTTATGGCGCAGCGTCTGGGCCTTGAAGAAGGGGCAGAGCGGAATGATCTTCCAGCCGCCCTTGCGGGCCTCATCGATCGCATGGGCGGCGAGCGCCTGGCCGACACCCTTGCCGCGAAGAGCATCGGGCACGCCGGTATGGTCGATGATGATGAGGGAAGGGGAGGTGCGCGAATAGGTCATCTCGGCCTTGTGGCCGTCGATAGTTGCCGAATATTCGCCGCGCGATCCGGTTTCGGTTGTCTTAATATCCATGATCTCTGCCTTCCCATTGCTGTTCGTTTTTCCACTGTAACGGCTTGCGCCTGGATTGAAACAGCGGGATAGCGAACGCAGTGGACACAAACCAGTGACAGTCACCGGCTGTGTCGGGCAATTTTCAGGGGAAATCCGAAATCAAACCGAAAACCCCGTCGATATGACGGGGCGTTTTGGAAGTTCGGTTTGGGCGCGTGCCGCGCCGGCGCACTGGTTTAGTGGCGATATTGCTGGATGCGCGTGGTGCGCAGGCCGGCAAGGCCATGATCGGAGATCGAGGACTGCCAGGACAGGAATTCTTCGACGGTAAGCGTATAACGCTCGCAGGCTTCCTCGAGGCTCAACAGTCCTCCACGTACCGCTGCAACCACCTCCGCCTTTCTGCGAATGACCCAGCGTCGGGTATTGGCAGGCGGAAGATCCGCAATCGTCAGAGGGCTGCCATCGGGGCCGATGACATATTTAACTCGTGGGCGTATCATTTCGGTCATTGGACACTCTATACAAACTCAAGACCATATGACGGGAACTTTAGCCCCGTACCTTTAAAAATTGCCTAAGCAGGTCGTGACAATTTATTAAGAATTTGAACGGTTTCGCCTGATTTGTTCGAGTCGCCTTATTTTGCCGGGAAAAATTTTTCCAAAAATCGCAATTTTTCTCGCTTATCGGTTGCCTGGATCAGAGCGCCGCAAGCGAAAGGCACGTTTTTCCGCTGCCCTGGGTCAATTCCACCGTTCCCTCATGGTGCAGCCGCAGGCGGTCGCCGGCATCGAGGAGAAGGAGCGCGGTTGCCGACTGCGTGGTGCCGGCGCTCGAGGCGTTGCCGGCGATGCTGAAATTCGCCGCCGCGCCGTTGACGCCGAGCGTCACCCGGTGGCCGGAGGAGGCGACCACGACGAGCGCCAGCATGGCGAGATAATGACCCTTGGCGGGAATGATGAGTTCCCGCCCGCCGCCGCTTACCGCGTCCCCGAGCGTAAAGCCGCCCTCGGCGGTGGACAGCACGGAAAAACCTGCGGCAGAGCCATTGGCGGGTTTTGTAGTGCCCGCCGGCAGGCCGGCGACGGCAAGCGGGCGGTTCGGCATGGAGACCCGGCCATCGCCGCTGCACAACAGCGCCGTCTGCCATGATGTGCCGTCCCGGCTGGTCTTGATCGAAAAGCCGTCGCTGCCGGCCAGCCCCATTTCCGCCCGGCCGCTCCAGCCGGACTGGAACAGCAGCGAGGCGGTGTCGGCTTTGCCCGCCTTGTTGACCGTCAGGCGGTGGCTGCCATCGTCCTGCGTATGGGTGAAGAGGCTGGCGGGGGAGGCAAGCGCCATGCCGTTGCGCGCATCGGCCTCCGTGCCGATGCCCAGCCGTTCCAGCCGGCCGCTCACCGGCAGCGGCATGTCGCGCCAGTTCCCGTCCTGCAGCACCCGGTATCTGCTTTCGGCCGCAAACCATGCCGCCCAGCCGGGCTGCGGCGTGATCGAAAGCCATGCGCCATCCTGCCGGAAGGCAAGCTTGCCGCCCTTGCCGGCCCAGTCGCCCGTGGCATCGGCGGAGAGGAGGAAGCAATCGCCTTCCGCTGCATTTTCGGGCGGTGCGGCGACGGTGGCCCTGATCACGAGCTGCACGATGGCGTCGAGCCTCTGCAGGGCCTCATTATGGGTGACGTGTTTCTGGACCTGTGAGGGCAGGATGTAGGGAAGCCGAAGTCTTGCCGTCTGTTCCGTCATGATGTGCCTTCCGCGCGGTTGTGTTCGTTCGCGGGGCATTGTGATGCGGTGGCAGGGGGTGGGGATGAGGGGGATGGAAATATTTTGTGGCGGTGGGATGAGGGGGGTGAAGCCACATACGCAGAAGCTCACCAAATGCCACGCGCCGCAAAGAACCGCAGCAGACAGCAAGCAAGTCTTACCCGGCCTGTTCCACCGCCATCGCCCCTTCGGCAATAAAATCCGGATTGGCCAGCGCATCTTCGCCCTCACCCCTCACCGCATAGGCAAGGAGCTGCCCCTCGCAATCGAGCGTCCGGCCGCCTGCGGCACGCAGCACGGCGTCGCCGGCGGCGGTGTCCCACATCATGGTACGGCTGAAGCGGGGGTAGATGTCGGCGGCGCCTTCCGCCAGCATGCAGAATTTCAGCGAGGAACCGACGGAGATACAGTCCTTCAGACCGTGTTCGGCCACGAAGGCTTCCGTTTTGGCGGTGCAATGCGAACGGCTGATCAATGCTACCGGCGAAGCGCCGCGCCGGCGGGCCCGGATGGGGTGACGCGACAGGATTGCGCCGTCGCCTGAGATTGCGAGCTTTTCGGCGGCGTTGTCCTTGCCCGTCCATGCCTGGCCGCGACAGGGGGCGTAGACCACGCCGGCCACCGGCACGCCCTTGCGGATGAGCGCGATATTGACGGTGAAATCGTCCTTGCCGGAAATGAATTCCTTGGTTCCATCAAGCGGATCGACCAGAAAGAACTCCGCACCGGTTTCCGGCAGGATGCCATTCGACACGGCTTCTTCGGCAACCACGGGGATATCGGGGAAATGCGCGGCCAGCGCCGCAAGAATGATCGTCTCGGCGCGCTGATCGGCTTCGGTCACCGGCGAGCAGTCATCCTTGTAGGACACATGCGGACCGGCGCGGTGAACCGCCATGATCGCCTGCCCGGCCTCCAGCGCCGCTTTCGTCAATATGTCGATCATCTCTTTGCCACAGCCATCCGGCGACGGGGCCATCCCGTAACGGGTTTTGCCATTTCGATCTTCGCTACTCCTTTGCCCGCTGCCCGTCAAATATTGGCATCGGACAATGCTAAAATAAGCATCCGGCCGTCATTTTTTTAGCACTTCCTGCCAAAATCATGGCTCTTTTGACCGGGAAAGCGGCAGTCCATGTGGAAATTCCAAATTTTGTGCAGGATCGCCCGTTTTTGACTTCACATTTTTAGCGAACACGATATGCATTTTGGTAGTGGGGTCGGCTTATTAAGGCCTCCCTATAATTAACATAACGAGGCGTGGCCCATTTGAGGTCATGCCCAGGGGAAAGACATGGAGTATTTTATCCAGCAGCTCATCAACGGGCTGACTCTTGGATCGATCTACGGCCTCATCGCTATCGGCTATACGATGGTTTATGGCATCATCGGCATGATCAACTTCGCCCATGGCGATATTTTCATGCTTGGCGGCTTTGCCGCGCTGATCGTTTTTCTGATCACAACATCGTTTTTCGCCGGTATTCCGGTGGCGCTTCTTCTGCTTTTGATGATGGTCGTCGCCATGCTGATGACCGGCCTGTGGAACTGGGTGATCGAGCGCGTCGCCTACCGCCCGCTTAGAGGGTCGTTCCGTCTCGCGCCGCTGATCACCGCCATCGGCATGTCGATCGCGCTGTCCAACTTCATCCAGGTGACACAGGGTCCGCGCAACAAGCCGATCCCGTCCATGGTAACGGATAGCTACCATTTCGGCTCCATCACCGTCTCGCTGAAGCAGCTGATCATCATGGTCGTCACCTCCGTGCTGCTCTTTGCCTTCTGGTATATCGTCAACAAGACCCCGCTCGGCCGCGCGCAGCGCGCCACCGAACAGGACCGCAAGATGGCAGCCCTTCTGGGTGTGGATGTCGACAAGACGATTTCGATCACCTTCATCATGGGTGCCGCACTGGCGGCCGTCGCCGGTACCATGTATCTGATGTATTACGGCGTGGCATCGTTCAACGATGGCTTCATTCCGGGCGTCAAGGCGTTTACCGCAGCGGTTCTCGGCGGCATCGGTTCGCTTCCGGGCGCCGTTCTCGGCGGTCTGCTGATCGGCCTCATCGAATCCCTCTGGTCCGCCTATTTCTCCATTGCCTACAAGGACGTCGCGGCATTCGGCATCCTGGCTTTCGTGCTGATCTTCAAGCCGACCGGTATTCTCGGCCGTCCGGAAGTCGAGAAGGTGTGATCCAATGACCAATATCGCTTCCGAAAACACCTCCTCCGGCCCGAGCCTGATGGCAACGGCGGTGAAGGAAGGCATCTTTGCGGGCATCGTCTCGCTTGGCATGTTTATTCTTTACGTCGGCATCGTCACCTATCAGGATATCAACAACCAGCTTATCTGGGGCACCCGCTGGGGGCTTCTGTCGATCTTCGTCGGCGTCGCCGCCATCGGCCGTTTCCTGATGGTCGGCTTCATCCGGCCGTCGCTGGATCGGCGCAAGCTTGCAAAGGCGAAAAGCGGCGTTCTGGAAATCTCCGAGGAAAAAGGCTTTTTCCACAAGCACTTCCTGAAGTTCGCCCTGGTTCTGCTGCTGCTCTATCCCGTTATTGCGGTGCAATTATTCGGTTTTCAGGGTTCGCTGAAATTCGTCGACAATTTCGGTATCCAGATCCTGATCTATGTGATGCTGGCCTGGGGCCTGAATATCGTCGTTGGCCTCGCCGGTCTGCTCGATCTCGGTTACGTGGCCTTTTATGCGGTCGGCGCCTATTCCTATGCGCTGCTGTCAAGCCATTTCGGCCTGTCCTTCTGGGTGCTGCTGCCGGTTGCCGGTATTCTCGCGGGCTTCTGGGGTATCATTCTCGGTTTCCCGGTGCTCAGGCTGCGCGGTGACTATCTGGCCATCGTCACGCTCGCCTTCGGTGAAATCATCCGCCTTGTGCTGTTGAACTGGACGGATGTGACCAAGGGCACCTTCGGCATTTCCGGCATCGCCAAGGCATCCGTCTTCGGCATCTGGTCCTTCGATGTCGGCGTATCCAACAACTTCGCCAAGGCCTTCGGCCTGACGATGTCGTCGGCCTATTACAAGATCTTCCTGTTCTATGTGATCCTGCTGCTTTGCATGCTGACGGCTTACGTCACCATCAAGCTGCGCCGCATGCCGATCGGCCGTGCCTGGGAAGCGCTGCGTGAGGACGAGATAGCCTGCCGCTCGCTCGGCATCGATACCGTCATCACCAAGCTCACCGCTTTTGCGACTGGCGCGATGTTCGGCGGTTTTGCCGGTTCGTTCTTCGCCGCGCGTCAGGGCTTCGTGTCGCCGGAAAGCTTCGTCTTCCTGGAATCGGCCGTCATTCTCGCCATCGTCGTTCTGGGCGGCATGGGTTCGCTCACCGGCATCGCCATTGCGGCGCTCGTCATGGTCGGCGGCACCGAGTTGCTACGTGAAATGGAATTCCTGAAGCATGTCTTCGGGCCTGATTTCACGCCGGAACTCTACCGCATGCTGCTGTTCGGCCTCGCCATGGTCATCGTCATGCTGTTCAAGCCGCGCGGCTTCGTCGGCTCGCGTGAACCCACGGCCTTCCTTAAAGAACGCAGGGCCGTGTCCGGCAGCTTTACCAAGGAAGGTCACGGTTGATGGCTTCCGGAACGATGAACATGACATCCAATACGACTGGTAATATGACTGGCGACACGATCCTCAAGGTCGAACATCTTTCGATGAAGTTCGGTGGCCTGATGGCCATCAACGACTTCTCCTTCGAGGCGAAGCGCGGTGAGATCACCGCGCTGATTGGCCCCAACGGCGCTGGAAAGACCACGGTTTTCAACTGCATCACCGGCTTCTACAAGCCGACGATGGGTATGATTACCATGCGTCAGCAAAACGGCGAGGCGCATCTTCTCGAGCGCCTGCCGGATTTCGAGATCACCAAGAAGGCGAAGGTGGCACGCACCTTCCAGAACATCCGCCTGTTTTCGGGCCTGACTGTTCTGGAAAACCTGCTGGTGGCGCAGCACAATGCGCTGATGAAGGCCTCGGGTTACACCATTCTCGGTCTTCTCGGCCTGCCCGCCTACAAAAGAGCGGTCGCGAGCTCGATCGAGAAAGCCAAATACTGGCTGGACAAGGCCGATCTGACCGACCGCGCCGACGACCCGGCCGGCGATCTGCCCTATGGCGCGCAGCGCCGTCTGGAAATCGCCCGCGCCATGTGCACGGGGCCGGAGCTTCTGTGCCTCGATGAACCGGCGGCCGGTCTCAACCCGAAGGAATCGCTGGCGCTCAACACGCTGCTGCGTGGTATCCGCGACGAAGGCACGTCGCTGCTCCTGATCGAGCATGACATGTCCGTGGTGATGCAGATTTCAGACCACGTCGTGGTTCTGGAATATGGCCAGAAAATTTCCGACGGTTCGCCGGACCATGTGAAGAACGACCCGAAGGTCATCGCCGCCTATCTGGGTGTCGAGGATGATGAAGTGGAAGACGTGATTGCGGAAGAACTCGACGGAGGAGCGGTCTGATGTCCGGTGAAACGCTTCTCAAAGTACAGGGTGTCGAAACCTATTACGGTAACATCCGGGCGCTTGCCGGTGTCGATGTCGAGGTCAACAAGGGTGAAATCGTCAGCCTGATCGGCGCCAACGGCGCCGGCAAGTCGACGCTGATGATGACCATCTGCGGCAGCCCGCAGGCCCGCACCGGTCAGGTGATCTTCGACGGCGAGGACATTACCCAGCTGCCGACGCATCTCATTGCCCGCAAGCGCATCGCCCAGTCGCCAGAAGGCCGCCGGATTTTCCCGCGCATGACGGTACTGGAAAACCTGCAGATGGGCGCCAATCTCGACAACCTGAAATATTTCAAGGAAGACGTAGAGAAGATCTTCGAAATGTTTCCGCGCCTGAAAGAGCGTCAGGGCCAGCGCGGCGGAACGCTTTCCGGCGGCGAACAGCAGATGCTTTCCATCGGCCGCGCGCTGATGTCACGGCCGAAGCTCCTGCTGCTCGACGAGCCGTCGCTCGGTCTTGCGCCGCTGATCGTCAAGGGCATCTTCGAGGCGATCAAGAAGCTGAACAAGGAAGAGGGGCTCACCGTCTTCCTGGTGGAGCAGAACGCCTTTGCGGCGCTCAAGCTTTCCGACCGCGCTTATGTGATGGTCAATGGCAAGGTGACGATGAGCGGTTCAGGCCGGGAACTGCTTGCCGATCCGCAGGTTCGTGCCGCCTATCTGGAAGGCGGACGGCACTAAAAGATTTTACTTGCGCTGGACGTTTTGCGGCGCAAGATTACAAATGGCGACCCGCCACTGCCTTGGTGCCAAGCGGCGGGAAGCAAACAATAAAATGCCCGCCGGGAAACGGCGGGACGATAAACAAGGCAGGGTCAGGGTGTTTGAGCCCGGCCTGATGGGGAAAGAAATGCAGGGCCTATTTTTCGAAACGGATAACGGCGTGCGCTATGTTTTGCGCGCACTGGTTGTTCTCTTGGGTTTCTGGACGGCTTGGCGCACGGGCAAATCCGTGGCCGATGGCTGGGGCGAATATCCGCGTGTGGTGATCTACACGCTGGCTTTGGGGTTGGTAATGCGTTTCCTGCATTTCGCCCTGTTCAATGGGCCGTTCATCAACGGCTTCTACTACGTGTTTGACGTTGTTCTTCTTCTGGTCTTTTCCAGCATCGGTTTCCGCATGCGCCGGACGAACCAGATGGTCAATAACTACTATTGGCTCTACGACAAGACGTCGGCATTTTCCTATAAAAAGAAAAATTGACAGCCGGATTTTTTCGGGGTCACTAATACTCGGCAGAGTGGAACATTTCCTGTTCGGTTAAGGTGGGTACTGAACAGGTCCTGGCAATCAACCCATCCAAGGAACTGGGAGTAAAGTAATGAAGAAGTCTCTTCTTTCCGCTGTTGCGCTGACCGCCATGGTCGCGTTCAGCGGTTCGGCCTTCGCCGATGTCGTGATCGCTGTCGGCGGCCCGCTGACTGGGCCGAACGCTGCTTTTGGCGCTCAGCTTCAGAAGGGTGCCGAACAGGCTGCGAAAGACATCAATGCCGCCGGCGGCATCAATGGCGAGCAGATCAAGATCGTGCTGGGCGACGACGTATCCGACCCCAAGCAGGGTATTTCGGTTGCCAACAAATTCGTTGCTGACGGCGTGAAATTCGTTGTCGGCCACTTCAACTCGGGCGTTTCCATTCCGGCGTCTGAAGTTTACGCCGAAAACGGCATTCTTGAAATCACGCCCGCTGCGACCAACCCGGTCTTTACCGAGCGTGGCCTGTGGAACACCTTCCGTACCTGCGGCCGTGACGACCAGCAGGGTGGCATTGCCGGCAAGTATCTGGCCGACCACTTCAAGGATGCCAAGATCGCCATCATTCACGACAAGACACCTTATGGTCAGGGTCTTGCCGATGAAACCAAGAAGGCAGCCAATGCGGCTGGCGTCACTGAAGCCATGTATGAAGGCGTCAATGTCGGCGACAAGGACTTCTCGGCGCTGATCTCGAAGATGAAGGAAGCCGGCGTTTCCATCATCTACTGGGGTGGCCTGCACACCGAAGCGGGCCTGATCATCCGCCAGGCGGCTGACCAGGGTCTGAAGGCCAAGCTCATCTCGGGTGACGGCATCGTCTCCAACGAACTTGCCTCCATCGCCGGCGATGCCGTCGAGGGTACGCTCAACACCTTCGGCCCCGATCCGACACTGCGCCCGGAAAACAAGGAACTGGTAGAAAAGTTCAAGGCCGCCGGCTTCAACCCGGAAGCCTACACGCTCTACTCCTATGCCGCGATGCAGGCGATTGCAGGCGCTGCAAAGGCCGCCGGGTCCGTGGAGCCGGAAAAGGTTGCCGAAGCCCTGAAAAAAGGCAGTTTCCCGACCGCGCTCGGCGAAATTTCCTTCGACGAGAAGGGCGACCCGAAGCTTCCCGGTTACGTCATGTACGAATGGAAGAAGGGTCCGGACGGCAAGTTCACCTACATCCAGCAGGGCAGCTAGCCTTTCCGCGATGCATTATCGAGGCCCGGCAGCGATGCCGGGCTTTTTTTGTCCGGGTTAAGCTTCCTGACCATTGTCATGCCGACCATCTCTTCAGACAACTTTGGCCAAGCGCTCCAGCACCATGGCGGCCCGCTCAGAAACTGGTTCTTTCGGCAATATCACCGTCGCATAACCCAGCCGCGCATAGTCCACGAGCAGGCGCTCATACTCCTCAACTGCCGCATCGAAACCGTGTTTGCGTTCGTCATCGCCGCGGTAGATTTCCGGCCAGGGCGGGGTGAGGAAGACCACAGGATTATAGCGGTGTGTATGTCGCAGCGTATCGATGAAGCCATCGCCGCTTATATGATGAAGCGCGGAGGCGGCGTCGATCAGGCCGCGGTCGAAGAAGACAAGGCCTTCCTGTGGGGCCATTCGCCGGTCTTCGAGCGCCATGGCGATGGCCCGGCGGGCGAAGGCTTGCATGTCGATCCAGGGCAGGGCGGTGCCGCCATTGCGGGTTTCCTCGATGACGATACGGCCGCCCGGTTCCTCGACGGTGGCGAAACCGCGCCGGGTGAGTTCGGCAAGCAGGGTGGATTTGCCGCCGCCGGAGCAGCCGGAAAGGATGATGAAACGGTCCATGGGTGTTTGTTCCTGTGTTGGGGCATCAGGTAGATTGAAGGTTTTTAGGGGGGTTGGGCTGTGGCGTTGCCGCTTGTTTCTTCTACCCGAGGGGGAGAGGGTCGCGGCAGCGGGATGGGGCTACGGTGGAGATATTCGGAGAGCTTGCCCCTCATCCGGCCCTTCGGGCCACCTTCTTACCGGTGGGGAGAAGAATATGCAGCACTCGCTCGGACTCTACCACATCAACTGTGGTCGTCACCCCTGATGCAGGACATGCGCTGCCTTGACTGCAGCGGAGGCACGGTTTTCGACGCCGAGCTTCACATAGATCTGTTCCAGATGTTTGTTCACGGTTCTGGCGGAAAGGCCGAGAATATCGCCGATATCGCGGTTGGATTTACCCTTGGCGATCCACAGCAGCACTTCGGATTCCCGCGTCGTCAGGGCGAAATGGCTTTTGAGCAGATGGTCGTCCGATTTCTCGTTGGCGGCGGTCAGGCGGAAGAGATATTCGTCCGGTCCCATCGCACCGAGGAAGGAGAGCTGCAAAGCGGGCCGCCCGGCCTCGGTGATCGTCAGCGGCGTGTCGCGGGCGGCATCCACCGTCGCCCGGTCCGAAAGCCAGCCGGAAATATGGGCAACGACAATCTCCAGCCCGTCATCGCGGCCGGTCGCGGCGTTGACCAGCCGGGTCGCCTGCGGGGTTGACCAGTGGATGGCGCCATTGGCGCGCACCGCCAGCAAGTGGCGACCGGCGGCGTCCAGCGCCACGCGGGCGCTCTGGGCCGAGCGGGCATTGGAGAGGTGCACGCGGATGCGGGCACGCAACTCATCGATATTGATCGGCTTGGTGAGATAATCGACACCGCCGGATTCGAGCGCCCGCACCACATGTTCGGTCTCCGTCAGCCCGGTCATGAAGATGACCGGCACCTGCGCCACCGCCGCATTGGCCTTCAGGCGTCGGCAGGTTTCGAAACCGTCCATAACAGGCATGACGGCATCGAGCAGGATGATATCGGGCGTGATGCGTTCGGCAATGTTGAGGGCAGCCTGACCGGAGGTGGCGATCAGCGCGGAAAAGCCTGATTGTTCCAGCGCATCGGTGAGGAAACCGAGCGCTTCCGGGCTGTCATCCACCAGCAGGACGATGTCTCTCGGAGCCGCTGTTGCCTGACCGCTCATGCCTTGCCGCCTCCCCTGTCACCGTTTTCGAACCGCTTGAGAAAATGCGCGTAACCGGCCAGATCGAAGGCCTGCACATAGGTGCCGAGCTCCTGCGTGAAGGGCAGGTTATCCGTGTTACGGGCAAGATCGGCAAGTTTCGCCTCAATGCCGCGTATGTAGCCTATTTCGCCGAGCCGCTGCAAATCCTGGATATGGATTGCGCCCGGATGGACGATCTGCGCCGGCGGCTGCGGTGAGGGTGGCGGCGGCAGGTCCGTATCGTAAATCCATTTGAGGCCGAGATGCACGGCGAGCCTGTCGCAGAGGTGGCGGATATCGACCGGCTTGGCGATGGCGTCATTGTGATTATCCTCGCCTGCGCCCGCAACGGTGCCGTCGCCGATATTGGCTGAGAGCATGATGAGCGGGGCGGTCTGGCCGGCCTCGCGCAGTTTCGTCACAAGCTGCCAGCCGGTCATGCCAGGCATGGAAATATCGATGAGAAAGAGATCGGGCTTCACGCCTTCGATCAGGGTCAGGCATTCCGGCCCGCTTTGCGCGGTCAGCACCACGAAGTCGAGCGGCGAGAGCACCTGCCGCATCAGCTCACGATGATCCTCATTGTCGTCAACCACGACGATGGTGCGGCGCGGGCCGGAATAGGAGCGGATGGTCTTTTCCGGCGCAGGCGCGGTGCTTGGCCGGTGGACGGCAGACAGCATCAGGCGAACGCGGAAGGTGGAGCCCTCATCCTTTTCGCTGGAGACGGAAATTTCGCCGCCGAGTGTGTTGGTCAGGAGCCTCGTGATGGTGAGGCCAAGGCCGAGACCCGGCATCGGGCGTACGCTTTCGGCTTCGCCGCGCTGGAAGGGTTCGTAGATGCGGGCGAGGTCCTTTTGTGCGATGCCGCGGCCGGTATCGGACACGGTGAAGCTCGCCACCTGGCTGCGATAACCGACATCGAAGGTGACGGCGCCTTCGTCGGTGAACTTGATGGCGTTGGAGAGCAGATTGACGAGGATCTGGCGCAGCCGCTTTTCATCGGTGCGGACATATTGTGGCAGGGCCCGCGACCGATCATGGCGGAATTCCAGCCCCTTGGCCTGCGCCTGCGGGCGGAACATATCGACGATCTGGTCGAGGAAATCCTGGATGTTGATTTCGTTGGAATAGACCTGCAGCCGGCCGGCCTCGATTTTGGAAATATCGAGAAGTCCGTCGATCAGCCCCGACAGGTGGTCGGCCGAGCGGCGGATGACCTTGATGGCCGATTGCCGGGGAGGGGGAATGGTCTCGTCGCGTTCGAGGATTTGAGCATAACCCAAGACGGCATTGAGCGGCGTGCGGAGTTCATGGCTAAGGCCGACCACATAGCGGCTCTTGGCGCGGTTGGCGGCCTCAGCCGTTTCCTTGGCGTCCTGAAGGGCGGCGTCGGTCTTCTTGTGGGCGGCGATTTCTTTCAGGAGCAGCGTGTTCTGGCGTGAGGATTCCTCTTCCGCCACCACACGGCTGTCATGGGCAAGCACGAGGAACCAGCACACGATGCCGGCAATGACCGCGAAGACGAAAAACACGATGAGGATGGTGCGGTTGACCACGTCGGCCGTTGCCGGCGAGGCGGTGCCGACCTGATGGGCAATCAAGGCGAGAATGCCGCCGATGGCGGTGACGGCGATGGCCGCCGCCATGCCATAACGCCCCAGCCGGGTGGCGAGTTTGGCCACCAGTTGCCTCGGCAGGAAGGTTTTTGCGACGGTGGCGACCTGATAGTTCAGTTTCGCCTTGGGCTTGCACATGTCGTGGCAGCGGCTGTCCAGCGAGCAACAGAGCGAACAGATCGGCGCGGCATAGGCGGGACACCACGCCATGTCTTCCGGCTCGAACGGGTGTTCGCAGATCGAGCAGGTGATGGCGCTCAGTTCGCGCCATTTCTGGCGCGGCTTGCGGGCCAGATAGAATTTTCCCTTCGTGCCCCAGGCGATGGCGGGCGAGGCGATGAAGGCGACGATGAGCGTCAGATAGGGTGCAAGCGAGGCGGCGAGCGGACCGAAGGTGCCGAAATGCGCCATCAGCGCAATGGTGGCGGAAAGCGCCATGGAACCGACGCCGACCGGATTGATATCGTAGAGATGGGCGCGCTTGAACTCGATGCCCGGCGGAGCAAGGCCGAGCGGTTTGTTGATGAAAAGATCAGCCGAGATGGTGCAGAGCCACGCCATGGCGATGATGGAGAAGATGCCGAGCGTTTCTTCCAGCAGCCGGTAAATGCCGAGTTCCATCAGAAGCAGCGCGATCGCGACGTTGAAGACCAGCCAGACGACGCGGCCCGGATGGCTATGGGTGAGGCGGGAGAAGAAATTTGACCACGCCAGCGAGCCCGCATAGGCGTTCATGACGTTGATCTTCAGCTGCGAGACGACCACGAAAGCGACCATCAACAGCATCGCCGCCGTGCCGTTGGGGATCATGTAGCCAAAGGCGGTGAGGTACATCTGCGCCGGGTCGGCGGCGCGGTCCACCGAGACACCGGAGCTGAAGGTGAGCACCACGAGGAAGGAACCGGCGAGCAGCTTCGGCACGCCGACGACCACCCAGCCTGCGCCGGCGAGAAAGACGGCGATGCGGTGGCGCAGCCGGCTCTGACCCTCGGCCGGCAGGAAGCGCAGGAAATCCACCTGTTCGCCGATCTGCGACATCAGCGCCAGAATGACGGCCGAGGCCGCGCCGAATTCCACCAGATTGAAATCGGCAACCGTTCCGGGCGGGCCGGAGGCATGGTGAATACCCGCAAAGGCGCGCCAGAGGTCGTATTTTTCCCAGTCCATCAGCGCGATGAAGATGAAGGGCAAAATGTTCAGCACGATCCAGAAGGGCTGGGTGACGATCTGGAAGCGGCTGATGAGGCGCACGCCATGGGTGACGAGCGGAATGACCATGACGGCGGAGATGATGTAGCCGATCCACAAGGGAATGCCGAGCGCCAGTTCCAGCGCGCCGGACATGATCGACGCCTCGATGGCGAAGAGCATGAAGGTGAAAGCGGCATAGATCAGTGAGGTGATGGTGGAGCCGATATAACCGAAGCTCGCGCCGCGGGTCAGGAGATCGATATCGACGCCGTGGCGGATGGCGTAGCGGCTGATCGGCAGGCCGACGGCGAGCATGGCGATGGCGGCGACGAGGATGGCGTAAAAGGCATTGGTGGTGCCGTAGGAGAGCGTGATCGCGCCGCCGATGGCTTCCAGCGCCAGAAAGGAAATTGCGCCGATGGCGGTGTGGGAAATGCGGTTGGAGGAAAATTGCCGGGCGCTTTTGGCGGTGAAGCGCAGCGCATAATCTTCCAGCGTCTGGTTGGCGACCCAGCGGTTATATTCGCGCCTGACGGGGATGATGCGTTGCCGTGCGGCCATGGCTATCGAGCGCCTTTCCGCAACGGGCCTCTCATAGCCGCACCGACATGCCGCCATCCACCGTCAGCACATGGCCGTTGACGAAGGAGGCCGCGTCGCTGGCCAGAAACAGGGCGGCCCCGGCGATTTCATCCGGCCTGCCCCAGCGCTCCAGCGGCACGCGCAGTTTGGCAAAGGCCACCATCTCAGGGTTTTCGGAAAGCGCGGCATTGGTTTCCGTCGCGAACATGCCCGGCGCAATCGCATTGCTGGTGATGCCGCGTGCGCCATATTCCACGGCAATCGCCCGCATCAGCCCGGTCAGCCCCTGTTTGGCGACGGGATAGATCGCATCGCCCGGCCGGACGATATGGCCGAGAATGGAGGTGATGGTGATGATACGGCCGTAACCATTGGTATTCATGGCCTCTGCGGCATCACGCGACAGCGATATGGAGGAGGTGAGGTCGGTGCGGATCAGCTCCAGCACGTCCTCGTCGCTGAACTCGGCAAGCGGGCGGCGGTCACGTGCGCCGACATTGTTGACGAGGATATCGAGATGGCCGAATTCGTCCATGATGCGGCGAACAAGCGCGCTCCCGGTGGCCGTATCGGCAATGTCGAAGGCAGCGTAATCGGCTTTTCCGCCGGCTTTGCGAAGAATGCTGACCGCCTCTTCCAGCGTCTCGGCATTGCGGCCGGTCAGCCAGACATGGGCGTCCGCTTCGGCAAAGGCTTTGGCGATTTCGAAGCCGAGACCGCGACCGCTGCCGGTAATGATGGCGGTGCGATTTTCGAGAGAGAATTTTTTGAGAATGCCCATCGCTCACCTTCTTTCTCTATGTGGCGCAGCATCTTTTTGAATGTGCGCATAAGGAAGAATACGCGGTGCGGCGGATAGCGAAAGGTCGCCTGTCCGGCCCAGCCGTTCGGTGGACACAAAAATGGCGTCGCCCGGTTGGGGCGACGCCATGTCTTCAATAATCAGGCAGCGGCCGACTTTGCGAGCGGCACTTCTGCGATCGTCTTCAGAACGACCGAAGCGATCTGGTAGGGGCAGCCCTGCGAATTCGGACGACGGTCTTCGAGGTAGCCCTTGTAACCGTTGTTGACGAAGGAATGCGGAACGCGGATCGAGGCGCCACGGTCTGCCACGCCGTAGGAGAACTTGTTCCACGGAGCGGTTTCGTGCTTACCAGTCAGGCGCAGGTGGTTGTCCGGGCCGTAAACGTCGATATGTTCCTGCCAGTTCTTGGCAAAAGCGGCCATGAGGGCTTCGAAATAGTCCTTGCCGCCAACTTCGCGCATGAACTTGGTGGAGAAGTTGCAGTGCATGCCCGAACCGTTCCAGTCGGTATCGCCGAGCGGCTTGCAATGGAACTCGACGTCGATGCCGTACTGTTCGCAAAGGCGCAGCAGCAGGTAGCGGGCAATCCAGATCTGGTCGGCGGCGCGCTTGGAGCCCTTGCCGAAAATCTGGAATTCCCACTGGCCCTTGGCCACTTCGGCGTTGATGCCTTCATGGTTGATGCCGGCTTCGAGGCAGAGGTCGAGATGCTCTTCAACGATTTCGCGGGCAACCGAACCGACGTTCTTGTAACCGACGCCGGTGTAATAAGGACCCTGCGGAGCCGGGTAACCTTGTTCCGGGAAGCCGAGCGGGCGGCCGTCCTGGTAGAAGAAATATTCCTGTTCGAAACCGAACCATGCATCTTCGTCTTCGAGGATGGTGGCGCGGCTGTTCGAAGCGTGCGGGGTGACGCCATCGGGCATCATGACTTCGCACATGACAAGCGCGCCGTTGGTGCGGGCCGGATCCGGGTAGATGGCAACGGGCTTCAGCACGCAATCCGACGAGTGGCCTTCGGCCTGCTGGGTGGAAGAGCCGTCAAAACCCCAAAGCGGCAGCTGCTCGAGTGTCGGGAATTCGTCGAATTCCTTGATCTGCGTCTTGCCGCGCAGGTTTGCGACCGGCTTGTATCCGTCCAGCCAGATGTACTCGAGTTTGAACTTAGTCATTACGAACCTCTCATAGGTAAAAATGCGAAGCCTTGAGGCTTCCGTGGCTTTCGCCGCCGGAAGCGCATTCGCGTTCAAGGGCTGACCCCTTAGATGCATGCCGCGTGCCAGATTGGCGATATCAGGCGATTTTTTCGAAAAATCTTTCAGAAGCCTTGGCGCGCAGGGGCTGCAATATCGCGGGAGCTTACCTCTGCTGCACTGCAACAGACAAATTCACCCCTCATGTTTCATCATTGAATCCTGATAGATAGCCGGCATGCTCCTGGAAAACGCCCTGTTGCGGTGCAATGATTTCGATTGCGCGCGACGGATTGGCATTTGCCCCAAAAACCGGCGCTTTCGGAATGGTTTTCCTTGCTGATTGACCGATTAGTGCCTATATTTTTCGCAACGTGATTTTTTTTTAATCAAACGGAGCGAATCCGGTCTTTGCGGGTTTGCTCCAGATCTAATGTTTCGATGCAAACAAAGTGAGATGGTCGACATGGCAACTGGCTTTCATCGCGAGACGGCAACGATCTACCAATTCCCGGTTGGCGGGCGGGCGGGCGTTTCCAAGTTCCGCAACGGCGGGCTAAGCGAGCTTGAGCGTGAGGCACGGGAGCCGCATGTGGATTTCGGCTCCTGGTATCATGATGACGCGATCCGCGACGAAGAGCGGGACGGCAAGCCGCATTCCTGATCTGAGCCGGTGCCGTAGGTTTCTTCTCCCTGCGGGGGAGGAGAAACAAGTGGGGACGTTCCGCTCCACCTTTGCCCTCGCGTATCCCCCACACCCCCCAATGCAGCTTTCGCCACCCCGCCTACGTCAATTGACGTATACGGTTTCGCCTCCGCGAGATCGATAGTCCCTCCCAGCAGCGGCCGCAGATGCCGCTGAGCCTCCACGAGAGGCCAACAAGGAGAGGGGTTCTTCCGATGATGTTCCGCAAGACGCTTAGTGCCGCGCTGCTTGGCGCGATCCTGTCCACCACCGCCTTCCATGGCGCTTTTGCCGCAGACGACACCATCAAGGTTGGCGTGCTGCATTCGCTTTCCGGCACCATGGCGATTTCAGAAACGACGCTGAAGGACGCCATGCTGATGCTCATCGACGAGCAGAACAAGAAGGGCGGCGTTCTCGGCAAGAAACTCGAAGCCGTTGTCGTCGATCCGGCCTCCGACTGGCCGCTTTTCGCTGAAAAGGCCCGCCAGCTGATTTCGCAGGACAAGGTCGCCGCCGTTTTCGGCTGCTGGACGTCCTCCTCGCGTAAATCCGTTCTGCCTGTTTTCGAAGAGCTGAACTCGATCCTGTTCTATCCCGTTCAGTACGAGGGTGAGGAATCCTCGCGCAACATCTTCTACACGGGTGCGGCACCGAACCAGCAGGCTATTCCGGCCGTCGATTATCTCGCCAATACCGAAGGCGTCGAGCGCTGGGTTCTGGCCGGCACGGACTATGTCTATCCGCAGACCACCAACAAGATCCTGAAGGCCTACCTGATGTCGAAGGGCGTCAAGGAAGAGGACATCATGATCAACTACACGCCGTTCGGTCATTCCGACTGGCAGACGATCGTCTCCGACATCAAGAAATTCGGCTCGGCCGGCAAGAAGACCGCCGTGGTTTCCACGATCAATGGTGACGCCAACGTGCCGTTCTACAAGGAACTGGCCAACCAGGGCGTCAAGGCCGAGGATATTCCGGTCGTCGCCTTCTCGGTGGGCGAAGAGGAACTCGCCGGTCTCGATACTGCACCGCTGGTCGGCCACCTTGCTGCCTGGAACTACTTCCAGTCCGTAGACGCTCCGGTCAATGCCGAGTTCATCAAGACCTGGCATGCCTTTACGAAAAACGACAAGCGCGTGACCAACGACCCGATGGAAGCCGCCTATATCGGCTTCAATGCCTGGGTGAAGGCCGTTGAATCCGCCGGAACGACCGATACGGACAAGGTTCTGGACTCGATCATCGGTGTTTCCGTGCCGAACCTTTCGGGCGGTTACTCCACCGTCATGCCCAACCACCACATCACCAAGCCGGTGCTGATCGGCGAAATCCAGGCCGATGGGCAGTTCGAAATCGTGCAGCAGACGCCGCAGGTGGTGGGTGATGAGTGGTCGGATTATCTGCCGGATTCGAAGGATCTGATTTCGGATTGGCGCAAGCCGATGTCGTGCGGGAACTTCAATGTGGCCAGCGGCAAGTGCGGCGGCAAGGGTAGCTGATTGGCTTAGCGCCGCCCCTCGCAGGAGGGGCGGACCTATTTGGGTTTCTCTCATTGGAAACTGAACAAGCATGCCCCCCTCTGCCCTGCCGGGCATCTCCCCCACAGGTGGGAGATCGACTCGTGGCGAGGCCTCGCATTTCTCTTCGGTCGAGATAGAGCGATGCGGTGCATCTTGCCGATCTCCCTCCTTATGGGGGAGATGCCCGGCAGGGCAGAGGGGGGTAAGCCACTTGCACCGACGCCCCGTCGTAAAAACGCCCTAAGGACCCCGACATGACGATCCGATCTTTTCTCGGAGCCATCTTCCTCTGGCTCACCATGGGGATCGCAGCCTACGCCGTCGCGCAGAGCGATCCAAAGGCGCTGATCGACCAGCTCGGTACGGCTGACTTCAAGCGGGCCGAAGTTCTGATCGGGCAGATCGCCGCAACGGGCGATGCGCGTGTCGTACCGGCGCTCGAGGCTTTCGCATCGGGCGATCTTTACGTGCGCAAGGCCGACAATCTGGTGTTCATGACGAAGCCGTCGGGTTCCGATTTCACGCTCATCGATCCGCTGACCGGCGAAAGCGCCGGCGAAGCGCCAAAGGCGGCTGTTACCAAGATCAGGGTCAACAACAATCTGCGCCGGGTCATTCGCGCCGCGATGGGTGGCTTGACCCTGCTCAGCCCGGAACGCTCGGTGCGGCTTTCTGCTGCCGATGCGGTTCTCAAAGCACCGAGCGCGGAAAATCTCGAATTGCTGGAAACGGCCATATCAAAGGAAACCGATAATGAGGTGCGGACCCGGATGGAGGAGGCGCGGGCTGTCTCGCTGCTCTCCTCCGACCGCCCTCTCGAGGTGAAGAAAGAAGCGATCGCCACCATCAAGAAACTCGGCGGGCGCGATGCGATCAGCATTTTGATGGCGGCGACGCCATCGGTTGACCCGAGCCTGAAGCCTGATGTGGACGAGGCGATTTCCAGCATCGAGAGCGCACTGGCCTTTTGGGATTATGCGCAGAATGTCTGGTACGGCCTGTCGCTCGGCTCGGTTCTGCTACTGGCCGCCATCGGCCTTGCCATTACCTTCGGCGTGATGGGCATCATCAACATGGCGCATGGCGAGATGGTGATGATCGGCGCTTACTCCACCTTCATGGTGCAGGAGCTGATCCGCACCCATTTCCCCGGTTTGTTCGACTGGTCGCTCGCCATCGCCTTGCCCGTCGCCTTTCTGGTCACGGCCTTCGTGGGTCTCGTGATGGAACGCGGCGTCATCCGCTACCTCTATGGACGGCCGCTTGAGACATTGCTTGCTACCTGGGGCATCTCGCTGATCCTGCAGCAGGGTGTACGTTCCATCTTCGGCCCGACCAACCGGGAAGTCGGCAGTCCCGGCTGGATGTCCGGCTCCTTCAGCGTCGGTTATCTCAATTTCACCTGGAACCGGGTCTGGATCGTCTGCTTTTCGCTCTCGGTGTTCTTCGCCTTGCTGGTTCTCCTAAAGCGCTCCGCTTTCGGCCTGCAGATGCGCGCCGTAACCCAGAACCGCCGCATGGCGTCTTCCATGGGTATCCGCACCCCCTGGGTGGACGCCTTCACCTTTGCGCTCGGCTCCGGCGTCGCCGGTCTTGCCGGCGTGGCGCTGTCGCAGATCGATAATGTCTCGCCCAATCTCGGCCAGAGCTACATCATCGACAGTTTCATGGTGGTGGTGTTCGGCGGCGTCGGCAATCTCTGGGGAACTTTGGTCGGGGCGCTGTCGCTCGGCGTGCTCAACAAGTTCCTGGAGCCGACGGTGGGGGCCGTGCTCGGCAAGATCCTCGTGCTCGTCCTCATCATCCTGTTCATCCAGAAGCGGCCGCGCGGTCTCTTCGCACTCAAGGGAAGGGCGATCGAAGCATGATTACCGGCTTCCTCCTGCGCGCGCTCGATCGCCGCATTTCCATCGCCATCGGCATCATCCTGGCCATCGCCGTGCTGGTGCCCGCCTCCAACCTGCTGTTGCCTGAAGACAGCGCCTTCCGCATCCCGACCTACATCATGTCGATGCTCGGCAAATATCTGGCCTATGCGCTTCTTGCGCTGGCGCTTGATCTCGTTTGGGGATATTGCGGCATTCTCTCGCTCGGCCACGCCGCCTTCTTCGCGCTCGGCGGTTATGCCATGGGCATGTATCTGATGCGGCAGATCGGCACGCGCGGGGTTTATGGCCATCCGGTGCTGCCTGACTTCATGGTGTTCCTCAACTGGAAGGAACTGCCGTGGTTCTGGCACGGCTTCGACATGTTCTGGTTTGCGGCGCTGATGGTGCTTGTCGTGCCGGGGCTGCTGGCCTTCGTGTTCGGCTGGTTCGCCTTCCGCTCGCGCGTCAACGGCGTTTATCTCTCCATCATCACCCAGGCCATGACCTATGCCCTGCTGCTCGCCTTCTTCCGCAACGATATGGGCTTCGGCGGCAATAATGGGCTGACTGATTTCAAGGATATTCTCGGGTATTCCGTGCAGGCCGATGGCACGCGTGCCGTGCTGTTTGCGATGACGGCGGTAATGCTGGCGATCTCGCTGCTGATTGCATCCGGCATCGTCAATTCCAAATTCGGCAAGGTGCTGGTGGGCGTGCGCGATGCCGAAAGCCGGGTCCGTTTCCTCGGTTTTCGGGTAGAAAACATCAAGCTCTTTACCTTCGTCGTGTCGGCCATGATGGCGGGCATTGCGGGGGCGTTGTTCGTGCCGCAGGTGGGCATCATCAATCCCGGCGAATTCTCCCCCGCCAACTCCATCGAAGTCGTGGTGTGGACGGCTGTCGGCGGGCGCGGCACGCTGATCGGGCCGATCATCGGCGCTGTTCTGGTCAATGGCGGCAAGAGCTATTTCACCGGGGCTTTTCCCGAATTCTGGCTGTTTGCGCTGGGTGGCCTCTTCATCGCAGTGACGCTGTTCTTCCCGAAGGGCATCGTCGGCACGGTGCAGCATTATCTTGCCGGGCGGCGCGAGAAGCGTAACGCGGCAGGGACCATTCAACAGCCGGGCAATGACAGTGCCGCGACATCGGCGCAACAGGCAGCGGAGTGAGGCCATGAACACCGTTTCCGAAAACAGAACGAAAAGCCTGCTTTATCTCGATGGCGTCTCGGTGTCCTTCGATGGTTTCAAGGCGCTGAATTCCCTCTCCTTCGTGGTGGAACCGGGTGAGCTTCGTGCCATCATCGGCCCGAATGGCGCCGGCAAGACGACGATGATGGATATCATCACCGGCAAGACCCGGCCGGATACGGGCACGGTGCTGTTTGAGGACAGCGTCGACCTCACCAAAAAGGACGAGGCGGATATCGCCCAGCTCGGCATCGGTCGGAAATTCCAGAAGCCGACGGTGTTTGAGAGCCATACCGTCTGGGACAATCTGGAACTGGCGCTCAACCGCAAGCGCGGCGTTTTCGCCACGCTCTTCTACCGGCTGACGGAGGAGGACAAGGCGCGCATTGAGGAAATCCTTGTGACCGTACGCCTTAGCCACCGCCGCGGCGATCTCGCCGCCAACCTTTCGCACGGCCAGAAACAGTGGCTTGAGATCGGCATGCTGCTGGCGCAGGAGCCGAAGCTGCTGTTGGTGGATGAGCCTGTGGCGGGCATGACGGATGCGGAAACGGCGGAAACAGCCGTGTTGCTGAAGGAAATCGCCAGGACCCGCTCGGTGGTGGTTGTGGAGCACGATATGGGCTTCATCCGCGAACTGGGCGTGAAGGTGACGTGCCTTGCCGAAGGTTCGGTGCTGGCGGAAGGGTCTATTGATTTCGTGTCGAGCGATCCGAAGGTGATCGAGAATTATCTGGGACGGTGATGGTGGTGTTTGCATCTGCCGTACCCCCTCTGCCCTGCCGGGCAGAGGGGGTAGCGCCTCCCACCAATGCGCCAATGGAGCTTCACCATGCTAAATGTCGAAAACATCAACCTCCATTACGGTGCGGCCCAAGCGCTCCGCGGCGTGTCGCTCACGGCGGAGATGGGCAAGATCACCTGCGTCCTCGGCCGCAACGGCGTCGGCAAAAGCTCGCTCTTACGCGCCGTCACCGGCCAGCAGGCCATCAGCGCCGGAACGATCAGTTTCGCTGGTGTTCCGCTCGATGGGCTGGCACCCTACCATCGGGCCAAGCGCGGCGTCGGTTATGTGCCGCAGGGGCGGGAAATCTTTCCACTGCTCAGCGTGCAGGAGAATCTGGAGAGCGGTTATGCGCCGTTGCCGCGCAAGGAGCGGTTCATTCCTGATGATATTTTCAGCCTGTTTCCCGTGCTGCAAACCATGCTGTCGCGGCGCGGCGGCGATCTCTCCGGCGGGCAGCAGCAGCAGCTTGCCATCGGCCGGGCGCTGGTGACGCGGCCGAAAATCCTCGTCCTCGACGAACCGACCGAGGGCATCCAGCCGTCGATCATCAAGGATATCGGCCGGGCGATCAAATATCTGCGCGATTCCACCGGCATGGCGATCCTACTGGTTGAGCAATATCTGGATTTCTGCCGTGAGCTTGCCGATTACGTCTACATCATGGATCGCGGTGAAATCGTACATGAAGGGCTGGCCGAGACGCTGGATACGCCCGAGGCGCGGCGTCATCTGACAGTATAATTGGAGACTAAAACCGCCCCGCGCCGATCACGGCGTGTAAACGGCCGATTAATATTTTGAAAGCCTATGCACCTGAGCATGGCTTTCATGCGCAATTTTAGCATTTCATTGAATAAAGGCCTGTGCTATTGGCAGCGCAAATGCTGCATGCGAGACACAGGAAAAGTCTATTCGCACGCCGCGACAGTTGATCCCTTACATTCCATGCACATCCGACGTATCGTTGGAGATATGTGCCAATAAAGGCGTGTCAATGCATCCAGACTTTGCCCTTGGCCGGGCCACCCGGCTGTTTCGCTCCGCCCGCACCCTGGTTCTGGGTCTTGCGATGTGCGCGAGCACCGGTGTCGCAGCGTCGGCATCGACCTGCGGTCAGCTTCCCGGACCTGGCATGGAGCCGGGCAGGCATGATTTTTCCATTCTCTCCAACGGAGAAAAACGCGACGGCGTCTATTTTGTTCCCTCGGCCTATGATGGAAAAAAGCCGCTGCCGGTCGTATTCGATTTCCATGGCTCCAACAGCAACCCGCATGGCCAGCTGAACCGCAGCGGCTGGGACAAGCTGGCCGAGCGTGACGGCCTTGTGGTCGTGGCGCTGGCGGGTAGCCTCAGCGGCGAATTGCCCGGCACCCATGCCTGGAACGTTCCCGGTGTCACCAAACGTCCGGGCGGGCTGGATGAGGTCGGTTTCATTCACGATGCCATCACCATGGTGAAGGGCAAGTTCTGCGTGGATGAGGAGCGTTTTTACGGTTCCGGTTATTCCGGCGGCGGGCGCATGCTGTCGCAATTCATCTGCAGCGGCAACCCGGATTTTAACGCTGCCGGTTTCGTCGCTTCGCTCCGCGCCGGTTATCCGCTGGAGACCGAAGGCAAGTGGGGCCCCGATGCGGCAAGCTGCCAGCCAGCGCGGCCGATGTCGATCATCGCCTTTGCGGGCTTGAAAGACCCCGCCAACCCCTATCAGGGCGGCGGCAAGTCCTATTGGCAATATAGCGGCGAAACGGCGCTGAAGCGCTGGGCTGAGATGGACGGCTGCAAGGGCGGCGCAAAAACCAGGCCGGGTGAGAGCTTTACCGTCAATTCCTATGACGTCTGCAAGGCTGGCGCGCGCATTCAGTCCTATGTCATCGAGAACTGGGACCATGCCTGGCCGCGCGCCACCATGAAGGCCGAAGTGCTGGCCGCGAGCGCCGTCGTCACCCGCAAGCCGGGCGGCGAGCAGACGCCGAAGGCCGAACCCGCCGTGGAGCGCAAGATGCCCACAGGCGAAGTGATGCGCACGGTTGATGCGGCCGAAAGAATGTGGGATTTCTTCCGCAACACGGAAGGGCAGCTGGTGGTGGACGCCGTCGTCAAGAAGGATTGCGGCGCCAAGGCCGTATCCGCTTCCGCAACCGCTTCGGAGACCGCGTGCAGCCAGAACAGCAAGCCATCGGCGCTTCCGGTCGCGAAGACGCTCAACCTGTCCGGCAGCAGCGCGCCCGTGGCAGAGGACGCATTGTAACCAAGGCCGTCGAAGGGCGCAGTCGGCTGGACGAGCTGTTCCAGGAAGGCTGTGCCAAAATCCGCCTGCCGGACACCTTTTCCAATGAGGCTGAAGCCATCCTCATCAATTCCTCCGGCGGGTTGACCGGCGGAGATGAGATCGAATGGCAGGCAGTGGCCGGTGCCGGCACCTCGCTTGTCGTGACCACGCAGGCTTGCGAGAAGGTCTACAAGGCATCATCAGGCACAGCCACGGTCATGGCCCGCGTGTCTGCCGGGCCGGGCGCGAAACTGCACTGGCTGCCGCAGGAAACCATCCTCTTCGACCGGGCATCGCTCACCCGAAGGCTCGAAGCCGATCTCGACCAATCCTCTGAATTCATCGCCGTCGAAGCCGTTCTGCTTGGCCGCCAGGCCATGGGCGAGACGATGACGCATGGGCTTTTCCGTGACCGCTGGCGTATTCGCCACGGTGGCAAGCTGGTACATGCCGAAGAACTTCTGCTTGCGGGCGAAGTGGCGCAGCTGACCGCCAAACCGGCGGTTCTGGCCGGTCAGGTCGCCTTTGCGACGCTGCTTTATATCGGGCCTCTGGCCGAGGCGCTTCTGCCTAAAATCCGGGCTATTGCCGGGGAAAGCGGCGGCGCCAGCGAATGGCAGGGCAAGCTTGTCGTGCGCGTCTCCGCAGCGGACGGTTTCTCCCTCAGAAAATTGCTTTTTCCGATCATTTCGCTCTTGCGAAACGGCGCGCCAGTGCCGAAAGTCTGGAATCTATAAACCCCCAAGGTCGCCTCGTGACAGGCATCCTTCGGGGGCTGTCAAATGTCGGATCTGATCTCCCGCAAGCCTGTTTGCGGGGCAGATGCCAAGCTGCGGGACGACGATGAACCTTAGCCCAAGAGAAAAAGACAAGCTTTTGATTTCCATGGCCGCCATGGTGGCGCGCCGCCGGCTGGAGCGCGGCGTGAAGCTGAACTATCCCGAAGCGATTGCGCTGATTACCGATTTCGTGGTCGAGGGGGCCCGTGACGGCCGCGCCGTTTCCGATCTGATGGAGGCCGGTGCGCATGTGATTTCCCGTGATCAGGTGATGGATGGCATTGCCGAGATGATCCACGACGTGCAGGTGGAAGCGACCTTCCCTGATGGCACCAAGCTGGTGACCGTTCACGAACCGATACGCTGAGGGGGCTAGACATGGCGCTGGAGCTTCGGCCCAATTGCGAATGTTGCGACCGCGATCTTGCGCCTGACAACAGGGATGCGATGATCTGCTCGTTCGAATGCACTTTCTGCGTTGATTGCGTGACCGGCGTGCTCAAAGGCGCCTGCCCGAATTGCGGCGGCGAACTGGTGCGCAGGCCCGTCCGCACGGCGGCGAAACTCGTCAACAACCCGGCATCAACGAAGCGAGTGCTGAAGGCCGAAGGCTGCGCATCCGCCACTGCCGCCTGAAAACAAGGGGAAACACTCATGAAGCCAGGCGAAATCATTGCCGCAGAAGGCACCATCGAACTTAATGCCGGCCAGCCGACGGTGACGATCGAAGTGGCCAATTCGGGCGACCGGCCGGTGCAGGTGGGCAGCCATTATCACTTCTTCGAGACTAATGCCGGTCTCCTGTTCGACCGCGACAGGACGCGCGGCATGCGTCTCGATATTCCCGCAGGCACGGCGGTGCGTTTCGAGCCCGGCCAGAAGCGGGAAGTGACGCTGGTGCCGCTGTCCGGCAAGCGTGAGGTTTATGGTTTCCGTCAACAGGTCATGGGGAGGTTATGAAATGGCGACGGCGCATTATCATGGAAGCTGCCAGTGCGGCAGCGTCAGCTTCGAGGTCGATGCCGATCTTGACCATACCGTCATCTGCAATTGTTCGCGCTGCAAGCGTCTGGGCTCCACGCTCGCCTTTGCGCCGCGGGAGAAATTCACCCTGCTTTCCGGCGAGGACACGCTGAGCGAATATCTCTTCAACAGGCACAAGATCCATCATTTCTTCTGCTCCACCTGCGGCATTGAAAGCTTTGCCTATGCCGATGGGCCTGACGGTACGCCGATGGTGGCGGTCAATGCCAATTGTCTCGACGGCGTCGATCCAAGGGCGCTGACGTCGCAGGCTTTCGACGGCGCGGCGGCCTGAGCGATGGCGATGAACCCGCAAAATTTCCGCCTCGCAGCCGCAGCATTGCTGTTGCTGACGGGCGGCGCGGCAGGCCCTGCACTTGCCGACGACGCGCCCGACTGCAAGGCGCCGCAGACGCAGGCGGATATGACAATCTGCGCCGGCCAGGACCATGAAAAGGCCGACAAGGATTTAAACGCCGCGTATCAGAAGCTTCGCAAGCAGCTTGCCGACCGTGACAAAACGGCCGACGCAAGCAGCAAGGGCGCGACCGACGCTCTGGTGACCGCCCAGCGCGCATGGGTGGCATTTCGCGACGCCAATTGCGCGCTATCAGGTTTTCAGGCGCGTGGTGGCTCGATGGAGCCGATGCTGATCGCGTCCTGCCTCGCCGATATGAGCAGCAAGCGCGCGGAAGAACTAAAAGCGTTAACCGACCAGTTTTGAGTACAGCCTGAGCCCATGACCAACGAACATATTTTATATATTCCGCGCCGTGCGAAGATCGTCATAACGGCGCTCGCGATATTTTTTTTCCTGCTCTCGATAGCGGTCGTTTTAGTTCTTTTGAATGAAAAAGCCGATGCGGGGGTGGTTACCACTGGGTTGACGCTTGCGCAGACTTGTGCCGCCGGACTGGGCGTTATCGCAATCGTTTTTTATACGCGATTTAACGTAAACGTGTCCTTTTTGAAAAAAAGAACCGAGGATTTTCTTATCCGGGAAATCCCGGATGCCTTGCGCATCGTTGACTACAAGGACAGCCTCTTCACAGAGCTCACTCGAGCCTATCGGCCGAATCCACTTGTGACCAAGACGCGGATAATGGCGAATTACGACCACGGCAATCATTATTGTCAGTACCGCGTGCTCGCTTACGGCGTGGAGCAGAAAATATATGTTCAAGTGAATGTAAAGCGCTTCGTTGTATCGTATTTTCTGGATGCCGACCTGGCTGGTGAAGCCGATATACGGCAAAGGTTGAATTACGTCGTGGCAGCGGCAGAGGCGGCAGGCTATAGTTACAAATATGAAGACGTTCACGATACCGCTCATGGAAGCGTCTCGGCTCAGCTCCGATTGTTTAAGACTCTTCCTGACGATTTTCTGGTGAACGCCAGCGAACGTCTTTTTCTCGCCAACGACTTTGCCAGCATGACACGCGCGCTCATCAGAGCTTTGCCCGGGTGCGTGGTGGATTTACCGATAAAAAGCGATGTCACTGAAACGGATGAAGTTGCCTGACTTTGTTTCTGTGCCCGTTGCCGTGTTTTCAAGGAGCCTGAACCATGCCCTACAAGATTTCCCGCGCCGCCTATGCCGGTATGTTCGGTCCGACCGTTGGTGACAAGGTGCGACTGGCCGATACCGAACTCTTCATCGAGATCGAGAAGGACCACACGACCTATGGCGAGGAAGTGAAATTCGGCGGCGGCAAGGTCATTCGCGACGGCATGGGTCAGAGCCAGGCGACGCGCGCCGAAGGGGCTGTCGATACCGTCATCACCAATGCCGTGATCGTCGACCACACAGGCATCTACAAGGCGGATGTGGGCCTGAAGAATGGCCGCATCCACGCCATCGGCAAGGCCGGCAATCCCGATACCCAGCCGGGCGTCACGATCATCGTCGGTCCCTCGACCGAGGCGATTGCGGGTGAAGGCAAGATCCTGACGGCCGGCGGCATGGACGCGCATATTCACTTCATCTGCCCGCAGCAGATCGAGGAAGCGCTGATGAGCGGTGTGACCTGCATGCTGGGCGGCGGTTCCGGCCCCGCACATGGCACGCTCGCCACCACCTGCACCGGCGCGTGGCACATCGAGCGGATGATCGAGAGCTTCGATGCCTTCCCGATGAACCTGGCGCTGGCCGGCAAGGGCAATGCCTCGCTGCCGGCACCGCTGGAAGAGATGATCCTTGCCGGCGCTTCGTCGCTGAAACTGCATGAGGACTGGGGCACGACACCCGCCGCCATCGACAATTGCCTGACGGTGGCTGACGAATATGACGTGCAGGTGATGATCCACACAGATACGCTGAACGAAAGCGGCTTCGTGGAAGACACCGTCGCCGCCATCAGGGGCCGCACCATCCATGCTTTCCACACCGAAGGTGCAGGCGGCGGGCACGCGCCTGACATCATCAAGGTCTGCGGCAACCCCAACGTCATTCCGTCTTCCACCAACCCGACGCGGCCCTATACCGTCAATACGCTGGCCGAACATCTCGACATGCTGATGGTGTGCCACCACCTGTCGCCGTCCATTCCTGAAGATATCGCCTTTGCCGAAAGCCGCATCCGCAAGGAAACCATCGCGGCAGAAGATATTCTCCACGATATCGGCGCGTTTTCGATCATCTCGTCGGACAGCCAGGCCATGGGTCGTGTCGGCGAAGTGGCGATCCGGACCTGGCAGACCGCCGACAAGATGAAACGCCAGCGTGGTCGCCTGAAGGAAGAAACGGGCGAGAACGACAATTTCCGTGTGCGCCGTTACATCGCCAAATACACCATCAACCCCGCCATCGCCCAGGGTGTCAGCTATGAGATCGGCTCGGTTGAAGTTGGCAAGCGCGCCGATCTGGTGCTGTGGAACCCGGCCTTTTTCGGTGTGAAGCCTGAAATGGTGCTGCTTGGCGGCTCGATTGCGGCCGCCCCGATGGGCGATCCGAATGCCTCCATTCCCACACCGCAGCCGATGCATTATCGGCCGATGTTTGCGGCCTATGGCAAGCTGCGCACCAACTCCTCGGTCACTTTCGTTTCGCAGGCGTCGCTGGATGCCGGCCTTGCCCAGCGCCTCGGCGTTGCCAAGAAGTTGCTGCCGGTGAAGAATGTGCGCGGCGGTATTTCCAAGGCCTCGATGATCCACAATTCACTCACCCCGCATATCGAGGTCGATCCCGAGACTTACGAGGTGCGGGCGGATGGCGAGCTTCTGACCTGCGAACCGGCCACCGTGCTGCCGATGGCGCAGCGTTATTTCCTGTTCTGACGGCGTTCCCGTCTTGAGAAGCATCATAAGGTGGACCGGCGGCACTGTGCTGCTGCTCATCGCGCTTCTTGTGCTCGGCACCGTCGTGCCGCGCCCCTTTTTCGCCGATGATGCAAACGGTGCGAAAGATCGCGAAATCCTGCTTTTGTCCAACCCGATCCATACCGACATCGCCCTGCCGGTTGATGACGATCTGCGGCGGGTGTTCGCCGAATTGCAGGAGGGCGGCATTGCGGTCAATCATCCGGCTGCGGCCTATCTGGTCTTCGGCTGGGGCGGCCGGTCGTTTTATATTCAGACGCCCACCTGGGGCGATCTGAAACCGATGCCGGTGCTGCGCTCGTTTACGCTGGACCGTTCGGTCATGCATGTGGATGTGACCGGGGATTTTCCCGCCGATCTGGCCGGGGTGAAACGCCTTCGTATTTCCGAAGCGGAGTATCAGCGCCTTGTCGCGGGCATCCGGGCGAGTTTTGCCAGAAATGACGGCAAGGCCCAGCTCGTCCCCGGCGTCGCTTATGGTCTGACGGACGCTTTTTTCGAGGCGAATGGCGGGTTCAACGCGCTGGCCGGCTGCAACACCTGGTCGGCCGCCATGTTGCGCGAGGCCGGTATTCGCACCGGCTGGTGGACGCCATTGCCGCCGCTGTTGCGCTGGTCGGTAGACCTGCACAATTGATCTCTCACCGGTGCGGCATTTCGTGCATTTGACGGCCGATAATCCGATTTTTATGCTGCACCGCAATGCATCTTGCGCTATGGAAGCGGCAAAAGAATTCCGCGCGGAGCGATCCCAAGCGATCCGCGTAAAACGCCAGAACAGGAGACAGACATGCTCGGCAAAAAAGTGCCCGCCGTAACCTTCCGCACGCGCGTTCGTGACGAGGCCGTTGGCGGCCCGAACCCGTTCCGTTGGCAGGACATGACCTCCGACGATTATTTCAAGGGCAAAAAGGTCGTGCTGTTTTCACTGCCCGGCGCTTTCACGCCCACCTGCTCGACCTACCAGCTTCCCGATTTCGAAAAGCTGGCGGGCGAATTCCGCGCGCTCGGCGTCGACGAGATCTATTGCCTGTCGGTCAACGATGCCTTCGTGATGAATGCCTGGGCCAAGGGTCAGAACCTGGAAAACGTCAAGGTCATCCCCGATGGTTCGGGTGAGTTCACCCGCAAAATGGGCATGCTGGTCGCCAAGGACAATCTCGGTTTCGGCATGCGCTCCTGGCGTTATGCCGCCGTCATCAATGACGGACTGGTGGAGCAGTGGTTCGAGGAAGAGGGTTATTCCGACAATTGCGAATCCGACCCTTATGGCGTCTCTTCGCCGCAGAACATTCTCGAAAACCTCAAGGCACGCGCAGCGGCCTGATTTTGGTTTCCTGATTTTCTGAAGGCCCGGCAACAATGCCGGGTCGCCTTGGCCGCTGAGGGCGAAAACCTCTCCTCCGTCATGCTCGGGCCTGTCCCGAGCATCTGCAACGGATTGATTTTACGATATGTGGTTGGATCCTCGGGACAAGCCCACTGCTGTCCGGTTTAAATTTGTAGACATGGCGCACGGTGTTGATTCTACTCGTATTCGAACGTTTGGCGACGATCTCGGACACGAACAGGAAAAACACCGTGCGGCACTACAATAGCGTATTCCACGATCTGTTGAAGCGGGTGGCTTGGAGCAGGTTCGACAGGCTTGTGGATGAGCATGGCGCCGACAAGCATGTGCGCCGGCTGTCAACGAAGAGCCAGTTCATCGCCCTGCTTTACGGCCAGTTGTCCGGAGCCGTCAGTCTGCGCGAGATCGTCGGCGGCCTCGAAAGCCATGCCGCGCGGCTTTATCACGTCGGTGGAAGGCCGGTGTCGCGCTCGACGCTGTGCGATGCCAATGCACGGCGCTCAAGCGAGGTCTTTGCCGGTCTGTTTCGCGAGATGGTCGCCCGCGCGGGCCGCGGGTTGCGCCGGTCGGTGTCGGAGGCCACCTATCTCATCGACGCGACCGGCGTTCGGCTGAGCGGGGCCGGGTGCGACTGGGCACGGTTTTCCCATCAGGCCTGCGGCGCCAAGGTTCATGTCGTCTACGACGCCGATGCCGAGCGACCGATCTATGCGGCGGTCACGCCCGCCAATGTCAACGACATCACAGCCGCCAAGGCCATGCCGATCGCGGCGGGTGCGACCTATGTGTTCGATCTTGGCTATTATGATTTCGGCTGGTGGGCGGCGCTCGACAAGGCCGGCTGCCGCATCGTCACGCGGTTCAAGTCCCATACGAAGCTGACCGTAACAAGCCAGCAAGCTGTCAGCGGCGATGGCATCGTCCTCTTCGATCGCATCGGGCTTCTGCCCGCCCGCATGGCGGCAAGCCGCCGCAATCGGTTTGGCGACCCCGTGCGGGAGATCACAGTCAGGACGCAGACGGGCAAGGTGCTGCGACTGCTGACCAACGATCTCGACGCGCCCGCACAGGAGATCGCCGATCTCTACAAACGGCGCTGGGCGATCGAACTGTTCTTTCGCTGGGTCAAGCAGACGCTGAGGATCCGGCATTTCCTTGGCAACAGCGAGAACGCCGTGCGCATCCAGATCGCCGTGGCGCTCATCGCCTATCTATTGTTGCGCATGGCGCAGGCAGACCAGAAACTCGTCCAAAGCCCACTGGCATTCGCACGCCTGGTGCGCGCCAATCTTATGCATCGCCGAAGAACCGACAGCCTCACAAGGCCGCCACCAGCTAAAACCGCCGATCCAAGACAGATGACACTTCTCGGAATGGAAATTTAAACCGGACAGCAGTGGGACAAGCCCGAGGATGACGTCGCATTAGAGGGAGCGTCTCTAATAGTACGCACCCTTTCCGGTACTCTGCCGGATTTTTATATGCAGCGAGAATACGCATTCGCCTTGAAATCCCTCCGCCTATCCGTCAAAAATCAGCCTCCCAAGACTGTTTCTGAAACGGATCATCCCATGCTGCGCGTCACTTCCTATCACCCGGCCGGAACCCCCGGCGACGAGCCTTCCGGTTATGTCACGCTGGCACATGACCAGCGGCATCTGCGCCGCAAGCTACTGCATCTCCAGAACGATGAAATGGTGATGCTGGACCTGAAGGAAGCCGTGCTTTTTGCCCATGGCGATCTGCTGGTGGTGGAAAACGGCGATCTGATCGAGGTTCGCGCGGCGGATGAAAAGCTGTTCGAAATCAAGACCAAGGATCGGCTTCACCTGATCGAGCTCGCCTGGCATCTGGGCAACCGGCATCTTTCGGCGCAGATCGAGGAAGAGCGCATTCTCATCCTGCGCGACCACGTCATTCGCGCCATGCTGGAGGGCCTCGGCGCCACCGTGCGGGATGTGGAAGAACCTTTCCAGCCGGCACGCGGCGCCTATCATGCCCATGGCGGCCATTCTCATGGCCATGATCACGGGCATGGCCACCACCATCATGACCACGGCTGAGGAATGAGCGAAGATCGCGGCGTTGCCGCGCTGTTGCGGCTGATGGCCTGGATGTCGCCGGCCTTTCCGGTCGGCGGTTTTTCCTATTCCGGCGGGCTGGAAAAGGCGGTGGAGGACGGGCGCGTGCGCGATGCCGCGGCACTTCATGGCTGGGTGGAAACGCTTCTGCGCCACGGCACCCTGTGGAACGATGCGGTGTTTCTGGCACATGCCTGGCGAAGCTCGCAGGATGCCGTTGCGCTCAGCGAAACGGCTGATCTGGGCCGCGCGCTGGCCGGTTCGGCGGAACGTTATCGCGAGACCGTGCTTCTGGGGGACGCCTTCGTTTCCGCCGCCGGCGCATGGCCGCATGCGGTTCTGGAGCTATTGCCGAAGGAGGCTCCCTATCCTGTCGCCATAGGTGCTATTGCGGCCGGACATGGAGTGCCATTACGCGAGACGCTTGCCGCCTTTCTGCATGCCGGCGTTTCGCAGATCGTTTCGGCCGGCATCCGTCTTGGCGTCGCGGGGCAAAAGGATGGAGTCGCCATTCTGGCCGCAAGCGAGGCGGTGATCGCCGAAGTGGTGGCACGGGCCGCGTTATCCACGCTCGACGATCTCGGTAGCGCCACTGTTATCGCCGATACGGCGGCAATGCGTCATGAAACCCAGGGCACGCGGCTTTTCCGCTCCTGAGGGGGCCTGACAATAATTGGTGTGGCGAGTGGGTGCCCCTTGTTTCTTCTCCCTGCCGGGGAGAAGTCCGCGGCAGCGGGATGAGGGGGCAAGCTCTCGGTCTATCGCTGGCGCTGCCCCTCATCCGACCCTTTCGGGCCACCTTCTCCCCGGCGGGGAGAAGAAACCAGCGGCATGGTTCTTGCATCTCTTGAAGCGAAAAGCGGAGGAGATATGGTGAGACAATACCAAAGCATAGTGAAGGGAACAGAGTGATGAAATCGGGTAATGGTCCGCTGCGTGTCGGCATTGGCGGGCCGGTGGGTTCCGGCAAGACGGCGCTGACGGAAAAGCTTTGCAAGGCGATGAGCGCCGATTATTCCGTCGCCGTCGTCACCAATGATATCTACACCAAGGAAGATGCCGAGGCGCTGGTGCGCATGCAGGCGCTACCATCAGAGCGCATCGTCGGTGTCGAGACGGGCGGTTGCCCGCATACCGCCATCCGGGAAGATGCGACGATCAATCTACAGGCGATTGCCGGGCTTAATGCGCGGTTTCCCGATCTCGACGTGGTCTTCATCGAATCCGGCGGCGACAATCTTGCCGCGACCTTTTCGCCTGATCTCGCCGATATCACCATCTATGTGATCTCCGTCTGTCAGGGCGAGGAAATTCCACGCAAGGGCGGGCCGGGCATCACCCGCTCGGACCTGCTGGTCATCAACAAGAAGGATCTCGCCCCTTACGTTGGGGCCGATCTGACCGTGATGGACAGCGATGCGACGCGGATGCGCAATGCCATGCCCTTCGTCTTCACCGATATGAAACGAGGCGATGGCGTGGATCGTATCGTCGGTTTCCTGAAAGAGCAGGGTGGTCTCTGAGCCATGAATGCACCGCTGCGTTTCGGCCCCTATGCCGTGTCCCGGTTCGTTGATGGTGTCTACAAGGCGCCTATCGGCCATCTTATCCACCGGCAGGGCGCGGAGGCGCTGGCTGTCGTTGTTGCCGGGCTTGAGGGCGAAACGGTGGATGTGGATGTCAATTGTTTTGCGCTCTCTGGGCCCGATGGCCTTTGGCTGATCGATGCCGGCTGCGGCACGGCCTGGGGCGCTGCCTATGGCCATTCCCGCGCTGCGATGATCGCCGCCGGCATTCAGCCTGATGATGTCAGTCGTGTCATCCTTACCCATATTCACGGCGACCATGCGCTGGGTCTCATCGATGGCGACCGGCCCTATTTTCCCAATGCGGAGATATGGGTGCCCGAGGTCGATCTAGCCTTCTTCACCAGCGCGGAGGCGCGAAAGACATTGCCGCTCGCCCGGCAGGGCGGTTTCGATCTTGCAGCGCGGCTGCTCGATATTTGCGGCGCAATGCTGCGGCCGATCGCCATGGGAAGGGTTGCCGAGGATATCGAGGCGATCGCCATGCCCGGTCATACGCCGGGACATACCGGTTATCTCATCGGCAACGGAGATAACCGGCTGTTATTGTGGGGCGATGTGCTGCATGTGAGTGAATTGCAGGCTGACGATCCTGAAATCGCTTTCGTTTACGATATAGATTCTGAACTTGCCTATACGACGCGTCTCGCGGCGCTGGCTGAAGCCACCGATCACGGCTGGCTGGTGTCCGGCGGCCATCTCGGTGGGTTTTTCCACATTGAGCGGCGGGGCGATAGCTTCCGCTTCGTGCCGCAGCCGGGCTGATTTTCCGTCTTCGGACATGCAGAAGGGCGGGCTGCCAGCTGGCATCCCGCCCTTCGTCCTCTCCCGGTGTCTTCATATCTGTTTCAGCGCTGCGACGTCATTGACCTGCACGATGCGGCCGCGCACCGTGACACCTGACTTTTTCAGTGTCGAGAAGGCGCGCGACAGAGCTTCCGGCGCAAGGCCGAGCTTGCCGGCAAGCAGGCTTTTCTGGAACGGCAGCCGCAGTGAGAAGGATGTGGCGTCACGCGGGCCCTGGTTGATGAGGTAATGGGCAACGCGCTGCGGCGCTGTCTGCAGGCGGTCGTTGGCGATGCAGTCCATGGTCGCCAGCAGGCTGTTGGACAGGCAGCGCATGACGGCCCTGGCGATGGCCGGCTCCTGATCGATCAGACTGCGGATTCTCGCAAGTTCGAACCGCGCCACGGTGCAGCTTTCCGCCGCCTGCGCGCTGTAGCGATAGGTATCGCTGCCGAAAATCAGGCATTCGTTGAAGGTATCGCCGGGGCCGCTGACACGCACATCCGCCTCGCGCCCGTGCCGGTCCAGCCGGTACAGCCTGATATAACCCGACAGCACGCAATAAAAATGCTGCGCCGCTTCGCCTTCCTTGAAGAGGACGTGGCGGGCATTGACATTGGCAATGGTCGCCGCCTCCATCAGCTTCAGCGCCGCCGCGTCATCCGCGACCCCGATCAAGGGTGCGCGCAGCAGAATGTTCCTGTCCCTGTTGCTCAGCTTCACGGTCTTGTTCACGTCCATTCGGCTCCCGCTCAAACCTTTTGCCGGGCTGTCCGAAGCGATACGAAACCGGGGAAGTTCCTTCTCCCTCACGCCTATCTGCAAAGAACTCATCGCATTTTTCCTCGACCGGCAATTCCCGATGCGAAGGAGACTAGCAGTTCACCTGAAAAGCGAATTGATTTCGATCAAACGGGATTTGACGTTGTCATTTGAGGAAGCGGCGACGCTCTGCCACAAGCACGCCAAAATAAAAATGCCGGGCACGAGGCCCGGCGCTAGGACTTTCACTCCGCAGCGAGCGGCGGCAGTCGCAATATATTGCTGCCCTTATCGCTGGCTTTGTCGCCGGTGCCCTTTTCCATGCTGGCGACCCGCGCCTCCAGCGAGGAGAGCGCCAGGCTGTTTTCGTGGGCGATCTCCGAGAGTTTCTCGTTGGAGAGGGCCTCCTCCTCCACTTCCTTCTTGCCGACGAAGCGGCCGAAGAGGTGGGCGAGCAGGCGTGATACGTCATCCATGATCAGGAAGAAGGCCGGCACCACGATGAGCGACAGCACCGTCGAGACGATGATGCCGCCGATCACCGCAATCGCCATCGGCGCGCGGAAGGAACCGCCTTCGCCGACGCCGAGCGCCGAGGGCAGCATGCCCGCCGACATGGCGATGGAGGTCATGATGATCGGGCGGGCGCGCTTGCGGCCGGCCTCCACCATGGCATGAACCCGTTCCATGCCGTGCCGGCGCATTTCGATGGCGAAATCCACCAAGAGGATGGCGTTCTTGGTCACGATGCCCATCAGCATCAGGATGCCGATGAGAACCGGCATGGAGAGCGCGTTTTGCGTGATGATGAGCGCGACCGCCACGCCGCCGATCGCAAGCGGCAGCGAGAACAGGATGGTGAAGGGCTGGATGACATCCTTGAACAGCAGGATGAGCACGACCAGCACCAGCATCAGGCCGAGCAGCATGGCGTTGACGAAGCCCTGCTGCATTTCGCCCTGCACCTTGGCGTCACCGCTTTCGGCAAGGCGGACGCTTGCCGGCAGTTCGGTTTCCGACACGATGCGCTTGAATTCGGCCGTCGAGGTGTCGAGCGCCGTGCCGAAGGGCACATCCGAGCCGATGGAGACGACGCGGTTGCGGTCGTTGCGCTTGATCGAGCTTGGACCTTCGGAATAGTCGATATCGGCGACGCTATAGAGCGGCACGAGTGACCCGGAGGCGGTCTTGATCTTCAGCGCGCGGATGGTGGCGAGATCGCGACGGGTGTCGAGCGAAGCCTGTACACGGATCGGAATCTGCCGGTCATCCAGCGAAATCTTCGTCAGCTGCGCGTCGATATCGCCGATGGTGGCGACACGCACGGTCTGCGAAATCTGCTGCGGCGTGATGCCGAGGCGGGCGATTTCATCCTTGCGCGGGCGAATCTGCAGTTCGGGACGGGGCAGAGCACCTTCCGAGCTGACACTGGCGAGGATGGGCGAGGCGCGCAGGCGGCTTTCGAGAATGCCGACGGCGTCGCTCAGGTCCTTCTCGTTCTTTGAAAGGAAGTTGAAAGAGAGCTCGCGTTCGGCGCGGTCATTCAGCTTGATGATGCGGACATCCGGAATGCCGCGCACCTGCGCGAAAATATCCCGTTCCACATCCCATTGCGGACGCGTGCGACCCTTTTCCTCCACCTTCGGCAGATACTGGCCGATGAGCGGAATGGAGCCGAGACCCTTGTTGACCACCAGCTTGAGCAGCGAATGGTCGATGTGCTGGAGGATGACGTTGACGGTGGCGCGGCGCAGCTCCAGGTCGCCCTTGGGCGAGGCGCCGCCGAGGATGAAGACGCTTTCGACGCCGTTGATGTCACGCAGCGCATGATAGATCTGCGTCGTCGTCCGGTCGGTTTCGTCAAGCGTCGCATTGGGCGGCAGCTCCACCGAAAGCGTGACGCGAGAGGCGTCATCCGGCGGCAGGAAGCTGCCCGGCACCTGGGCCAGAAGCATGACGGAGGCGACGAGGAAGGCAATTGCGCCGAGCAGCGTAAGATACCGCGCCCACCATTTGCGGGTGGTGGCGGTCACCATGCGCGTATAGGACTTCATCAACCGGCTGTCATTGTCGTGGTGATCGTCCATCGCGTCTTCGGCGCGCATCAGATAGGCCGCCATCAACGGCGTGATGAGACGGGCCACCGCGAGCGAGAAGAACACCGAGAAGGCGACGGTGAGGCCGAACTGGATGAAGTACTGGCCGGGAATGCCGGGCATGAACGAGACGGGCACGAAGACGGCGATGATGGTGAAGCTGGTGGCGATGACGGCGAGGCCGATTTCATCCGCCGCTTCGAGTGCCGCCCGATAGGGCGTCTTACCCATCTTGATATGGCGGGCAATGTTCTCGATTTCCACGATGGCGTCGTCCACGAGAATACCCGTGGCGAGCGTGAGCGCGAGGAAGCTGACGAGATTGAGCGAGAAGCCCATCAGATCCATGATCCAGAAGGTCGGGATCGCGGAGAGTGGCAGGGCGACGGCGGCAATCAGGGTGGCGCGCCAGTTGCGCAGGAACAGCAGGACGACGATGACGGCGAGGATCGCGCCTTCGATCAGCGTGTCGAGCGCCGCCTTGTAGTTGCCATAGGTGAAATAGACGGCGTCATCGACCATCTCTATCGAGACATCTGGGTTGTTTTTGCGCACCTGATCGAGGCTTGCCGCCACGGTTTCGGCGACCGAGACCTCGCTCGCACCCTTGGAGCGGAAGACCGCGAAGGTGACGGCAGGGTTGCCGTTGAAGCGCGAGAAGGACTTCTGTTCCTGATAGGTGTCGGTGACCGTGCCGAGCTCGGAAAGCTTGACGAAACGGCCGTTGGAAAGCGCAATCGTGGTGTTGGCAAGCTGGCTCACATCGCGTGTGTCACCCAGCGTGCGGATGGTCTGTTCGTTGCCGCCCACCTGGCCGCGGCCGGAGCCGAGATCGACGTTGGTGCCGCGCAGCTGGCTGTTCACTTCGGTGGCGGTGATGCCATAGGCGTCGAGCTTTTCGGGGCTCAGCGACACGCGCACCTCGCGGTCGGCGCCGCCGTAACGATCGACCTTGCCGATGCCGGACTGGCCCTGCAGCGAACGCTTGATCGTGTCATCCACGAACCAGGACAGTTCTTCCAGCGTCATGTTCGGCGAGGAGACGGCAAAGGTCTGGATCGCCTGTCCCTCGACGTCGATCTTGCTGACGACGGGCACTTCGATATCGGCGGGCAGATCGCTGCGGATCTTGTCGATGGCGTCCTTGGTGTCCTGAACCGCCTCTTCCGTCGGCTTTTCGATGCGGAAGACGACCGTCGTCGTCGACTGGCCGTCGACCACGGTGGACTGGATTTCATCGACGCCGCTGATGGCGGCGACGGCGTCCTCGATCTCCTTCGTCACCTGCATTTCCAGCTCGGAGGGCGAAGCGCCGCTCTGGGTCACGGTGACAGCAACGACGGGAACGTCGATGTTCGGAAAACGGGTGATCGGCAGGGTGTTGAACGCCTGCATGCCGAGGATCATCAAAAGCGCGAAGCCGAGCAGCGGCGCAATCGGGTTACGGATTGACCATGCGGAAAAGTTCATTTCATTCCCTCAGTCAGTTGGACGCAGCCGTCTGGGCTTCCACCGGTCTTATCCGGTCACCATCACGCACGAATGCTCCAGCCTTCTCGACAACTTTGTCTCCAGCGGCAAGACCGCTGACAATCTCGATGAAACCACTGTCTTCTATGCCGGTCTCGATCTTCACCTGCTTGACGACGTCGCCTTCCACCTTGCGGGTGGTCGAGCCTTCACGCCCGGAGGTGACGGCCGACAGCGGCAAAGCGAGCGCATTTGTCTCCTCGACGATGATCGCCGCGCTGGCATACATGCCTGAACGAGCCGGGCTGTTTTCCGGCAGCACCACATGCACGGAGCCGAGGCGCGTCGTCGGATCGACGGTGGGCGAAACGAGGCGCACCTTGCCCTCTATTTTCTCAGCTCCGCCGGCAACCGTCAAATAGGCTTTCTGGCCGATCTTCACCTTCTGGATATCGGTCTCGGACAGATCGGCGACGAGTTCGATCGCGCCGTCCTTGATGACGGTGAAAAGCGGGTCGCCGGCGCCGCTGGCAATCGCGCCGACCTTGGCATTCTTGGCCGAAACGATGCCCGCGACCGGGGTTTTCACGCCGGTGCGCGTCAGCTTCAGATCGATATCAGCGATCTGTGCATCAACCACCTTGATGTCGGCCTCGCCGGCGGAAACGGCCTGACGGGCGGCGTTGAGCTTGGCGGCGGCCACTTCGGCCTGTGCCTGGGTCTGCTCCACCTGCGAGACGGAGCCGGAGCCGCTCTGGCCGAGCTTTGCGGCGCGGTCACGCTGGCGGTTCGCGTCGCTCGCGCTCGCCTCGGCTTCCAGAACCTGCGCCTTGGCCTGGGCGACGGCAGCTTCCGCCTTCGCCTTGTTGGCTTCCAGCTGGCTTTTCTGCAGAATCAGGCTGTCGGAAGAAAGCACGGCGAGAACCGCATTGGCCTCAACCCGGTCGCCGATATCGACGTTCAGCGTATCGATCGACAGGCCGTCGACCAGCGGCTGGACATAGATTTCATCGACCGGGCGGATGGTGCCCGTCGCGATAATGCGGTCCACGAGATCGCGTTTTGCGGCGTGCGCAACGATGATGGAAGGCAGGTTCTGCTGTTTGACCGGTGCCTGCGCCTCTCCCTCGGCGGCTGCGGAAAGGGGGAGCGCCGTTGCGGAAAGAAGAAGGAATACAAAGCGGTTAAACGTGACTTTATGCTGCATGTGTCTTGGCTCGCGCAATATCCGCTCACATGTCCTGCAGGCTCGGGGCCGTGTCTCAAAAGGTCATGCGATGGCGAATGTGAAACAAGGGATCACAATACTTCCTTTTCGATCCTCCCGATTCAAACGCCCCTCAACGCGAATCTCAAGCACCTTTGCCCTGTGCTTTTTTTACAAGATCAAATCTGGCAGTCTTGTGGGCGGGACTGTAATTGTTGTTGTCGTACAAATCAATCCGCATAGCCGTCGGGCTAGGTATACATTTTTGTATAGGAGCGGGTGTTGTAATCTGCTTTGCGGGTTACCAACACGCGGTACTCGTCAATAATTCCCAGGACGCCTACCACACCGTCATCCTCGGGCTTGTCCCTGTTATCTGCAACGGCTTGATTTTATTGACGTGGTTAGTCCTCGAGACAAGCCCGAGGATGACGGAAGAGAGGTAGTGACTTGCCAAATCGCGCGGCAAAGACCGCGCGATTTGATATTTTCATCCCGGACTATTTCAACGCCGCGTCGGTGATTTCCGTGGTGTAGGCTCCTGCCGGTTCCTTGGTGATGACAGGATCAGAGCCGCCGCCTAGCAGGGTCTTGACGGTGCGTTCGTAGTCCGCCTTGTCGAGCGCGCCCTTCGAGCCGGCGGTGAGCTTGGCCACCTCGCCCATCATGCGCTTCTGGTGTTTTTCTGTCTGGGCCCCGGAGGCGTCGTTTTCGAGAACGATACCGGCGGCATCGTCAGGGTTTTCTTCCGCCCATTTCCAGCCCTTCATGGAAGCGCGGACGAATTTGACCATGTCTTCCTTGAATTTGGCGTCCTTGAGCTTGTCTTCCAGAACGTAAAGCCCGTCTTCCAGCGTCGCCACGCCTTCGGCCTCGTATTTGAAGGTGACGAGTTCTTCCGGCTTGATGCCGGCATCGATGACCTGCCAATATTCATTATAGGTCATGGTGGAAATGCAGGCGGCCTGTTTCTGCAGCAGCGGATCGACGTTGAAACCCTGCTTGAGAACGGTGACGCCATCCGCGCCGCCGGTGGTCGGGATTTTCAGGTGGGCCATCCACGACAGGAATGGATATTCGTTGCCGAAGAACCAGACGCCGAGCGTCTTGCCCTTGAAATCTTCCGGCTTGGTGATGCCGGTTTCCTTGAGGCAGGTCAGCATCATGCCCGACGATTTGAACGGCTGGGCGATGTTGACGAGCGGCACGCCCTTTTCGCGCGTCGCCAGTGCAGACGGCATCCAGTCGACGATGACATCCGCGCCGCCGCCGGCCAGAACCTGCGCGGGGGCGATGTCCGGGCCGCCGGGCTTGATGTCGACATCGAGGCCTTCGGCTTCGTAGAAACCCTTGTCTTTCGCGACGTAATAACCGGCGAATTGCGCCTGGGTCACCCATTTCAGCTGCAGGGTGATCTTGTCGGCGGCCTGAGCCCCGAATGCGGTCAGGACTGACGCGCCGGCAAGAAGCATGGATGCAAGTTTCATTTTCATCGCTGTTCCCTTTTTCGTTATTTACGTTCGTCCCCCACGGACGGACGGATGCCAGAAGGTGACGGCCCGCTCGGCGAGCGCCACAAGACCATAAAAGCCGGAGCCTGCCAGCGCCGCCACGGCGATTTCGGCCCAGACCATATCGACATTGCTGCGGCCCATTTCGGCCGAGATGCGGAAGCCCATGCCGACGATGGGCGTGCCGAAAAATTCCGCGACGATGGCGCCGATCAGCGCCAGCGTGGAATTGATCTTCAGCGCGTTGAAGATGAAGGGCCAGGCGGCGGGCAGGCGCAGCTTCACCAATGTCTGCCACCAGCCGGCGGCATAGGTGCGCATCAGGTCGCGTTCCATGTGGCTGGAGGCGGCAAGCCCCTGCACCGTGTTCACCAGCATGGGGAAGAAGGTCATGATGACGACAACGGCCACTTTCGACTGCCAGTCAAAGCCGAACCACATGACCATGATCGGCGCGATGCCGACGACAGGCAGGGCGGAGACGAAATTGCCGATGGGCAAAAGTCCCCGCTGGAGGAAGGGTGACCGGTCGATGAGGATGGCGACGAGGAAACCGAGGCCGCAACCGAGCACATAACCCGTCAGCACCGATTTGAGGAAAGTCTGGCGGAAATCCGCCCAGAGGATCGGCAGCGAGCCGAGAAGGCGCGCGAGGATGGCGCTGGGGGCCGGTAAGAGGATGGGCGGCACGGAAAAACCACGCGCGACACCTTCCCAGAGAACCAGAAGGGCAAGGCCGAAGAGCAGGGGCACGGCGATGCGGCCGATGCGCTTTCCCGAGTGGGAGGTGAAATCGCGCCGCACCAGCCATTCGTTGAAGACCCAGGCGACGAGCCAGAACAGGATCGCGCCGATAAACCAGAAGGGGTTCGTCATGGCCGTGCTCCCATTCGCTTGAGGACGGCGGCGTGCGCAATGCCGATGATCGCCACCAGCAGTGCCGCAACACCGGCGGCCATGAACAGCGCCGCCCATATCTGCACCGTCTGGCCGTAATAGGAGCCGGAGAGAAGCCGCGCGCCGAGCCCGGCGACGGCGCCTGTCGGCAATTCGCCGACGATGGCGCCGACGAGCGCAATCGCGATGGCGATCTTCAGCGAGGTAAAGAGATAGGGCAGCGCCGAGGGCCAGCGCAGCTTCCAGAAGGTCTGCGCCGGTGAGGCATTATAGGTGTGCATCAGATCGAGCTGGAGGGTTTCCGGGCTTCTGAGGCCCTTCACCATGCCGACGACGATGGGGAAGAAGGAAAGGTAGGTGGAGATCAGTGCCTTGGGCAAAAGCCCGGAAATGCCGATGGAGTTCAGGACGACGATGATCATCGGTGCGATGGCGAGGATGGGGATCGTCTGGCTGGCGATGATCCACGGCATGACGGAGCGATCCATGGCGCGGTTATGGATGATGGCGACGGCCAAGAGGATGCCGAGCACAGCGCCGATGGCGAAGCCGAGCAGGGTGGCCGAAAGCGTGATGCCGGCGTGGTAGATCAGGCTGCGCTTGGAGGTGATCGCCTTGTTGACGGTCGTATCCCAGAGTTCGGCGGCGATCTGGTGCGGGGCGGGGAGGACCGGGCGTTCCTGGGCGAAGGTTTGCGGCAGGAGTTCGAAGAAGCCTGGTGTTTGACCGGCGCGGGTGGCCTGATCGCGGGCGAAGGGCATGTTGAGATAGACGACGGCGAGGTGCCAGAGGATGAGAATGGCGAGGAGGACGGTGAGGATGGGAAGGATGCGGTGGCGGAGGAGGGTCATGGGTTTTCGCTCCGCTGCTTGCTCTGTGGGTGGGGTTTACGCTCACTCCGAGGGTGACGCTTACCCCCCTCTGTCCTGCCGGACATCTCCCCCTCAAGGGGGGAGATCGACTCGTGGTTGGGTTTCGTCCATCTCGACCGTTGTGAATGAAGTGGTGGTAGCGCCACTTGCCGATCTCCCCCCTTGAGGGGGAGATGCCCGGCAGGGCAGAGGGGGGTAATGCTGGCGCTGACCTTACCCCTCATAGCCATGCCCCGCCTTCAACCCCTCACGCACCCGATGCGCAATCGCCAAGAACTCCGGCGTCTCGCGAATCTCCAGCGGCCTTTCCCGCGGCAGGGTGGACTCGATCACATCGGTCACTCTTCCCGGCCGTGGCGACATGACGACGATTTTCGTCGAAAGATAGACTGCCTCCGGAATGGAATGGGTGACGAAACAAATGGTCTTGCCGGTCGTATCCCAGAGTTTCAGCAGCTGTTCGTTCAGATGATCGCGGACGATCTCATCCAGCGCGCCGAAGGGCTCGTCCATCAAAAGCAGGTCGGCATCGAAGGCGAGTGCGCGGGCGATGGAGGCGCGCTGCTGCATGCCGCCGGAAAGTTGCCATGGATATTTCTTGCCGAACCCGTTGAGGTTGACGAGATCGAGCGTGCGGTCGATGCGCTCACGCTGTTCTGCCTTGCTATAGCCCATGATTTCGAGCGGCAGTGCGATGTTCTTTTCGATGCTGCGCCAGGGATAAAGAGCGGCGGCCTGAAAGACGTAACCGTAAGAGCGGTCCCTGCGGGCGTTTTCCGGCGTCGTGCCGTTGACGGTTATTTCGCCTGACGTGTGCTTTTCCAGATCGGCGATGACACGCAGGAACGTAGTTTTGCCGCAGCCGGAAGGGCCGATGAAGGAGACGAAATCGCCTTTTTTCACATCGAGATCGACATTCGACAATGCGTGGACGGGGCCATCCCCCGTTTCGAAGGTGAGGCCCAGTTTTCTGGCGGAAACGACGGAATAGGGAGAGGCCTGGTTCATCTTGGCTGATTGTCGCTTTCCGTAAGCGCCGCGCGCGCAAGCGGCAGCATCTGGGTTTCCGTAAGTTTGGCGATCATCACGCCGGGACGGCGATCAAGATCGAGCCAGCGCACTTCCTCTATCTCCGCCTGCGGGACGACGTCGGTATGAAGTCTGGCGGTGAAGGCATGGGCGACGACATCGGCTCCCGGTTCATTGGCGGCTTCCTCGCGAAAGACGCCCTCATAACGAACGGCATTTTCAGGCAGCGTCAGGCCGATTTCCTCGGCCAGTTCGCGGTGCAGTGCCTGTTCCGGCGTTTCGCCCGGATCGATCTTGCCGCCCGGCTGCATGAATTGCGTGGTGCCGCGCTTGCGCACCACAAGCATCTGTCGCTTCTCATTCAACAGGACGGCGGCGGCGATGAGGATTTCGCGTTTTGGCTCGCTGTTCATGCTCATACGCCAGATGCCGGGATGCCGCTGCGCTCCACCTTGCGCGGCGAAACGAGTTCCTTCCAGGTGGAAAGCGCCTGGCTGACGGCGGGATAGGGATCACGGGCCACGAACCGACCATGGCCTTCCTGTGTCTCGATGGTAGTCTCCTCGACACTGACGAGGCCACGCGACAGGGTGTAGCGCGGCAGGCCCTTCACTTTCTGTCCTTCGAACACGTTGTAATCGATGGCCGATTGCTGGCTTGCAGCACTGATGGTCTTCGTCAGCGCCGGGTCCCAGACGACGATATCCGCATCGCTGCCGACGAGGATCGCGCCCTTTCTGGGGTAGATGTTGAGAATCTTGGCGATGTTGGTGGAGGTGACGGCGACGAATTCATTCATCGTCAGCCGGCCGGTCGCCACGCCATGGGTCCAGAGCAGCGGCATGCGATCTTCCAGCCCCCCGGTGCCGTTCGGAATCTTTCGGAAATCACTGACACCGAAGCGTTTCTGTTCGGTGGTGAAGGCGCAATGGTCGGTCGCCACGCATTGCAGCGAGCCGGAAGCGAGACCCGCCCACAGGCTGTCCTGATGCTGCCGGTTGCGGAAGGGCGGCGACATGACCCGGCGGGCGGCGTGATCCCAGTCGGGATTGGCATATTCGCTTTCATCGAGGATCAGGTGCTGGATCAGCGGTTCGCCATAGACGCGCATGCCATTCTGACGCGCGCGGCGGATCGCTTCATGCGCCTGCTCGCAGGAGGTGTGGACGACATAAAGCGGGGCGCCGGCCATATCGGCGATGATGATGGCGCGGTTGGTGGCCTCGCCCTCCACAGAGGGCGGCCGGGAATAGGCATGCGCCTCTGGCCCGATATTGCCTTCCGCCATCAGTTTTTCCTGCATCTGCGCGACGATATCGCCGTTTTCCGCATGCACGAAGGGAATGGCGCCCAGTTCGGCGCAGCGCGAGAAGGAGGCGAACATCTCGTCATCATTCACCATCAGCGCGCCCTTATAGGCCATGAAGTGCTTGAAGGAGTTGATGCCTTTCTGCTGGACCACCGTCTTCATCTCATCGAAGACCTGCTCGCCCCACCAGGTGACCGCCATGTGGAAGGAATAATCGCAATTGGCCCGCGTCGCCTTGTTGTCCCACCGGGTGAGGGCCTCGAGAAGCGACTGGCCGGGCTCCGGCAGGCAGAAATCCACCACCATGGTGGTGCCGCCGGCAAGTGCTGCGCGCGTGCCGCTCTCGAAATCATCGGCGGAATAGGTGCCCATGAAGGGCATTTCCAGATGCACATGCGGATCGATGCCGCCTGGCATGACGTAACATCCGCTCGCATCCAGCACAGTGCCGCCGGTGAGATCAGGTCCGATCTCGGTGATTTTGCCGCCTTCGATTTTCACATCAGCCTTGTAGGTGAGGTCGGCGGTGACGATGGTGCCATTTTTGATGATGGTGGCGGTCATTCGACGATCTCCGCAGTCTCCAGCACCGCATGCAGCAGCACATCGCAGCCGGCGGCGGCCCAATCCGGCGAAATCTCTTCCGCTTCGTTGTGGGAAAGCCCGTCTACGCAGGGGCAGAAGATCATGGTTGACGGAGCGACCCTTGCGGTCCAGCAGGCATCGTGGCCGGCGCCGGAGATGATGTCCATGTGGCTGTAACCCAGTCTTTCGGCGGCAGAGCGCACGCGCCCGACCAGAACCGGATCGAAGGTGACGGGATCGAAATGGCCGATGGCTTCGATTGAGCAGCCGACGCCGAGTTCTTCGGCGATTTTAGGCACCTCGCGTTCGAAAATGGCGCGCATGCTGTCCAGTTTCGCCTGAGACGGCGTGCGAAGGTCGATGGTGAAGACCACCTTGCCGGGCAGCACGTTGCGGGAATTGGGCGTGAAGATCATCTGGCCGACGCCGGCGACCGCACCCGGTTGGTGGGCCATCGCCACTTCCTGCACTTTTTCAAGGATACGGGCGGCAGCAAGGCCGGCATTGACGCGCATGGCCATGGGCGTGGAGCCGGTGTGGGCTTCCTTGCCGGTCAGCGTCACCTCCAGCCACCACAGGCCCTGGCAATGGGTGACGACGCCGATCTGTTTGCCTTCCGCCTCCAGAATCGGGCCCTGCTCGATGTGATATTCGAAGTAGGCGTGCATCTTGCGCGCGCCGACCTCTTCTTCGCCCAGCCAGCCGATGCGCTTCAGCTCCTCGCCATAGGTCTTGCCGTCGGTGTCGGTGCGGCTATAGGCGTAATCGAGATCGTGAATGCCGGCGAAGACGCCTGATGCCAGCATGGCAGGGGCAAAGCGCGCGCCTTCTTCATTCGCCCAGTTGGTGACGACAACAGGGTGTTTGGTTTTGATGTTGAGATCATTAAGGCTGCGCACGACCTCCAGACCGGCAAGCACGCCAAGCACGCCATCATATTTGCCACCCGTAGGCTGGGTATCGAGATGGCTGCCGATATAGACGGGAAGCGCGTCCGGGTCCTCGCCCGCGCGGATGGCGAACATGGTGCCCATGCGGTCGACGCCCATCGTCAGGCCGGCCGCCTCGCACCAGCGCTGGAAGAGCCGGCGGCCCTCGGCATCCTCGTCCGTCAGCGTGCGGCGATTATTGCCGCCGGCGACGCCGGGGCCGATTTTCGCCATGTCCATCAGACTGTCCCATAGACGGTCGCCATTGACCGTCAAGTTCTTACCCGCCGCCATGAAATGTCGTCCTCACCTGTTTTGTTTTTATCAAAGCAAAGCTTGTGCCGTTCCCGTTTTTGCCGGCTAAGATAACAGCCATTGCCTAAAGATGGCGATGGTGGATAAATTGACCGGCTGGTAAACATTGCAAATTCGCGATGGCGTCAGCAAGAGATTTTCGTGACGAATCGCACTAATTTTGCCTAAACTGTACGCGGCGATGATTTTTTAAGCATACTGTAGCGGCAATTGCACCGAAAAGAAACAGAGAGCAGAGAATGGCCATACCGCGAGCAGCGAAAACCCAGAAGCGGACCCGCATTCAGGAAGAGAAGCAGGAAACGATTCTCGAGGCCGCGCTCAATGTGTTTTCCACCAATGGGTTTCGTGGATCCACCATCGACCAGATTGCCGAGGCCGCCGGAATGTCGAAACCGAACGTGCTTTATTATTTCCGCACCAAGGAAGCGATGCATCGGGCGCTCATCGAACGTGTGCTGGATACGTGGCTCGATCCGCTGCGCGCCTTTGACGCCAAGGGCAATCCCGAGACCGAGATCCGCTCCTATATTCGCCGCAAGCTGGAGATGTCGCGTGATTTTCCGCGTGAGAGCCGGCTTTTCGCCAATGAAATCCTGCAGGGCGCGCCGCATATCGAGGACGAACTGAAAGGCCCGCTCAAACAACTGGTGGATGAAAAGGCCGAGGTGATCCGCGCTTGGGTGAAGGCCGGGCGGATGGCCAAATGCGACCCCTACCATCTGATCTTCTCGATCTGGTCGACCACCCAGCATTATGCGGATTTCGACGTGCAGGTGCGCGCCGTGCTGGGTGACAGACACGGTGGCGACGGTCGTTTCGAGGATGCGGCCCGACATCTGGAGCAGCTTTTCATGGGCGGATTGCGCATCAGCGGCTGAATGCCAGGGCTCTCACGAACAGGTGATCGATTCTTTCTGCATAAACATGAGGAAAATTATCACCTTTATACTTTACTCCAAAACTCATCTTTATTATGGTGCCGGCATCCCGAAGGTCGGGGCCCAATATCGGGGTATTAAAAATCAACCGGCAGGTGAGGGAATGGCACGCAAGGAAAAGAAGAAGGCCGAACGCGGCGGCAAGCAGGGCAAGGGCGCGCCACAAACTGAAAAGGACGTGGCCGAACAGCAGCTTTCCGGTCCGAAAAGCTTTCTTTATGTCGGCGGCCGTGACTGTCAGGTTGCCCATCTTCGCCAGATCGCCAGCAATTTCGGCGCCGAGCTGATCCACCACGACGGCGGCCTGCGTGAGGCGGTTTCGCGCATCGATACCGTGCTTCCCTCCGTCGACTGCGTGTTCTGCCCGATCGACTGTATCAGCCACGATGCGTGTCTGCGGGTGAAGTCGGGTTGCAAGAAATTCGGCAAGACGTTCATTCCGCTGCGCAATGGCAGCAAATCCAGTCTGGAGCGGGCGCTGCAGACGATGAATGAACGGACCCCCAGCGATGAGCGACGAGCGCAATAATTTCAAGGGTGAAGAACCGGCGGCAGACGAGGCCTGCCGCGTGGAACTGCACAAGATGGCCGAACAGGCTGCCGATCCGGCCCTGACGGAGATGTATGAAATCGTCGGCGAACGTCAAAGGCGCAACCGCGCCACGACCGCAGGCGGCAATGTGGCGATCTTTCCCCATCTGCGCACCCGCCAGCCCGGCGAAACGCCGCCCTTCGCTCTCGGAGAGGCGGCGGAAAAGGGCCGCAACATCCTGCCGTTTCGCTGGACGCGGCGACGTTAAGGCCGATCAGCCTTTCGGCTTCAGGAACGCGCCGGCGCAGAGCACCAGCCATCCACCAATCATGCCGAGGCCGCCCATCGGTGCGGCAAAGGGGAACAGGCTGTGGCCGGAAAAATGTCTGACGACGAGATCACCGACAAAAACCGCCGTGCCGAGGCCGAGGATCAGGCCCGCCGGAATGGCGGTTCTGATCCGATCCGCGCCGATATTGAGCGCCACAAGCACCGGCGCATGGGCCAGCGCCATGGCCGAGGCATTGCCCAGCATATAGGTTTCGCCGGTATGGGTGGCGGCGGCGGCAAGCATGACGCCTGAAGCGCCCAAGAGGCCACCCAGCAGCAGAATGAAGGCGCGCAGTCTCTCGTGGGTCATGGATTATCCGCTTCCTGGTTCTGCATGTGAAAGGCCAGCCGCTCAACCGGCGCCCAGATGATCTCGCGCAGCTTCGCATTCTCGATCGTCTCATCCATGGCGCGGCGGAAACACAGCAGCCATTCATCCCGCTCAGTGGGGCCGATGGGGGCGACGAAATGGCGTCGCCGCAACATCGGATGGCCGTGTTTCTCGACATAGACGGGCGGTCCGCCAAGGTATCCCGTCAGATAATCGTAGAATTTTCTTTCGCTGCCGGAAAGATCGGCCGGATGAATGGCCCGGCAGCGCGCCGCCTCGGGCAGGGTGTCCATCAACTCATAAAAGCGCCGGGTGAGCGCCCTGACGGTCGCATCGCCACCAATCGCTTCATAAAGGGTAACGGTCTCGCCGCTCATCGTCGCCTCCTTGGACCCTGCGGTCCTTATCGCTTTCCGGGACAGCGAGTGCAACAGGGAAAGGCGGGATGCGACATTTGGGACAGCGGCTCCGACTGCTGAAACCCCTCATTCCGGTTTCAGACCGGAATGAGGGCGCAGGCAGCTTACTTTCAGCCAAAATTCCGGATGAGTTCCAGCCCCTTGTTCAGCAGCGTCTCGGCCTCATCCTGGTTGGCGGCCTCGACGTAGCAGCGCATTTCGGGCGCGTTGCCGGAAGGGCGGAAATGGATGGTGCTGCCGTCGGTCAATGCCACACGCAGGCCGTCGATGTCGCTCAACCCCTTGACCTTGCCAACGGGGGCGAGGAAGGCATCGAGATTGTCGCGGGAGGCGCGCAGATGTGTCATGAGGGCGGCGCTTTTTTCCTGGGCAAAGTTTTCCAGGCGGTCGGCGGCGGCGACCGGCAGCCTGTAGGCGGCGGCGATCTCCGACAGCGGTTTTTTCTGCTCAGCCGAGAGAAGCAGCACGGCGAGGATGGGCAGGAAGCTGTCACGCGTCGGCAGCGGCGAAAGCGGCCTGCCGTTCAGCGTGAAGGTGGAGGCCGTCAGCAGGCCGCCATTGGCCTCGAAACCCATGACGGCGTTCTTGCCGGCGGCGAGCGCTTCGGCCATGCCCGCGATCACGAAGGGTGAGCCGACTTTGGTGCGGATGACTTCAAAGGAGCCGCTCGCCTCGATACCCGAATTGGAAGTGACCGGGGTGACGACGACGCCCGCATCGAGGAAATTGGCGGTGATGAGGCCGATCAGGTCGCCGCGCAGCGGCACGCCGTTTTCATCGGTCAGCAAAGGGCGGTCGCCGTCGCCATCGGCGGAAACGATGGCGTCGAGGCCGTGCTCGGGCGACCATTCTCTGAGAAGTGCCAGTGTTTCCGGCGAGACCGCCTCGGTATCGACAGGGATGAAGCTTTCAGAGCGGCCGAGCGGCACGACATCGGCGCCATAATGGGCGAGGACATCGACGAAGAGATCGCGCGCCACCGTGCTGTGCTGGTAAACGCCGATCCTGAGGCCGGAAAGCGCCTTTTCCGGCAGGAGGGCAATGTTGCGTTCATAGAAAAGTTCGGCTGTGACGGCGGAGTGGTCCTCGGCCGTTGCCGCCTCATCGCTTATGCCTTCCGCCTCGATTTCGGCTGCAAGGGCCGCGATCGCGGTTTCGTCCTGCTTGTCGATTTCGCCGTCCGGGCGGTAGAACTTGATGCCGTTGCGGTCTGCCGGGATATGCGAGCCGGTGATCATCAGCGCGCCCGCCTTCAGCGACAGGCCGTAAAGCGCCAGCGCAGGCGTCGGCACCGTGCCGCAGTCGAGCGGCTTGAGGCCGGCTTTTTTCAGTGCGGCGATGCAGGTGGCGGAGACATCCGGGCTCGAATCGCGAAAATCGCGGCCGACGAGAATGGGATCACCCGCCTTCGCCTGGCCCGATTTGAGGAGGTGCCGTGCAAATGCCGTGGCATAGACGGCCGAGGCTTTTCCTTTCAGATCGACGGAGAGACCGCGAAGGCCGCTCGTTCCAAATTTCAGGCTCATGCCAAACTCCGTTTCGATAAAATCTTTGAGGGTCAAATGGATAATTCAAAAATATAACGGTTGAAAGAACCGTATCGATCCATTCAAGTCAATCATCCCTTTCAACGTGGCCGCGAATAGGCGATGATGGCGGGAATGGCGCGGGTAACCTAAAATTCACCCGTCATATTTAAACTTGTCCGTCAATAGCGGCTCTGGCGACGATGGGAATACTGTGTTGCCGGCCTTTTTGTGGTTCGTTCGAGTTGGATTGGCTGATGTACAGGCTTCAAAAGGCGGGACATAAGCAGGCACGTCCGCTCGATGAAAAAACGGCGCCCGCCGCCAGAACCCATGGTTCCCTGCTGGACGATCTGGTGGATGAGGACGAGGTGTTCGAGCGCACGGTGCTGAAGGAGTATCTCGAGCCGAAACCGGCGCCGACCGCTGCCGAGCCGGCCCCGGCCAAGACGCCGGTGAGGGCGGCTTCACCTGATGGAGGCCTTGCCGCCATGCTGCCGGGCCTCAAATATATCGACAGGATCGGCGTGGATGACGTCATCCTCTGGCTTCGCAGGGGCATCGTCTGGATCGTGCTGGCGATCGTTCTCTGCGTTGCCGGCGCTCTCACTTACGCCTCCATGACGCCGCCGCGCTATAAGGCCTATACGGATATCGTCGTTAATCCCTCCAACCTGAACGTTGTCAATGACGGGGTGTTTTCGCCCAACCAGCAACGGGATACGCAGATTCTCGAGGTAGAAAGCAAGCTGCGCACCATCACGTCGCGCAACGTGCTGGCGCGGGTGGTGGACGAGCTGAAGCTCGATCAGGATCCTGAATTCATCAGCCCGCCGCCGCTTGCCCGGCTGAAGGCGATGTTTTCATCGAAACCGGAAGATGATGACAACCGGGTCGGCGCGCTTCGCTCGCTTGGCGACCGGGTGGCGGCGGAACGTGATCCGCGCTCCTTCGTGGTCACGCTCTCGGTCTGGACCAATGATGCCGAAAAATCGGTGACGGTCTCCAAGGCCATCGTCAAGGCCTTCGAAAGCGAGCTGTTCCAGACAAACTCCGACAGCAGTCAGCGCGTCGTCGACGATCTCAAGAAGCGGCTCGAGGAAATGCGCGAGAATGTCACCATCGCCGAAAAGCGTGTGGCCGATTTCCGCCGCGAGAATGGTCTGCAGGAAAATAATGGCCAGCTCGTCAGCAATCTTGCCTCCGGCGAATTGAATGCGCAGGTGCTTGCGACCCAGCAGCGCCTCATTCAGGAGGAATCCCGCCTGAAGCAGATGGAGGCGGCGATTGCCCAGAACCGCACGCAAAGCGACGCCATCTTCGACAGCCAGACGATGAACACCATCCGCGCCCAATACAGCACGCTGCAGCAGCAAATCGGTGCGATGACACTGACCTATGGCGCACGCCATCCGCGTCTTGCGACCGCAGGAGCGGAGCGGGCGATGCTGGAGCAGGGAATGGCGGACGAGGCGCGGCGTATCCTGCAGGCGGCCAAGATCAATGTCGCCGAAGCGCGTTCATCGCTTGATGCGCTAAGATTGAAGGCCGTCGCGGAGCGCGCCAATGTCTTTACCGACAATGAGGCGCAGGTGCGGCTGCGCGATCTGGATCGCGACGCCCGCTCGGCGGCAGCGATCTATGAGACTTACCTTACCCGCTCACGCCAGCTTGCCGAACAGCAATCGATCGATTCCACCAATGTGCGGGTGATTTCGCAGCCGGTCGCACCCAATTCCCGAAGCTGGCCACCGGGCAAGCTGACCTTCCTGATTGCCGGCGGCATGGGCGGCCTGTTCCTCGGTCTGGCGATCGCCGTGGCGCTCGGTCTCTGGGGGTATCTGCGAAGGGACGATCACGCGGAAGCCGCGGCGCGTTATGCCTGATCCGGGAGTGCCTGCCTGCCGGGCTTATTCTTCCGAGATCAGCCCGTCATAAACCTCAAGCAGGGCGGCGGCGATGGCGGCGCCCAGCGCATTGCCCGCATCGCGAATGCCGGCCTCGTCGCCGTCGCGCACCGAAATGGCCAGATCGGAGGCTTCGTTGGCGACGATTTCCTTGGCCCGTTCTATCGCCCAGAGGCCGAAATCGCCGCGATTGTCGATCGAGATTGTTTCCATGGCGAAGACCTTTCCGTGGTTTGATGTCGTGGTCCCTTACTCCATCGGCGGCAAAACCGGAATAGGCGACAGGAGTGGCGTACAACCTTCAGGCGTGTAAAATGCCTGCGACATGCGGGGATTTATAAAAATATTAATGATAGTTCTTCGTAGTGTCTGAAGCCTTATACCCTAAGCATAAGCGTGAATATAACAATGAAACGATGCCTATCTTGGACACCGGACAGATCATGACAGGGAGAGAGATGCCGGATGCGGGAGGGCCGGGCCAGGTCTGGCCGGTTATTCCCCTTGCGGCGTTGCCCATCACTGACGCGACCATCGATGAAACGGCGCGGGATTTCATCCTGCGTGCGGCAAGCGAGCGCGTGGCCGGTGCAAGACCGTTTTATTCGACCTCGGCGAACGGCCAGGTCATTGCTCTCTGCCATCACGACCAGGAATTCGACGCCATGCTGCGGCAGGCAGACCAGATTCACGCCGATGGCATGTCGCTGGTGATCTTCTCCCGCAAATTTTGCCGGCAGGCGCTGAGGGAACGGGTCGCGACGACCGATCTCGTGCATGCGGTGGCCAAGCGCGCGGAGGAAACGGGCAGCCGGTTTTACTTCCTCGGCGGTTCGGAAGAGGTGAATCGCGCAGCGGTCGAAGAAATGCAGAGGCTTTATCCGCGTCTGGTATTTTCGGGACGGCGCAACGGTTATTTCAACCGGGCCGAGGAAGACGCAGTCCTTGCCGAGATCGCCGCTTCGAAAACGGATATTCTCTGGGTCGGCTTCGGCATTCCGCTGGAGCAGCGTTTCGTTTCGCGCAATCTCGAAAGGCTTTCCGGTGTTGCCGTGATCAAGACCTGCGGCGGCCTTTTCGACTTCCTTGCCGGGAAGAACAGCCGGGCACCGCAATGGATGCAGGATATGGGGCTGGAATGGCTCTACCGGGCGATGCTTGAGCCGAAGCGTCTGGGAAAACGCTATCTTCTGACCAATCCGATCGCGATATATTCGCTGCTGAAGTATCGCTTCGGGGCGTCGGGTCAGGGCCGGTAAAGCAGCGGTCACCCTCTTCCGCAGCAATCATATCGCGTTGCACAACGTACATCAGGTTTCTCTAACGTATTGAGCGAACGGGCTTTGCCGCTGAAATTCGTTGCAACTGCGAAGGACCGCGCTACACTAGCCAAATATTAGAAATTTATTCGAATCAGAGATATTTTTGGGGACACCCATGGTGATTACGTCCATTTCTCTTTTCATATATGGAATTGGCACCGCCACCTCTCTCGCCATGACCTATATTGAAGGTGCTCGCCGCGACAAGAATTGGGATTTCTATCGGGTGACCGGTATTGTCCTGTGTTTCTTCTGGCCGGTGCTCGTGCCACTCCTCGTTCTCGCGACAGCTTTTTCGTCGTTCGGTTTGCAGAAACGGTGCCTGAACGTGCTTTCGTTTGGCAGGGAAAAGACCCTCAGCTAACCCGTGGCGGGAGCGATTGCGGTTCAGCTCTTCTTCGTCGGCGCCTTGTAGGGCGTGAGCGTGATGCCGAGACTTGCCATCACCCGGCCGATGGACATGAGCGGTGGATGTGTGGCGGGCAGCAGTGCGCCGGTTTTCAGCCCGGCGGAAACGGCGCGCACCAGAGACAGACACAGGCTGACGGCGTTTTTGGCGGCGAGCAGCAGCCCACCCTTCAGGCCGGGGCGGCGGGCGCGGTCGATGCTGTAATTGATGATGCCGGTGCGGAGCGAGCGCTCCATGATCCAGCGCGGCGCCATCCGGCTTTCCGGCACATATTCGATGATGACGGCGCGTGCATTCCAGGCGAACTTAAAGCCGGCCTTGCGGCAGCGGGTGAAGAAATCCATGTCGCCGCCGCCGAGGAAGTTGAACTGCACGTCGAATTCCGGCTTCGGCAGGCTTTCGAACACCCGCCGCGAGATCAGGCAATTGCCCGATCCGTGGATTTGCTCGACAAGGCCGGTCGGCGCTTCGATGGAGCCGAACAGCGGATGCGACAGGACCGCCTTCGAAGCCGGTGCGTCGAATTCGCGGTTGACCGGTCCGCCGACGATATCGACGCCGAAGGATCTTGCCGCCGACACCATTTCGGCAAGCCAGACGGGGGAGGCGGCCTCGTCGTCATCGATCATCAGGAACCATTGCGCTGATGGATAAGTCTGCCGGGCGGTGCGGAATGCCGTGTTGATGGCGTAACAATTGCCCTGCGTCGGCTCCACCAGTGCCTGACCGGACATGTGGCTTTGCGCAAAAAATGCGCGCGCGACGGCAAGGCCCTGCTGGCCTGCGCCATCATTATCGACCACGACGACGGCGAAGGGAAAATCGACCTTCTGGGCTGCGAGCGAGGCAAGCGTCTTTTGCAGGCCTTCCGGCCGGCGGAAACTGGGAATGCACACCACCGCTTCCGGCATGATCTCGGGCATGGAAACTCCTAAATTCCGGCAAGTGCGGCGGCGGAAAAGACCACGGCCCTGAGGCTCTGGCGCGGGCGGTTGAGGATGGTATCGGCAAGCGCCGAAAACGCCTCGCGGTAACGGCGGGCGCGGAAGGCCTGCGCCACGGTATAGGCATTCATGTGGTTTTCGGACCGGTGGCGGAGCCGCCTCAGTTCCTGCGGGGAAATGGCGGCGACGATGGCGGGATCGGAAAACACGGCTTCGATGGCCGGTTCGCAATCGCGGAAGGTCAGAAGCTTGTTCATCATCACGCTCGTCCTGTGCACCCGGTAATCGAGCACATGGCAGCCGGGGAGATAAACGAAACGGCCGGCCGCGGCCAGCCGGCACCAGCCATACCAGTCTTCCGCATAACGCAACGTCTCGTCGAAACCGCCGAAATCCTGGAAGATGCGGGTTCTGACCAGCATGATGCCGCCATTGACGATGAAGTTTCCGCCGAGCAGCGGCTGAAGAATGAAACCGTCAGGCTTTTCCCGGCGGCGGATGAGGTTGCGCCGGCCGATCTTTGTGCCGTTTTCGTCGATACGCTCATAATCGCCGTAGACGGCGACGACGTCAGGGCCGGAGATGCCGGCGCACAGCGCTGCGATGGCGCCCGGTTTCAGACGATCATCGGCATCGAGAAACATCGTCCATTCGCCGCGCGCCTGCGACAGGCCGAAATTGCGCACGGCGGAAACGCCCTGCCTTCCCTGCGGTCGGGCCAGCAATTTGACGCGGGGATCGGAAAACCCTTCCACCCTTTGGGCGGTGGCGTCGGTGGAGCCGTCATCGACGACAAGCACTTCGCGGATGGTCTCGCCCTGCAGCAACACGCTTTCGATCGCTTCCACGATGTAACGTTCGCCATTGCGAACGGGAATGACAATCGAGACGGAGACCAAGCTTTTCAACTCCATGAGGGGCGGGCCAAGCATTCTCACAGTGAAGTTACTACCGCATTAAGCGAGCCTCACCAATTATGACGTGGTATAGCGTCGGTTAACCTTGCAAATCTTTAATATCCTTTTGGCATGATTGGAATGTTATGTTTTGAGAATAAGAGCGTCGTGCGTCCCTTTGGATGCCGATGCGCTGGGTTGCGGAGGCGGGTTGATGCGGATCGGGCGGCGGAATTTTCTGGGTGGTGCGGCAAGCGCTGGCCTGTTGCATGCCGTGGCCGGCCCGGCCTTTGCCGCGCAGAAAAAAGCCACGTTCAAGACCGCTCCTTATGGCGCGGCCGTCTACCTGCCAGATCTTACCGCCGACAGCCGCATCGGTGAGGCGGTGGTGAAATATTGCTCGCGCATTACCCCCGTCACCGAAATGAAATGGGAGGTGATGCGGCCTTCTGCAGAGGTTTTCGATTTCGCCGCTGCGGATGCACTCGCCAACTTCGCGCGCCAGCACAAGCTTTCCATGCATGGCCATCCGCTGATCTGGTATGCCTCCAACGCGCCGTGGCTTGCCAGCGTTGGCGGCGCGAAGGTCGAGAAGCTGATGGAGACCCATATCGTCACCGTGATGGAACGGTATAAGGACGTGATCCACAGCTGGGATGTGGTCAACGAACCGATCCCCGACGTGCCTGCCAATGTGCGTGCGCGGCGCGATGCCTGGTATTACGGCGCCGGGCCGGATGCCATCAAGAAGGCTTTTGACATCGCCCATGCGGTCGATCCGAAGGCGCAGCTCGTTCTCAACGAATATGACGTCGAATTTGCCGTCGAGAAATCGCCGGCCAAACGTGCGGCCTTCCGCAATCTCATTCTCGAACTGCTCGAAAAGGGTGCGCCGATCAACGCCGTCGGCCTGCAGGGGCATTTGCGCGGCGGATGGCCGATCGCCAAGGACGAGCTTGCCGCCTTCACGACGGAAATGCGCAGTTACGGTCTTGCCGTCCTGGTGACGGAGCTTGACGTGATGGATCAGACGCTGCCCACACCGGAGGCCGAGCGCGACATGCTGATCACCGGCCAGGTCCGCGAGTTTCTTGACGCTGCTTCTGCGGGCGGGCCGCTTTCCTCCATCACGACATGGGGCATTTCGGATCAATATAGCTGGATCCGCTGGGCCTATCCGCGCCGGGACGGAACCGCCAACCGGCCGCTGCCGCTCGACTGGAGTTTCAACGAAAAACCCATGATGGCCGTCATCAACGAATTCCGGAACCGTGGTGCATGACTATGAATGCTGAAATGCCGCTTCCTCCTGTACAAAAGGCGCTGCAAATCAACCTCCATCCCTTCGATGCCCCGCATGCGGCCCTTACCCTGCCGCATCAGCTCAGGGTCTGGGGCGGGCAGGTGGACCGTATTCTCCTGACCGTTGATACGGGCCAGGTGGGGGCCGGCCGTTACAAGGGCAATGGTTTTGATGCGGCGCGCCAGCGTCTGTTCGACATGCTGGACGAGATGCAGATCAACTATCCGCATCTGCATGTGGATATCGTCGATTACAGCGATGCGGCGCGCGGCGCGGTGACGCAGACCTTCTTTTCGCGCTCGCCGATCCCCTATCCCGCCAAGGCTTTCGACGGTGGGCCGTTCCATGCCTATTTTTACGGGCTGAAACGCGCCAATGCCCGTTACGTGTTGCATATGGACAGCGACATGATGTTCGGCGGCGGCAGCCAGAGCTGGTTCAGCGAGGCGATTGCGCTGCAGAAGGCCAATCCGGATGCGCTGTGCATCACGCCATTTTCCGGGCCGCCGACGGTGCGCGGCGATCTCGATATTTCCCGCCATGTCGGCATGCCCGGGGTGAAGAATATTCCTGCGCCACGCAAGTTGCCGTCGCGCATTCCCACCTGGCGTTTCGCCACCGTTTCCACGCGGCTTTTCATGATCGACATGGAGCGTTTCGCCAAGCGGATCGGCTCGCTGGAACTGTTGCGGCCGGATGTCAAACGGCGCATCCGCTCCTATGCCTATAACCAGCAGCCGGTCTCCATGCCCGCGGAGGAAGTGCTGAGCACCAACATGATGCGCAGCGGCGTTCACCGGCTCGATTTTCTCGGCACGGGCAAGGGCATGTATTCGCTGCATCCGCCCTATCGTTCGCCGGAATTTTACGCGGCGCTTCCCTCGATCGTCGAGCGCATCGAAAAAGGCGATATTCCCGAAGGCCAGCTTGGCGATTTCGATATCAACGGATCGATGGTGGACTGGGGAAGCGCGCTGGCCGCCAAGACGCGCTCCAAACGTTACGCGAAAGCGCTTCGCCATCTGATCTCGGCCAATGTCGGGCGTTTCACCAAGGCTTGAGCGCGTCGCGCCCGTGTTCCGTTCCGGGGCCGGGCAGGGGCCTCAATAGTCGGTGATGAGCTTGCTCCAGCTTTCCGAGCACAGCCCGCCTATATAGATGTCGCCGGCCAGCGCCTTTTCCCTCAGGGCGTCATCGCGGGTGGCCATGCAGAAATAGCCGTCATGGCGGAAGCTCATATGGTTCTGGCGATAAAGCGCGTTGATGAGAAAGGGCTGCGACATGCCGGTGATGTGGGCATAATTCTCGTCATCGAAATGGCAGAACAGCGTGTTGAGAACATCGTTTTCGCGACCGGCGTCGCAGACGAGATTGAGCACATAGGCCGTCCGTCCCCGCTGGCCGAAAAACAGGGCGGCGCCCATGACATAGCCTTCGGCATTCTCGATCACCAGGCTTTTCAGTTCGCCGAGGCTTTCATTGGCCCTGCTCATCTCCACCAGCCAATGGAACTCCTCGTAGGACCATTCCGGACGAATGGAAAAACGCTCGATCTTTGCGAGCGCTTCGCGGCGGAAGGTTTCGTAATCCACGGCTCTCACCCTGGCGCCGGCGACCTCAGGCGGCCTTAAACCCTTCTTCCACCGTCGCAGGATTCCATCCACGAAGCCAAGCGTCGTCAGGGCAAGCGTGGTCTTGGCCAGTTTCGAACGGCGTGGCATGCGCAGCGCGATCGTGCAGAAGGGCTTGAGCGCCTTGTGCCATTGCAGGCTTTCGATCGGCAGCATATTGCCGCCGATAGCCACCCAGTGATCGGCGCTGACGGGGGATGCCGTATCCGAAAACAACATGTCGTGTTTTGATGCCCGCATGCCGCGCGAGAGGCGCGCTGCTCCGAGCGCACCGAGTTTGCCGTCCGATGCGAAAGCGCACAGCAGCCTTGCGGTAATGGTTTTTCCATGGACGACGAAACGCATGGGTATGGCGAGGATGACGCTCGTGACCCTGTCGCCGGTATCGTAGACGACGCTGCCGTTCTCCGGGCTGAAGGCGGGACTGCCGAAGAACAGTCTTTCGATATAGGAGCGGAAGTCGAAGTTACGCTCCTGCCCTGTCTTCTTGAAAGCGCTGTTGAGCACGGTCTCAACGGCGGGGAGGTCATCCCTGCGCATGGGGCGAACGCCGGTTGCGCTCAGCTGAACCGGGCGTTGTGTCGCCTCACTGCTGTCGCCATCGCCAATATTGGTGTGTATCTGAACGTCCACCGTCGGCCTCCAGCTTTTTGCGCATTTACGAAATCAACCATAGGCAGCGTATATTTGAACTTATTAATATAGATATAAAACCAGTTGGACGCACAGCTTGTGAAGCGCTGCGGAAAAACAAAATTCCGCTATATCAGTCTGTTACTGGATATTGCCTGCCGTGCGGTTGGTTAACAAACTATATTTAAACGAGCAACCAAAGGGTGAAATATGGTACAGATTTGTTCAACGTTTCCGGCTTTTGAAGTCTACTTTTCGGAAATGACGATCCTGACCTTTCGTTGCCGGTTTTGATTGCTTACGGCGGCGGCGACTAATCGCTGTGCTATTTCGCCGTGCATCATGGATAACTAAAAAATCGGATTGTGCAGGAGACCCCGTATTGCCGGCTATTCGAAGCACGCGTTTTAATGCCGGCCGCTTCCTGCAATTTGTCGCGTCCGGAACCGGCCATGGCGCCGGCGCTCCTCACGCAACAGGCTTCGCCGGTAATCCGCTCTCGATGAATTTTGAAATGATTTTTCGTGGCGAATATGTAAAAGAGCCGATTGTTGCGCGCGTTTGCAGCGATTTTCGCTAAACATGCGCGGCACAAGTCTTTGTTATTGTGCATGTCTCCCCGCGAAAACCCATGATATTGGCGTGGCTGGCACTAAAGAATGGATCGGCTAGGTCAAGAGATGACAGATAAAGGCGCCTGTGCGCTCGAGGCGGATGACATCCACAAGAGCTTCGGCACGCATGAAGTTTTGAAGGGCGTTTCGCTGAAAGCCCACAAGGGCGATGTCATATCGATCATCGGCTCATCCGGTTCCGGCAAGAGCACCTTTCTGCGCTGCATCAACTTTCTCGAAACGCCGGATCGCGGCCGGGTCGTCGTCAATGGCGAAGAGATCGCCACGAAGGCCGGCAGGGACGGCAAGGCCGTGCCGAAAAGCTGGCGGCAGGTGGAAAAACTGCGGACCGGGCTTGGCATGGTGTTCCAGAATTTCAATCTCTGGGCCCATCGCACCGTTCTTGAAAATGTCATCGAGGCGCCCGTTCACGTTCTGGGCGTCAGGCGGCATGAAGCGGTTGAAAAGGCCGAAGCCCTGCTGAACAAGGTCGGCCTCTATGACAAGAAAAATGCCTATCCGGCCTTTCTGTCCGGCGGGCAGCAGCAGCGCGCCGCCATTGCGCGCGCGCTCTGCATGGAGCCGGCGGTGATGCTGTTCGACGAACCCACTTCGGCGCTTGACCCGGAACTGGTGGGCGAAGTGCTGAAGGTCATCCGCGATCTGGCTGAGGAAGGCCGCACCATGCTGCTCGTCACCCACGAAATGCGCTTTGCCCGGGATGTTTCTTCGGAAGTCGTGTTTCTGCATCAGGGCCGGGTGGAGGAAGCGGGGCCGCCGGCACAGGTGTTCGGCAACCCCACGAGCGCCCGCTGCCGGGAATTTACCGGCGCGCTGGCCAATTGACCTTTTTACCTGACAGTCCGTTTTAACAGGAGAGACTTGAATGAAATTCTTCGCCACGCTGCTTGCCGGAACGGCATTTGCGGTTTCCGCCTTCACCGCCAGCGCCGATGTCCGCTTCGGCATCATGAACGAATCCTACCCGCCCTTCTTCGCCAAGGATGCCAGCGGCAAGTGGCAGGGCTGGGAAATCGATCTCATGGACGCCGTCTGCGCGGAAATGAAGGAAAAATGCTCGATCGTCGAGTTGTCCTGGGATGGCCTCATCCCGGCGCTGCAGACGAAGAAGTTCGATGTCATCTGGTCGTCCATGTCGAACACGGAAGAGCGCGAGAAGATCATCGATTTCACCAACAAATATTACAACACGCCGAGCAAGCTGATCGGCGCCAAGGATGGCAAGCCGGGTGCTGCGCCGGAAGACGTCAAGGGCAAGACCATCGGCATTCAGGTCGCGACCATCCAGTCCGAATATTACAAGAAATATTTCGCTGATGTTGCTGACGAAAAGACCTATCAGACGCTGGACGAGGCGTTTCAGGATCTTGCCGCTGGCCGTATCGACTATGTGTTCGGCGACTCGCTGGTTCTCGATGCCTTCGTGAAGAGCGATGCCGGCAAGGATTGCTGCGCCGACATGGGCAATGTGGCTGACGACAAGGAAATCCTCGGGCTTGGCGTTTCCGGCGGCCTGCGCAAGGACGATACGGAACTGAAGAACAAGCTGAACGCTGCTCTCGTCGCCGTCCGCGCCAGCGGGAAATATGACGAGATCACCAAGAAGTACTTCAGCTTCGATATTTACGGTAAATAAGCTCTGACCGGTCACATCAATGGCAAGCCTTGAAACCACGTTGCAGCTTTTGTCACCCTATCCTCCGGGATGGGGCGGCACCCTTTTGAAGGGTGCGGCTTCGACGCTTGCCATTTCCGCCGGTGCTTACCTGATCGGCATCGTCATCGGGCTTGCCGGCGCGCTCGGCAAGCTTTCCGGCAACAGGCCGCTTGGCCTGCTGCTCAATTTCTACACCACGGCGATCCGCGCCGTTCCCGAACTGATCCTCATCGTCGGGCTTTATTATGCTGGCACCGATGGTTTGAACCGGTTGCTGCAGCTGATGGGACTGCCGCCGCTTGAGGTGAACGGCTTTGTTGCCGCCGTCGCGGTTCTGGGTTTCGTGCAGGGCGCCTATATGACCGAGGTGCTGCGCGGCGCGATCCTTGCCGTGCCGAACGGCCAGATCGAGGCGGCGCGCGCCTTCGGCATGTCGCCGGCCTTGCGTTTCCGCCGTGTGGTCCTGCCGGCACTGCTGCCGAATGCGCTGCCGGGCCTTGCCAATCTCTGGCTTGCGGTGACCAAGGACAGCGCGCTGGTGGCGGTGGTCGGCTATCAGGAACTGGCGCTCGCGACGCGCTTAGCGGGGGCCAGCACCAAGCAATATTTCCTGTTCTTCCTTGCCGCGGCGTTTCTTTATCTCGCCATCACGCTCGTCTCCAACCTCGTCTTTTCACTGCTGGAACGCCGGGTGCGGCGCGGCCAGCCGGCCTTGGCCTGAGGGGGGAACGGCATGGATTTTTCATGGGTCGCCAAATATTGGCCGCTGCTTTTATCCGGCGCATGGCAGACGCTGGCGCTGCTCGTCATCTCCGTCAGCATCGGTTTTCTTCTCGCCATCGGGCTTGCCTTCGCGCAGGTCAGCGGCGGGCGGGTGACGAAAAATCTGGCGCGCGCCTATTGCACCTTCTTTCGCGGCACGCCGCTTTTGATTCAGCTCTGGCTACTGTATTACGGCGTCGGCTCGTTTCTGCCGATGATCCCCGGCCTGCGCCAGAGCTTCATGTGGCCGGTGCTGCGCGAGGGGTTTTTCTTCGCCGCCGTCAGCTTCACGCTGAATTACGCGGCCTATGAGGCCGAGGTGCTGCGCGGCGCGCTTTTGGCCGTGCCGAAGGGCGAGCTGGAGGCGGGCCGGGCTTTCGGTATGGGCCGCTTCACCCTCATTCGCCGCATCTGGTTGCCGCGCGCGATCCGCATTGCGCTGCCGACCATCGCCGGCGAGGTGGTGATGCAGCTGAAGGCGACGCCGCTTGCCTTTACGGTCACTGTGATGGACCTCTACGCCGTGGCCTACAAGGTGCGGCAGGATACGCTTCTGGTCTATGAGCCGCTGATCGTCGTCACCGTCTTTTATCTCATTCTCACCGCCATCATCGCCCGCTGTTTCGGCATTGTCGAACGGCAGGTGCCGGTCCGGCGGTAAATCGTTCAAGGAGTATGAACATGGGCACTATCCGTATCCTCGACGGCGGCATGAGCCGCGAATTGCAGCGGCTCGGCGCCGAGCTGAAACAGCCGGAATGGTCGGCGCTGGCGCTCATCAATTCGCCTGACATCGTGCGGCAGGTGCATGCGGAATTCATCGAGGCCGGTGCCGATGTCGTCACCACCAATTCCTATGCACTGGTGCCGTTCCACATCGGCGAGGAGCGCTTTCAGAAGGATGGCGCATCGCTGATCGCCCTTTCCGGGCAGCTCGCGCGCGAGGCAGCGGATGCGAGCCGTCGTGATGTGCTGGTTGCCGGCTCGTTGCCGCCGATCTTCGGTTCCTACGAGCCGCAGAATTTCGATGCCTCGCGGGTACAGGACTATCTCAAGGTGCTGGTCGATAATCTCGCTCCTTCCGCCGATGTCTGGCTCGGCGAGACGCTGAGCCTGATCGCCGAGGGTGAGGCCGTGCGTGTGGCCGTTGCCGCAACAGGCAAGCCGTTCTGGGTTTCCTTCACGCTCAACGATGATGCGACTGCGACCAGCGGCGGCGAACCTGCCTTGCGCTCCGGCGAAACCGTAAAGGCGGCCGCCGAATGGGCGGCACAATCGGGCGCTGCCGCCCTGCTGTTCAATTGCAGCAAGCCGGAAATCATGAAGGCCGCCGTCGAAACCGCCTCCGTCGTCTTCGCGGACAAGGGCGTATCGCTTGAGATCGGCGTTTATGCCAATGCCTTCGAAGGCGAACAGGGCGATTCTGCCGCCAATGAAGGCCTGCATGGCACCCGCGCCGACCTGACCGACGATGTCTATTCGCGTTTCGCCTGCTCCTGGGCGGATGCCGGCGCAACCATGATCGGCGGCTGCTGCGGTATCGGTGCTGCCCATATCCACACGGTTGCGACTGCTTTGCGGCGCGCGGCCGCCTGAGGCGGCCGGCGGCGCATTCATCGCCACTATCGGGAATAAGCGCGGCGGGCTGAAAGGCTCGCCGCTTTTTTTGTCCGCGGCTATTGACCTCAACTATAGTTGAGGAATTATCAGAGCATGGAACACTATTGAAGGACGTTCCATGACCGAGAATTCCACGGCGCTGAAACTGACGCTGCTGTTCGTCGCTACGCTCACCATCATGGCCGGAACCACGGTTGCGCCCTCGTTGCCTGCCATAGAGCAAAACTTCCTGTCGACACCTGATGTCGAGATCATGAGCCGCATGGTGCTGACATTGCCGTCGGTTTTCGTGGCGCTCTGCGCGCCCGTTGCCGGCGTGCTGGCGGATCGTTTCGGCCGCAAGCGGCTGCTGCTCGGCGCGATCCTGCTTTACAGCCTGTCCGGCATATCAGGCCTTTTTGCCGACAGTCTTACCGGCCTGCTCGTCGGCCGCGCCTTTCTGGGGCTTGCGATCGGCGGCATCATGACCATCGGCACGGCGCTGGTGGGCGATAATTTCGAGGGGCCGGCGCGGGAGCGTTATCTGGGCCTGCAACAGGCCTTCACCCAGCTGGGTGGCGTTGTTTTCGTGGTGGCGGGTGGATGGCTCGCGGATATCCACTGGCGCGCGCCCTTTGCTGTCTATGCCGTGGCGCTGCTCATCCTGCCGGCGGCCCTGTTTTTCCTGAGGGAACCGGCAAGGAACAGCAGCCGCGCCACGCGCAATGATGAAAAGGCCCTTGCGGTCAACTGGTTGCTGGTGGCCGTGCTGGCCATGGCGGTGTTTCTCGTCAATGCCCTGTTTTATACCATCCCCTCGCAATTGCCGTTCTTCCTGCGGGAGCTAGGGGTGTTTTCCGGAAGCGTTGCCGGATATGCCATCGGCATCTTCAATCTGGCCGGCGCGCTGATGGCGCTCAGCTTCGGGCGGTTGCGGGCGCGGATTGGCGTGACCGTCATTCTGGCGGCCGGGCTGGTGTTGATGGCCACGGGTTTTGCGCTGCTTGCCACGGCAGGCGGTCTGGTCTCCATGCTGTCGGCGCTGGCCGTGGTGGGGGCTGGTCTCGGCGCCGTGATGCCGTCCATCATGTCCACGACGATCATGCTTGCGCCGCTGCGGTTGCGCGGGCGTATCGCCGGCATCGTCACGGCTTCTATGTTTCTCGGGCATTTCATCTCGCCGCTGGCAAGCCAGCCATGGATTGCCCGGTTTGGTTTTGCGACGACCTATCGTGATATCGCCGTGGTCTTTGCCGCCATGGCCGGACTTGCCGCCATTGCCACGATCTTTCAGCGCCGCACGGGGATGCGGAAAGAGCAGCCTTTAACCTGAGGCGGATGAGGCACAGCGTGGCGGCGGAGGCATGCCGCTGATGCCGCCGCAAGCAGTGAGGGCCGGTGTTGAAGAGCCCCGTCCTGCTGCCGCAGTCTTCATGTCGCAGGCCATGCGACATAAAGAAATTATAAAGTTTTTAAGTATAATTATTTTACAACGAAACAAATACAAGAGTATTATAAAGTACTGTTTAACATTCTTCTTCAAGTCGCGATCTGGCGTTTCCACCTGTTGAGGAACCGCCAGACCACCGGAACAGGGACCTTCCGAAATTTCAGGGGCAGGATCACCGGTTGCGGGCCAGTGCATAACGCAGGTTGCGGCCAGAGCCGATGATCCGGCTGATCAAGCCTTGATGATGAAGGCTTTCGACGTGCAATGTCATTTTTGCCGAACACCTCCGGCACGGGAAAGGAGCGGTCTCCCATCTTTTAAAGGGTTTCCCGTGTCCTTTCTTCACAATGCCAGTATCCGCACCAAAATTATGTCACTTATTTTACCGCTCTGCATCGTCGGTCTTGGCGCCGCCGCGTTCATGGCCACGCGCTATAAGGAAGCCGACACCGCCTATTCCGAATTCGTAGCCAGCGACAATGCTGCGCTGGTGGAACTTGCGCGGGCAAACCGCAATCTCATCGCTCTGGCTTATGGCGCCTATCAGGTGATGGCCTATGACGCGAATGGGCCGGAAATCAATGTCGCCAAGCAGGCCTATAATGACAGCAAGCGCCAGCTTCTGGAGCGGCTCGGCAACGTCAAGGCCGTGTTTCCAGAGGAGCGCGCCGCTGTCGACGTCTTGATCACGCAATCCCAGTCCATCGCGCAAATCACCGACAAGGCCGTCGAGCTTGGCATGGCCAACAAGAACGCTGAGTCTGCAGCATTACTCCTGAAGGCAGACGTTTCGCTTCAGAGCTTGTCCGTTACCCTGACGGCGTTGCTGGACAAGCTTGCCAAAGGCGTGGTCAGAGGCAGCGACGATCTGACCGACCAGACCAATTCGACGATCCTGACCTCGCTGGTGGTTGTGGGGATCGTCTTCCTCGCCGGCATCATCCTCGCACTTTTCGTGGCCTCTCGCGGCATCACCACGCCGATTGCCCGGCTGCGTGAGCGTATGGCGTCGCTTGCCGGCGGCGAGACGGCGGCCGAGATTGACGGCATGGAGCGGAAGGACGAAGTTGGCCAGATGGCGGTCGCGGTTCAGGTGTTCCGCGAGAATGCCATCGCGCGCATTCGTCTCGAGCAGGAAACCGAAGCCAACCGGTCGATGTCGGAGAAGGACCGCATCGAGCGCGAGCAGCAGAAGGCAAGGGAAGCCGCCGACGTCAAATTCGCCGTCGATAATCTCGCGGCCGGCCTTTCGAAGCTTTCCGATGGCGATGTTTCCTATCGCATCAACCAGCCGTTCACGGCGACGCTCGATGGTGTCCGCAACGACTTCAACATGTCGGCCGAGAAGCTGCAATCGGCACTGACCCGGGTTGCGCAGAATGCCGGCGGTATTGGTGCGGGCGCAAACGAGATCAAGTCGGCTGCCGACGATCTGGCCAAGCGCACCGAACAGCAGGCTGCCGCCGTCGAAGAGACCGCAGCAGCTCTGGAGGAAATCACCACGACCGTGCGGGATTCCACCAAACGCGCACAGGAGGCGGGCCAGATCGTCAGCCGTGCCAAGGCGGGCGCGGAACAATCCGGCGAAGTGGTGCGCCGCGCCGTGGTCGCCATGGAACAAATTTCCAAATCCGCCAACGAGATCAGCAACATCATCGGCGTGATCGATGAGATCGCCTTCCAGACCAATCTTCTGGCGCTGAATGCCGGTGTGGAAGCGGCGCGTGCGGGCGAAGCCGGCAAGGGTTTTGCCGTCGTCGCACAGGAGGTGCGCGAGCTTGCGCAGCGTTCCGCCAATGCGGCAAAGGAGATCAAGGCGCTGATCACCACCTCGAACGATCAGGTAAAGCAGGGCGTGCAGCTGGTGGGCGACACCGGCAAGGCGCTGGTGACGATCGTATCGGAAGTGCAGGAAATCAACCGGCACGTTGTGTCCATCGTCGAGGCCGCGCAGGAGCAGTCGTCGGGATTGCAGCAGATCAATACGGCTGTGAACCAGATGGATCAGGACACGCAGAAGAACGCGGCCATGGTTGAGGAGACCAATGCCGCAAGCCACAGCCTTGCCAAGGAAGTGCAGTCGCTGAACCAGCTGCTTTCGCAGTTCAAGCTGGCCGAGGGCGCTTATCAGCATCAGGGCCAGCCGGCTCCGGTGCGCAGTGCCGCCGGCAGCGACAGATCGGTGGCATCTCCCGTGCGGGCGCTTGGCCGCAAGCTTGCTTCGGCATTCTCGGGCAATGCTGCGCTGGATACGTCAAAGGGCGACTGGCAGGAATTCTGAGGGGTAGCGACCCGTTCCTCGGTCCGGGCTTCGACTGGACTGTTCCGCATGACCAAAGGCAAATGCCACGCAGGCGAAAACCGTCTGCGTGGCACAAATTTGATGGTGACCCGCATCGCCAGTGTCTGTTGTTGTGGGACGACAATGCCCGACAGCCAGGACGATCGAAGCCCTCAACCCGTCACCGGCATCATCCCTCTGCATTTCATTGTGAACAGATTATAAAGTTTTTGATTATAATATTATTGTCGGAAAATAGATTGACGTCGCGTCCGGCGGTTTTGCGTGCTTTTTCCCAAAAATTGAGTCTGTGGCCGTCGCTCGCCGGCGGAGCAGCATCGTCAGGTTTCACCGTGTTGGCGAAGGCGTTGTTCTGGCCGTCACATCGCGGCGAGCCTGCAAGCGGTCAGTAAAGCCTTGATGTTGAAGGCGTTTGACGTGCAATGTCATTTTCGCCGAACACCTCCGGCACGGGGAAGGAGCGGTCTCCCATCTTTTAAAGGGTTTCCCGTGTCCTTTCTTCAAAATGCCAGTATCCGCACCAAAATTCTGTCGCTCATTCTTCCGCTCTGCGTCGTTGGCCTCGGTGCCACCACATTCATGGCCAGCCGTTACAAGGAAGCGGACACCGCCTATTCGGATTTCATAGCCAATGACAATGCGGCTCTGGTGGAGCTGGCGCGTGCCAACCGCAACCTGTCGGCGGTCGCTTACGGTGCCTATCAGATCATGGCTTATGATGCGGATGGGCCGGAGATAAAGGTTGCCAAACAGACTTACAATGAAAGCAAAACACTCCTCCTGCAGCGCCTCAACAAGGTGAAGGGTGTTTTTCCCGAGGAGGCTGCCGCCATGGATGCCTTCATCGCGCAGTCACAGACAATTACCGACATGACCGACAAGGCCGTCGAGCTTGGAATGGCTAACAAGAATGCGGAATCAGCCGCCCAGCTCCTCAAGGCGGATACATCCATCGCGGCGACTTCGACAGCCATAACGGCGCTGGTGGACAAGCTTTCCAAGGGCATCATCAAGGGCAGCGACGATCTGACCGACCAGACCAATTCGACGATCCTGACCTCGCTGGTGGTTGTGGGGATCGTCTTCCTCGCCGGCATCATCCTCGCACTTTTCGTGGCCTCTCGTGGTATCACCACGCCGATTGCGCGGCTGCGTGAGCGTATGGCGTCGCTTGCCGGCGGCGAGACGGCGGCCGAGATTGACGGCATGGAGCGGAAGGACGAAGTTGGCCAGATGGCGGTCGCGGTTCAGGTGTTCCGCGAGAATGCGATCGCGCGCATTCGTCTCGAGCAGGAAACCGAAGCCAACCGGTCGATGTCGGAGAAGGACCGCATCGAGCGCGAGCAGCAGAAGGCAAGGGAAGCCGCCGACGTCAAATTCGCCGTCGATAATCTCGCGGCCGGCCTTTCGAAGCTTTCCGACGGCGATGTTTCCTATCGCATCAACCAGCCGTTCACGGCGACGCTCGATGGTGTCCGCAACGACTTCAACATGTCGGCCGAGAAGCTGCAATCGGCACTGACCCGGGTTGCGCAGAATGCCGGCGGTATCGGTGCAGGCGCAAACGAGATCAAGTCGGCTGCCGACGATCTGGCCAAGCGCACCGAACAGCAGGCCGCCGCCGTCGAAGAGACCGCAGCAGCCCTGGAGGAAATCACCACGACCGTGCGGGATTCCACCAAACGCGCACAGGAGGCGGGCCAGATCGTCAGCCGCGCCAAGGCGGGTGCCGAACAATCCGGCGAAGTGGTGCGCCGCGCCGTGGTCGCCATGGAACAGATTTCCAAATCCGCCAACGAGATCAGCAACATCATCGGCGTGATCGATGAGATCGCCTTCCAGACCAATCTTCTGGCGCTGAATGCCGGTGTGGAAGCGGCGCGTGCGGGCGAAGCCGGCAAGGGTTTTGCCGTCGTCGCACAGGAGGTACGCGAGCTTGCGCAACGGTCCGCCAATGCGGCCAAGGAGATCAAGGCGCTGATCACCACCTCGAATGATCAGGTAAAGCAGGGCGTGCAGCTGGTGGGCGACACCGGCAAGGCGCTGGTGACGATCGTATCGGAAGTGCAGGAAATCAACCGGCACGTCGTGTCCATCGTTGAGGCCGCGCAGGAGCAGTCGTCGGGATTGCAGCAGATCAATACGGCTGTGAACCAGATGGATCAGGACACGCAGAAGAACGCGGCCATGGTTGAGGAGACCAATGCCGCAAGCCACAGCCTTGCCAAGGAAGTGCAGTCGCTGAACCAGCTGCTTTCGCAGTTCAAGCTGGCCGAGGGCGCTTATCAGCATCAGGGCCAGCCGGCTCCGGTGCGCAGTGCCGCCGGCAGCGACAGATCGGTGGCATCTCCCGTGCGGGCGCTTGGCCGCAAGCTTGCTTCGGCATTCTCGGGCAATGCTGCGCTGGATACATCGAAGGACGACTGGCAGGAGTTCTGATCGCCGATTGGCTGCAATGTGAGCTTCGGCGGGGAGCGATCCCCGCCGATAAATATTTTTCGTTTTCGAAAACCGTTTTCTAAGCGCCGACTACAAAGCGACCATGCTTTGTGTCCGAATGGCTGCTATTTATCCGTGAATTATAAATAACTAAAAAATAGGATTTTGGCGGGATAGTCCTGTTACCGGACGAAGCATCGGCGCGATGTGGGCCGGATGGAAAAAGCAGAGAAGATCCCCCTATGGATGCAGCGCAGGAAGGACAGGCGCGTGGATATTGGCGGAATGCGCTGTTTTATGTGACGTTCCTTTATTTCACGGTCGGCTTTTCGCCCTATATTTCGCTTTCTTCGACCTATCAGGGATCCGCCATGGCGGCCGGGTCCAACCTGCTCAACCAGTTGACCGCGATCATCCTGCTTGCCAGCTTCCTGGCCTTCATGGCGAAGGAGCATTCGTTTGCTCTTCTCTTCACGCCGCGCCTGCTGATGGCAGCGATTTTCGGCTGGTTTGTCTTCACCTCGCTCATGGGGGAAGCGCCGATGTTTTCGATCAGGCGGCTTGTCATGTGCGCCATCATCTGTGTGCTCGCCGGCTGCTTTCTGCAATTGCCGCGAACGGAACGGCAATTCACCACGCTGCTTGCCGGCTGCGTCATGATCATCCTGTTCCTGTGTTACTTCGGCGTCGTCGTGCTGCCGTCGCGGTCCATCCATCAGGCGGGCGACGCGCTGGAGCCGCTTCTGGCGGGTAACTGGCGCGGGGTTTTCCAGCACAAGAACGAGGCCGCCTCGGTCATGGCGGTGCTGATCATCGTGGCGATCTATCTCTGCAAGCGCTGGTCCCTCATCGGCGGCTTGCTCCTGCTACTGCTATCGGTGATCTTTCTGGTCAAGTCAGGCGGCAAGACGGTACTCGGCTTGATGCCTATCGTCGTCTCGGCCGGCTGGTTCATCGTGCGCTGGCCCCGCTGGCGATATGCGGTGGTCACCCTGCTTTTATCGGTCTGCACCATTGTGACCGTGGGCACCACAATCGACCCGGTATTTGCGCAGATGCTGACGCGGATGGGTATAGACGCCAGTTTTACGGGCAGAACCGATATCTGGACCGTCGCCATCGATTATATCCGCCAAAGCCCGATTGTCGGATACGGGTACCAGGCCTTCTGGCGCAGCGACACCCTGATGTCGAGCTTCACCGAAAACAACAGCTGGGCGACCACCGCGCCGTCTTCCCACAGTGGCTATTTCGATCTATTGCTTGAGGGTGGCATACCGGGTCTGGTGCTGGTGCTGATGTGGATCTGCCTGCTGCCGCTCCACTATCTCGGCAAAATGGACGGGGCCACACGGAACAGCCCGCTCACGCGGTTTTATGTCGGTGTCTGGCTTTATGTGCTGCTTTACGGCTTTCTGGAAACCCTGTTCCTGCTCAGCGCCGGTTTCGTCTGGTTTTTCCTCCTGGTGGCAGTGATGGGCCTGCATCTGCAGGCGAATGCCAGCCTTGTGGAGGATGAGACCGAACCGGAGCCTGCCCGAACCGCCAAAGATGCGGACAGGGTGAAGATACCGCATCCGGGATTGCCGGTTGTTCGAAAAAAGCTCGCGATTACTCAGCCGACGCCAAACGCGGAGACTGACTGAAGACGTGTTGAATGAGTTCGGGCAGTTATGGTCTGTTTGTTTGCTTGGGACGGACAGAGGTCAATCAGGACCGGACCGTGCAAGAGGTGTTACGCGGAACAGTGTCGTTGCGGCCGGTCGCGCATTGCTTTGGCGGCGCACCATACAACGGCCGCCGGGTTTGTGCCGGGCGGCCTCTTTGGGCCGTCAGCGGAGACCGGTTAGCTTTCTCAAATCGCTGTTGATGCGCGACTGCCAACCCTTGCCCATGGCCTTGTAGTGTTCGACCACATCAGGGTCGAGGCGGATTGTGACGGGTGTTTTCGGCGTCTCCACTTTCGGCCTTCCTCGGCGCGCAATCTCCCGGTCAATGCTTTTCGAAAGATCGGGGAAAACTTCTGGGAACGGTTTTGCTTGCGCTATATCTTCATCAGTGGCTTCGGGGGCCTCTGGGTCGGACGCGATCATTTTTTGGATTTCCGCTTCTTCCTTATCCGTGAGCGGGCGTTTCGAAGAAAATTCTACTGGCATTATAGACTCCTTTCCTTGGAGCTGGCTGGCCGCATCGAGATGACAGATAGGGCCTGCGAACCCAACTTGCAGAACACCACTGCGATGATGATGATGCGGCCCTGAAACTCACCTACGGCCAAAAAGCGGTTTTCCTTGGCTGGAAGGACGACAGAGCCTGCGAAGAACTCAATCGTCAGATCGGCGAAGTCGAGAACGTGTTTCTCGATGTTCGTCAGCCGCTTTGTTTCGTCGTAAGCGATTTTCATATTGTGTATGTACAACAAATAGTCAACGAAAGCCAGATTTTTGTACGTACGTAAAAATGGAGGGTTGTCACCACGCTTCGGGGTAGTAAGGTTTCACAGCGCTTCCCAAGCGCGTCCTATATGTTTCCTGTAGGAATTTCTAAAACTGGAGGCGATGGCCTAAAAGCCTGGGAAATATGGCGCACCCGACAGGATTCGAACCTGTGACCTTTGGAATCGGAATCCAACACTCTATCCAGCTGAGCTACGGGTGCAGCGGTCACGCTTGAATCGCGTGCAGCGGTTGGTTCATACCCCAGCTTTGTTTTTGCATCAATGTCTAAAAATCAAAGATTTGCGAAACCTTGCCTGTTTTCGGGCGGGGGCGGGCGTGGTGGCCTTTTGTGGGGTGGTCGCGGGCTTTTTCTGCGGCGATGCGGGTAGTGCGTCGTTTGGCGTATTGCTTTTTTAGCGGAATCTATTTTCTCTTATAAGTAGTATCTTATTGCCCGGCCCGTCCGCTGTTTTGTCCCTTTCGTGAAGGGGCGGCCGGATTGCGGCAATGCCCTTCAAGCCCGGTGCGGGAGGCGATTTTATCCCCTTAAAATTGGCGGGTAAATAGTCATACTTTTTTCGTTCGCCGGATGCCGAATTTGGGTTCCGGTTTGCTTCTCTGGCGTTTAACTGTCAAATTATTATACAATATTAGTATCATCTACATTTATTTGGGATACAGTTTCGCAGCGTTGTCGGTTATAACTTCGACAAGGTAAGGGAACGAATCAGGCGGGGGATCGGATGGCTTTGCGACTGGCACATAGCAACGGGCCGCGGACGGAAAAGAGCGAAAGCGGCAGCGCGGAAGCCGCGCATGATACGGCAATCGACTATGGATTGCTGACGACTGCCATCAGCTATCATTTGCGGCACTCGCAACTTGCCGTGGCAAACGGTTTTGCCGATGTGCTGACGGAGCAGGGATTGCGGCCGGCCGATTTTTCCGTTCTCGTCATCGTGGGCGGCAATTCGGGCTTGAAACAGAGCGATGTGGCGGAAGCGCTGGGCATCCAGCGCGCCAATTTCGTCGCGATCGTCGATAGCATGGAAGAGAAGGGGCTGCTCGTCCGCCGCAAGTCGGAAGAGGACAGACGCGTTCATTTCCTCGACATGACGCCGGAGGGCAGCAGCCTGCTCGAACGGCTTTCCAATACATGGCGGGACCGCGAGGAAAAGCTGATCGACAGAATCGGCGGCAAAAAGGCCCGCGATCAGCTTCTGGCTCTGCTGGGACGCCTGCGCGACTGAAGTTCGAAGAGGCCGACGGCAATCGAAAATCCTAGTGGCCGCAAGATGGGGCGTGTGACGTCAATGGGGCTGTCTCCCATCGCCAGCGGCCGCGGTGACGATCTCCCCGTTTCCGTTTTTCACGGCAGCCTGATCGGCAGCGGGCTGAATTGCGTTGCAATTTGCCTTCGAAACCGCCAAGACGCATGGATATCCTCGCGCCCTGCGGCATGAGAGCCGCAACCATGCGATTGACTGGAAAGGCCCGGAACGGGAACGCCATGCTGAATATCGATACGAGTCACCCGCTTTATCGCCCGCTGTGGGTCCGGTTGCTCATCGTCGGCTTTTGCGCCGCATGGGCCGTCATCGAATTCGTCAATCGCGAGTTTTTCTGGGGAACCATCGTCGGCGGCATCGGCGCTTATGCGGCCTATGAATTGCTGCTGAAGTTCAAACACGCGAGCAACGACGCTGCGCCCAGGGACGAGGCGGGGGAGCCTGCTTCCGAAAGCGCGCCTGCCGACAAGAACGATGCGGGCTGAAGCGGTCCTCATCTTCGGTTTGAAGCATTTCCCGTATTAATCTCACCGCCTGGTTTTAGCGGAAATGCGCCCGGGTCCGCAGCATGCGAAGTGCCTGGTCGATCAGCAGATTGGCCGCCGTCATGCGCAGGGTGGCATTGTGCCGGAATTGTGGTTTCACCCGATCGGGATGATTGAGCCGAGCGAAAGCCCGGCGTTTTTCCGCAAGCGTTGCGGCCGTGTCGGTTTCCCGGATTGCCAGTTCCGCGGACACGTCGGCAAGCGCGGTTTTTTCGAGATGGGCCGGCATCAGTTCCGGTTCAGGCTCCGGTTGAGGTTCCAGCGGTGGTGCGGGGTCGGCCAGGAAGGCGAGATAGGCATCGAGATTGCCGTTTGCCGGCTGCGGCGCTTCGATATGTGTATCGACAACGAAACCCGAGCTGAAACCGGCAATGCGGTGGCCGGCGGGCGGTGAAAGCTCCGCGTCTTCTTCTTCTTTCTCCTGTTTCAGTCTTTCGACGACCGACTGGAAGACGGATTGTCCGAAGAGCATGCGGCTGTTCCCTGCGCCGGCCTCAATGATCCGGCTTCTATAGAGGATGAAGGTGGTGTCGGGCTTGCCGTCGTCACGGGTTTGTCAGCTTGCGGCTTTCATCCAGCACCAGATCGTAAAGCAGGCGGGCGCTGGGCGGTAGAACCCGGCCCTTGGTGGTGATGATGCTGTAGGGCTTGACCACGAGTTCGAAATCCGTCGGCAAAATGCGGGTTCGGCCGATATCCGCCTGCTGTCCGGCAACGAATTCGGCCATGTCCTGCGCGATGGGGGCGATGGCATCGGTATTGCAGACGAGGGCAAGGGTGAGCACCACGGAGGGCGTGTTGATGACGTTGCGCGGCATGGCGACGCCATGGGTGAGGAAGACATCCTCCATCGTTCTGCGCAACAGCGCGCCGGGTGGCTGGAAGACCCAGTCGTAACCGGAGAGATCCTGCAGGGTCACGGGCTCGCCGCGCAGCAGCGGGTGGCCTTCGCGCACGACCAGACAGGCGCGCTCTATGCCTATTTCATGGATAGAAAAAAGGCCGGGATCGAAATCATCGGGAATGCGGCCGATGATGAAATCGTGACGCGCCGCCAGCAGTTCGCGGGCCAGCACGTTGCTGCTTTCCACCTGCACGTTGATTTCGATGCCGGGATAGGTGTCCATGGCGCGCCGGATGGCGGGAACGACGAGGCTGATCGCCGGGGCGGTGACGGCGCCAATATAGACCGAGCCGCCGCTGCCCGACTTCATCTGGTTGAGTTCGCGGCTCGCCTCGCGCAGTTCCAGCAATATGGTGCGGGCCCGGCGCGCCAGGGCCTCGCCGAACTTTGTCAGCACCACGCCGCGCGAGGCTCGCTGACAAAGCGGTGATTTGACGATTGCTTCCATTTCCGAGAGCATGCGCGAGGCTGCGGGCTGTGTCATGTTCATGGCGGCCGCTGCCGCGCTGACCTGCCCGTGCTCCTCGATCATGACCAGCATGCGCAGGTGGCTCATCTTCAATCCCGCCCGCAGCAGAGGGTTGTCTTCAAAGACGAAAAGAGCCTCTGTTGTTTGCGCCTGCTCATACACTTTTTGGTTGTTCATGTGCTGCTTTATACCCCTCATCGGTTTTTGTATCGATTTAATATATCATAATTGATATATGGAAACCGATATATTCTATTTGACAGTTATATGGATTCAGAACAATTTGCGGAATGCCGGGGAGGAGCGGCAGCTGTTCCGTTTCGCAACTGCGAAAGGGAACGAGCGCAGCGCGGCTTCTTCCTCTGACGGCATGAATTTCATGGTGCACCGCAGCATGCGGGCTCCAGAGAAGGGCTCAAGGGAGAGAGTTTATGAAGTCCATTATTTCGCTGATGGCAGCTTGTGCCATCGGTGCTGCGTCTTTCGCAGCGCCGGCTTTCGCACAGGACAAGGGTTCTGTCGGTATCGCGATGCCGACCAAGTCGTCCGCACGCTGGATCGACGACGGCAACAACATCGTCAAGCAGCTGCAGGAAGCCGGTTACACGACCGACCTGCAATATGCTGACGACGATATTCCGAACCAGCTGTCCCAGATCGAAAACATGGTCACCAAGGGCGTCAAGGTCCTCGTGATCGCGTCGATCGACGGCACGACGCTGTCGGACGTTCTGAAGCAGGCCGGCGAGCAGGGCATCAAGGTCATCGCTTATGACCGTCTGATCCGTAACAGCGGCGACGTCAGCTACTACGCAACCTTCGACAACTTCCAGGTTGGCGTTCTGCAGGCAACTTCGATCGTCGACAAGCTCGGCCTGAAGGATGGCAAGGGCCCCTTCAACATCGAACTCTTCGGCGGCTCCCCGGACGACAACAACGCCTTCTTCTTCTACGACGGCGCAATGTCGGTTCTCCAGCCTTACATCGACAGCGGCAAGCTGGTCGTGAAGTCCGGCCAGACCGGCATGGACAAGGTCGGTACGCTGCGTTGGGATCCGGCAACGGCCCAGGCCCGTATGGACAACCTTCTGTCTGCTTATTACACCGACGCCAAGGTTGATGCCGTTCTGTCGCCTTACGACGGTCTTTCCATCGGCATCATCTCCTCGCTGAAGGGCGTTGGTTATGGCACGAAGGACCAGCCGCTGCCGGTCGTTTCCGGTCAGGACGCTGAAGTTCCGTCCGTCAAGTCGATCATTGCCGGCGAACAGTATTCGACCATCTTCAAGGACACTCGCGAACTCGCGAAGGTTACTGTTGGCATGGTCAATGCCGTTCTGCAGGGCAAGGAGCCTGAGGTAAACGACACCAAGACCTATGAAAATGGCGTCAAGGTTGTTCCGTCCTACCTGCTGAAGCCGGTTGCCGTGACCAAGGAGAACTACAAGCAGGTTCTCGTTGACGGCGGTTACTACAAGGAAGACCAGCTGAAATAAGCTGAAGACACATGCGGGGATGGCTTGGCGTCATCCCCGTTTTTCCATAAAAATAAAAACGCCTGAATTAATCGGGCGCTGGATTGCGATATGGCCAATACCATTCTCGAAATGCGGAATATCACCAAGACGTTTCCGGGCGTGAAAGCGCTTGAGAACGTCAACCTCAAGGTTAAAGAGGGTGAGATCCACGCACTCGTCGGTGAGAACGGCGCGGGGAAGTCGACCTTGATGAAGGTCCTTTCCGGTGTTTACCCCGCCGGCACCTATGAGGGCGAAATCCACTACGAAGGCGCCGTGCGGAATTTTCGCGCCATCAACGACAGTGAAGATATTGGTATCATCATCATTCACCAGGAGCTTGCACTCGTGCCGCTCCTGTCGATTGCGGAAAACATCTTCCTCGGCAACGAAGTCGCTTCGAACGGCGTCATCAGCTGGCAGCAGACCTTCAACCGTACCCGCGAACTCCTGAAGAAGGTGGGTCTGAAGGAATCGCCGGAGACGCTGATCACCGATATCGGTGTGGGCAAGCAGCAGCTGGTCGAAATCGCCAAGGCACTGTCGAAGAGCGTGAAGCTGCTCATCCTCGACGAGCCGACGGCTTCGCTCAACGAAAGCGATTCCGAGGCGCTGCTCAACCTGTTGATGGAATTCCGCAATCAGGGCATGACGTCGATCATCATCACCCACAAGCTGAACGAAGTGCGCAAGGTGGCCGACCAGATCACCGTGCTGCGCGACGGCATGACGGTGAAGACGCTCGACTGTCATCAGGAAGAAATCAGCGAGGATGTCATCATCCGCAACATGGTGGGACGCGATCTCGAGGATCGTTATCCGCCGCGCGACGTGCCGATCGGCGAGACCATTCTCGAAGTGAAGAACTGGAACGCCTATCACCAGCAGCATCGTGACCGTAAGGTTCTGCACGACATCAACGTCACCGTGCGCAAGGGCGAAGTCGTCGGCATCGCGGGTCTGATGGGGGCAGGGCGCACCGAGTTCGCGATGAGCGTGTTCGGCAAGTCCTATGGCCACAAGATCACCGGCGACGTGCTGATCGACGGCAAGCCTGTTGATGTCAGCACCGTGCGCAAGGCGATCGACGCCGGCCTCGCTTATGTGACCGAAGACCGCAAACATCTCGGTCTCGTGCTCAACGACAATATTCTGCACAATACCACGCTCGCCAATCTGGCCGGCGTGTCGAAGGCCAGCGTCATCGACGACATCAAGGAAATGAAGGTGGCGAGCGATTTCCGCACGCGTCTTCGCATCCGCTCCTCGGGCATCTTTCAGGAAACGGTCAATCTTTCGGGCGGCAACCAGCAGAAGGTTGTGCTCTCCAAGTGGCTGTTCTCCGACCCCGACGTGCTGATTCTCGATGAACCGACACGCGGCATCGACGTTGGCGCAAAATACGAAATCTACACCATCATCAACCAGCTCGCTGCCGATGGCAAAGGCGTTCTGATGATCTCATCGGAAATGCCTGAACTGCTTGGCAATTGCGACCGCATCTACGTCATGAACGAAGGCCGCATCGTCGCTGAATTGCCGAAGGGAGAGGCGAGCCAGGAAAGCATCATGCGCGCTATCATGCGCTCAGGGGAGAAGAACTCATGAGTTCGGCAAACACCACAAACGAAGAAAGCAACGTCATCTCGGTCGGGTCGTATATTCGCTCCAATATCCGCGAATATGGCATGCTGATCGCGCTCGTCGCTATCATGGTTTTCTTCCAGTTCTACACCGGCGGCATCCTGTTCCGTCCTGTGAACCTGACCAACCTCATCCTGCAGAACTCGTTCATCGTCATCATGGCGCTTGGCATGCTGCTGGTCATCGTGGCCGGGCATATCGACCTCTCGGTCGGTTCCATCGTCGCCTTCGTCGGCGCGATCGCGGCCATATTGACCGTGCAATGGGGCATGAACCCGTTTCTGGCGGCGCTGATTTGTCTCGTCATCGGCGGCATCATCGGTGCTGCCCAGGGTTACTGGATCGCCTATCACCGCATCCCGTCCTTCATCGTGACGCTGGCGGGCATGCTGGTGTTCCGCGGCCTGACGCTCTTCGTGCTCGGCGGCAAGAACATCGGCCCGTTCCCCACCGATTTCCAGGTTATCAGCACCGGCTTCCTGCCTGATATTGGCGGCATCGAAGGTCTGAACACCACGTCGATGATCCTGACGGTGCTGATTACGGTCGCGCTGTTTTATCTGGCATGGCGCCGCCGTGTTGTGAACGTCAAGCACGGCATCGATGTTGAGCCCTTCGGCTTCTTCATCGTCCAGAACCTGCTGATTTCGGCTGCCATCCTGTTCCTCGGCTACCAGCTGTCTACCTATCGCGGCCTGCCGAACGTGCTGATCGTGATGCTGGTTCTGATCGCACTTTACAGCTTCGTGACGCGCCGCACGACCATCGGTCGCCGTGTCTACGCCATGGGCGGCAATGAGAAGGCGACCAAGCTTTCGGGTATCAATACCGAACGCCTGAGCTTCCTGACCTTCGTCAACATGGGCGTGCTGGCCGGTCTTGCCGGCATGATCATCGCGACCCGCCTCAACTCGGCAACGCCGAAGGCCGGCGTGGGCTTCGAGTTGGACGTGATTGCGGCCTGCTTCATCGGCGGTGCTTCGGCCTCCGGCGGCGTTGGCAAGATCACCGGTGCGGTCATCGGCGCGTTCATCATGGGTGTCATGAACAACGGCATGTCGATCGTCGGTCTCGGCATCGACTTCCAGCAGATGGTCAAGGGCCTCGTGCTGCTCGCCGCCGTGTTCTTCGACGTCTACAACAAGAACAAGGGCTGAACGGCCAAACTCCTATCGCAGTCAAAAAAGTGGCCGGTTTCCGGCCACTTTCATAAGATGCAGGCGTTATGCGCCTCGTAGAAGAGACAAGGCGCGTTGCGCCGGAGGAAGGAAATCCCGTGCTCATTTCACAGATCAAAGATGCCAGTGGCAACATCACCGTCGCGGTTCGCGAAGAAGGCGGGCAGGCGCGCGCCGTCAAGGGTGCGGCGTCGGTCTATGCGCTCGCCATGGAAGCCGCCAATGGCGGCAAGACCCTTGCGGACGTCGTTTCCGCGCATGGTCTGGGCGATGCCGTCGATCTCGAAAAGGCCTATGCCGAGGGCCGTTTCCTGCCGCCGATCACCCATCCCGATCCGGCGCATCTGCATCTGACCGGCACTGGCCTGACCCATCTCGGTTCGGCTGCAACCCGCGACAGCATGCACAAGAAGACGACGGAAGCGGCGGAAGAAAGCCTGACGGATTCCATGAAGATGTTCCGCATGGGACTGGAAAATGGCAAGCCGAAGGCCGGCGAAAAGGGCGTTCAGCCCGAGTGGTTCTACAAGGGCAACGGTCATGTGACGGCAGCGCCGGGTGCAGCACTCACCTCTCCGTCGTTTGCGCTGGATGGCGGCGAAGAGCCTGAGATGGCGGGCATCTATGTGATCTCCGACAAGGGTGAAGCTGTGCGTATCGGCTTTGCCGTCTCGAACGAATTTTCCGATCACGTTACCGAGCGGATCAACTATCTCTACCTCGCACACTCCAAGCTGCGCCCGGCCAGCTTCGGCCCGGAAATCCGCGTCGGCGCCCCACCGTCGGATATTCGCGGCACCTCGCGCATCCGTCGCGGCGACAAGGTGATTTTTGAAAAGCCGTTCGTTTCGGGTGAAGACAACATGTCCCACACCTTCGCGAACCTCGAATATCACCACTTCAAATACGGCCTGTTCCGTGCGCCGGGCGATGTGCATGTGCATATGTTCGGCACGGCAACGCTCTCATTTGCCGAAGGTATCACGCCGGAGGCTGGCGACGTGTTCGAGATCGAGGCGGCCGGCTTTGGATTGCCGCTGAGGAACCCGCTTGCGGTGGAAGCGGAAGAAGAGATCGCCGTTCGGCAGATCTGATCTGCGGTTTGGCTTGAAACGGTTGAGGGTGGGGGTCGCCCCCTCTCGGCGTCATCCTCGGGCTTGTCCCTGTTATCTGCAACCGATTGATTTTATTCGACGTGGTTAGATCCTCGGGACAAGCCCGAGGATGACGAAGGAGGGCTTGCAGTCCTTCCTCCACAGTTGCCGCAGAGGTGGCTCTGCTATGCTAGTCGAACCCCCAAAGCTTACCTTCGCCCACCTCAACGGAATTGCCCGCCGGGTCACGGACGTAGACGGAATAACTGTCATTCGGCCAACGGTGATAGTGTTCGACGGGAATTCCAAGCTCCTCGAAGCGGGCCTTCCATTCGTCCACGTCCGATTTGTTCTCCGCGTAAAAGCAGAAATGGCCTTGCCCGACCGCGCCATGACGCGGGATCGGATTGTGAGCATCGGCTTTACGTGACGCCTCCGGATTGAAGACCAGCAGCATCTGGCGGCCGCATTTGAAGAAAACCAGCTGGCCGGGCAGTTTCAGCACCACTTCCAGCCCGAAGACATCGCGGTAAAAGGCCTCGGCGGCATCGAGGTCGTCGGCGTAGATCGCGGTCTCCATAAGGGCGGCTGGTGGTCGCATGGTTTCTCCCGGCGGATGGCCTATGTTTTCGTGCTGTAGGTCAGCACCGTCAGATCGTGTTTGCCAACGCCGCGTTCCAGAACGGTCCAGCCGCAATTGACATAATAGGTTTCGAGATCGCGCTGGCAGCAGAGATAGCTGGTTTCATGACCGAGTTCGGCGGCCCTTTGCGTTGCGGCCTGCATCAGGGCGCGCGCAACGCCCGAGCGGCGGCGGTCTTCCTCCACCCATAGAGCTGCGACCCATGGCAGATATTGCGGGCGCTCCTCCAGATCGCAATGGATGAGGAAGGCGGAGCCGACATAGTCATCGCCGTCATGGGCAACAAAGCCGGTGGGCAGCCTATGGGGATTGGTCATGTCCTGCAGGTGCTCTGCGACGTCCCCGACCTTGAGGCCGCTATCTTGCCACCAGGCCGTCCAGACGCGGTCCGCGATGGTGGGGCCATGGGACTGGCAGTCGCGATAGTCGGAAATATTGTACAAAACCCTCTCCCGTTCAGCATGCCGCCAGGGGGTGAGGCCGGAGCATGCATCAAATCGATGCCGCGATTTAAGCGGTCGGAAGGGGTTTTCGCAACCGCCAACTTGTCGCGCCGGGTCAGGCTTTCGTGGCCGTCACATGCAGCCAGTCGGTCGGAAGCTTGTCGTATCCGCTGCCCTGCCGGGCCACGATCTCTACCTCCGTCCAGCCGAATTGCCCGTAGGTTTCCTCAAGCCAGGCTTTGGAAGGATAGTTGTAATAACGGCCGAACATGTCGCGTCCTTCCGCTTCCCCCGCCTTGAAGCTCGCATAAAAAACGCCGCCCGGTTTGAGCGCCGTGTGTATGCGGCCGATGATGCTCGGCAGGGCAGGGCGGGGTACATGCAGCAGGCAGGCGTTCGCCCAGACGCCTTCATAAAGCGCCGTGTCTTCAATATTCTCGAACAGCAATGTCCTGACGGGAATGCCGAGCCGGGCTTGCGCTGCCTTTGCGATGTCAGGCGTTCCATCGGTGGGGTGAACATCGAAACCGGCGGATAGCATGTATTCGCTGTCCTGTCCGCCGCCGCACCCCAACTCGAGGATGCTCGCGCCGGCTCGCAGTCGCGCCAGGAATGTCTCCAGATGCGGACGGTCCGGGTCCTGCCCCCGTGACGTATAGGCCGTGGCATGGTCGGTATAAAAGCCGATCGTCTCGTCGTCCTTAGCCGTCATGTCAACTCTGCGACTGGCTCTGGCTCTGCGATTGCTGCACAGTGACCGAGACATTCAAGGTTTCGCCGGCCGGGCCGATGCGCATGCCTGATATCGGCGCGCAATCGCGGTAGCAGAGGCCCGATGCGATGCGGACGTAACGGTCGTCGGGGCAGATATTATTGGCGGCGTCGAAGCCGACCCAGCCCAGCCCCTGAAGATGCACCTCGGCCCAGGCATGGGTGGCCGTCTGTTCCGCCACCTCTTCCATCATCAGATAACCGGAAACATAACGGGCCGGCAGGCCCATCAGCCGGGCGGCGGAAATCAGGATATGGGCGTGATCCTGGCACACACCCTTGCCTGCCTCCAGCGCCGTTTCCGCCGTGGTTTCAATGTCGGTCGAACCCGGCACATACTCCACCTTGCGGTGAATATTCTCCATGAGGTCATGCAGGCGGGATAGTTCGGTATCGCCCGTGCTGACCTTCACCAGTTCACGCACCAGTTTGCCCGGCTTGGTCAGCGGCGTCTCGCGCAGGAAAAGCCACAGTGGCGCATTGCCAACGTGAGGGCCGACCACGCCGGCCTTGTCCTCGGTGGTGACGAGGCCGCTCGCCACGACCTTGACCTTGCGTTGCGGGCCTTCCGTTTCCACCAGCGCGACGCGGTTGCCGAAATGGTCGTCATAGGTCACTTCGACGGTGGCGCCATCGACCGAGACATCCCAGTCCTCAACCGTCTGGCACGGGCCGGTCTGCGGCGTCAGGCGCAGCCGCTGCAACGCATAGGGCATCGGCTCGTCATAGACATATTCCGTCGTATGGGTGATTTTCAGACGCATAAGCTGTCCCCGTCCACGCGCTTATTGGTAAAAGCGGTAGCCTTCCATGATTTCCTGCCCCAGCTGTCCGTTCCGGTTGACGAATCTCTCCAGAAACTCGTGCAGACCTTCATCCATGACGCGGCCGATCGTCGTCTTGCGCAGACTGTCGCGAATGCTTTCCGCCGTGTCATGCGCCTTGTGCCTCTCGCCGTAATCCTCGGCGATGTAATTGAGGTTGCTGGCGATCTTTTCATAACAATAGGCGAGCGAACGTGGCATGCGGCCGTTCAGAATAAGGAAGTCGGCAATATTGGCCGGCTTGTATTCCGCATCATAGACCCAGCCATAGGAACGGTGCGCCGAGACCGAGCGCAGAATGGATTCCCACTGTGCATTGTCGAGCGAAGAGCCCACATGCGCCACGGCCGGCAGCAGCACGTAATATTTGACGTCCAGAATGCGGGCGGTGTTGTCGGCGCGTTCGATGAAAGTGCCGATGCGGGAGAAATTATAGAGATCGTTGCGCAGCATCGAACCGTGGAAAGCGCCGCGCACCAGACCGGCGCGATGCTTGATGACGTCAATGGTCTGCGGCAGTTCCGCATGGCTGAGCTTGCGGCCGAGAATGTTCTTCAGCTCGATCCAGAATTCGTTGGTGGCTTCCCATGTTTCGCGCGTCAGCGCCGTGCGCACCATGCGGGCATTGTTGCGGCCGGCCTCGATGCAGGACATAACGCTGGAAGGATTGGCCTTGTCCCGCAGGAGATAGTCGATCGCATTGGCCGCCGTCACTTTTTCGCGCGTTTCGAGGAATTCCTCGTGCACGCCGGCGCTCTGCAACACGCCGTCCCAGTCCTCATCGCCGCTGCCGCTGCGCGTCAGTGAAACGCGCAGGCCCGCATCGATCAGCCGGGCGATGTTTTCAGCGCGCTCGATATACCGGAACATCCAGTAGAGCCCGTTTGCCGTTCTGCCCAGCATGGCTTAGTCCTCCAGTACCCATGTATCCTTGGTGCCGCCGCCCTGGCTGGAATTGACCACCAGCGAACCCTGCTTGAGGGCAACACGGGTCAGGCCGCCGGGGATGATCTTCACCTTGTCCGACACCAGCACGTAAGGACGCAGATCGACATGGCGCGGCGCTATGCCGTTCTTGACCATGATCGGCACGGTGGAAAGCGACAGCGTCGGCTGCGCGATGTAATTGGAGGGGCGGGCTTTCAGCTTTTCGGCAAAAAGCGCCCGTTCCTTTTTCGACGCCGTGGGGCCGACCAGCATGCCGTAACCGCCAGAACCATGGACTTCCTTGACGACCAGTTCGGCAAGATTGTCGAGCACGTATTTCAGGCTATCCGGCTCGGAACAGCGCCAGGTCGGCACGTTTTCCAGAAGCGGCTTGCGACCGGTGTAGAATTCCACGATCTCCGGCATGTAGGAATAGATCGCCTTGTCGTCGGAAATGCCGGTGCCGGGGGCATTGGCGATGGTGATGTTGCCGGCGCGGTAGACATCCATGATGCCGGGCACACCGAGCGCCGAATCCGGCCGGAAGGTCAAGGGATCAAGGAAGTCGTCATCGACGCGGCGGTAGAGCACGTCGATCGCCTCGTAGCCACGGGTTGTGCGCATCTTGACCTTGCCGTCCATGACGCGCAGGTCGGAGCCTTCCACCAGCTCGACACCCATCATGTCGGCGAGGAAGGAATGTTCGTAATAGGCGGAATTGTAGATGCCGGGTGTGAGGATCGCGACGCGCGGCTTGTCGGTGCAGCCGGGCGGCGCCAGCGAGGCGAGCGATTGCCGCAGCTGATAGGGGTAGTCCTCGACCCGCCGCACCTTGTTTTCGTGGAAGAGTTCCGGGAACATCTGCATCATCGTCTCACGGTTTTCCAGCATGTAGCTGACACCGGAGGGCGTGCGGGCATTGTCTTCCAGAACATAGAACTGGTCTTCGCCGGTGCGGACGATATCCGTGCCGACAATATGAGTGTAAACGCCGCCGGGTGGGGTGAAACCGATCATTTCCGGCAGGAAGGCTTCGTTTCTCTCGATGATTTCGCGGGGGATGCGTCCGGCGCGGATGATTTCCTGCTTGTGGTAGATATCGTCGAGGAAAGCGTTGAGGGCGAGAACGCGCTGTTCGATACCCTGGGCCAGTTTGCGCCACTCACGGCCGGAGATGATGCGCGGGATGATATCGAAAGGGATCAGTTTTTCTGAACTGTCGGCGTGGCCGTAGACTGCGAAAGTAATACCGGTTTTTCGAAAGATGTTTTCCGCGTCTTTTGATTTCTGGATCAGGTGCGCCCTGTCCTGCCGGCTGTACCACTCGTTATAGTTTTCATATGGGCTTCGCGGCGTGTCGTCCGCATTTATCATTTCGTCAAATGCCAACTTCGATGTCCCCTTTTTTGCCATATGAATACAACGAGAAATGCAATGCAAGAACTATGCGGAGCTCTCGTTGAAGATTTTTCGCCCGTCTAGAGTTTTAAAAAAGAAGCGTTTTTTCGGTATTTGCTTATAAATGCAGCACCGGTAGATTGGTTGCGCACTGTAGCAGGATCGAAGGGAGCGATAGGCCTGTGTGCAGCGTGGGCGAATGCACAAATTTTATTCGTTCGCTTTCGGTTGATGGATCGCGGATTCCGCATCAGAAAATCTGAAAGATGTGATCACAAAAACGCCTTTGACCTTTCATGGCGAGGGAGATAGCGCCTTGCTAAACGACCGGCCCTGATCATTCGCCGGTTCGCGCCTGGCCGCAGAAAGATCAATTCGCCGCATCGCACCCGTCGGGAGCAATCTCCCCTGGCATTGTCGCGCGGCACAGGGGATGTTCAATGTCGCTCGACCGTCTGGCTCCGGCCATCTTCGTCTTTCTCTGGTCGACCGGCTGGGTCACCGCCAAATATGCCGTCTATTATACGGGGCCGCTGACCTTCCTCTGTCTGCGTTATCTGCTGGCTGGCCTGCTCTTGTGGGCTATCTGCCGGTTTTCCGGCATTTCGTGGCCGAAGCAGCGTGCCGATGTCCTGCGGGCGATCCTGTCAGGCGTGTTTTTGCATGGCATTTATCTCGGCATGATCTGGTGGGCGATCGGGCAGGGCGTGCCGGCCGCGATCGGCGGCATCATCGCCGGCCTGCAGCCGCTGATGACGGCGGTGGCTGCCCGCTTCATGATTGGGGAGAGAATTTCGCCCCTGCAGCGCGTGGGTCTACTGCTCGGTTTTGCGGGCATCGCCATTGCCGTGCTGCCGAAGGTCATGGCCACAGGCGCGCTTGGCATGTCCGTGCCGCTTTATGCCGTGGCGGTGAATGTGCTGGGCATGGTGTCGGTGACTTATGGCACGCTCTACCAGAAGAAATATGTCCATGGCGGAAACATCATGGCCGTGGCGACGCTGCAATATGTCGGCGCGTTGCTTGTCACCGTTCCCTTCGCACTTTTGCTGGAGGATGGGCATGTGGACTGGAGCCTCGGGCTTGCCGCCACGCTTGGCTGGTCCGTGGGCGCCATCTCCATCGGCGCGGTGGCGCTGCTTCTTTATCTGATCCGGCGCGGGCAGGTCTCACGCGCCGCTTCGCTGATCTATCTGGTGCCGCCGCTGGCCGCGGTGGAAGCCGCCGTGCTTTTTGGGGAAACGCTGACGCCTGCCATGATTGCCGGCACCGTTCTGGCGGTGACGGGGGTTTATCTCGCCAATCGCCGCCCCACCGTTCCGGTTGTCGCACGTTAATTAATACAACCTCATATTAGGGTTTTATTAACCATAAAATTATACCTCTCGTTAATCCAAAGATTTGGCGGGGGTTACATGTCTATTTCACGTCGTGGTGTTCTCATCGGATTGCCGCTGCTGCTGGCCGGCTGCGCCAATACCGGTATCGGCCAGCAGAGGCTGAATTATGCGGCAAAGCCGGAGGAGAAATTCCCGCTTCCCGCCATGCATCTCGACAAGGTCAAGCCGGAACTGCGCCGGCAGGAAGTCACCTATGACACCAGCCATCCGGCTGGAACGGTGGTGGTGGATACGCCGTCGCGGCGTCTCTATTATGTTATGGGCGATGGGCGGGCGATGCGTTACGGCGTCGGTGTCGGACGGCAGGGGCTAGCGCTCAAGGGCGACGCCTATATCGGCCGCAAGTCCGAATGGCCTTCGTGGACGCCGACCGCAAACATGATGCGCCGCGATCCGCGCAATCTGAAATTCGCCGCCGGCATGCCGGGCGGCCCGAACAACCCGCTCGGCGCGCGTGCGCTTTATCTCTATCGTGGCGGAAACGACACCATGTTCCGCCTGCACGGCACCAACCAGCCGCAATCCATCGGCCACGCCATGTCGAGCGGCTGCATCCGCATGCTGAACCACGACATCATCGATCTTTATAGCCGCGTGCCTGTCGGTTCGAAGGTGGTTGTGCTGCAGGCGTGAGGCGGGGGCGGTTTTTCCGCCTTCGCGGCCAGAAAAAATGTCTGAAGCCTTGAGTTGATTTTTCCGGGAGAAAGTAAATTTTCTATGGTAAAATCAACTATTTGTAGAAAAGTGAGTTTTGCTTATTTTAGGTAGTCCTGCAATATCGGAAACGTGATTTCCGCTATTTGGGAGGTGTATCCATAAACGTGCCATCGCGCTCTCACCGGCGTTTCACCACTTCAACGGGGACACATTCAACATGGCAACTTTCGACTCTCTTTCCCGCTATCGCCCGCAGGCACTGGGGGCGCTACGCATCATGACGGCGCTGCTTTTCATTTCGCACGGAACGCAGAAGCTGTTCGGTTTTCCGGCATCGCAGATGGAAGGCTCCCTGCCGACGATGCTGCTGCTGGCGGCGATTCTGGAATTCGTCGGCGGCATTCTCGTGCTGATCGGCCTCTTCACGCGTCCGGTCGCCTTCATCCTGTCCGGTCAGATGGCTGTTGCCTATTTCATCGCGCACGGGCCGAAGAGCTTCTTCCCGGCACTCAACGGGGGTGATGCCGCCATCCTGTTCTGCTTTATCTTCCTCTATCTGTTCGTTGCCGGTCCGGGCGCTTTCTCGGTGGATGAACGCCGCGCCTGATCTGCCCGACCCATCATCGATTTTTTTGCCGAAGCTCCGCACGGTCACACCGTGCGGAGCTTCTTTTTTAGAGAAGGATTGAAACTTCGGCCGCCGCCGAAGCATAGGTGCTTGTTTTCGGGTTAGGAACGGGCCACCCTCAACTCAGTTGGAAATCGATCCGTGACCCCTCAGAACACCATCGCCCGTGAATTGCTGTTTCTCGCCTTGCTGTCCACGCTGTGGGCGGCATCCTACACCTTCATCAAGATTGGCGTGGAGACGATACCGCCCATTACCTTCATCGCCTCGAGAACCCTGATTGCCGGCCTGCTGCTCGTTGCGGTGATGCGGCTGCGCGGGTTGCGGCTGCCCACGGACTTAGCAACCTGGCGGCTGTTCTTCATTCAGGCCTGCATCAACAGCGTCCTGCCGTTCACGCTGATCGCCTGGGCGGAACAGAGCATCGATGCCGGTCTTGCCGTCATTCTCAATGCCACGACGCCGATCTTCACCTTCCTTCTCACCGCGCTCGTCATCCGGCATGAGGCGGTGAGCGGGCGTAAGCTGTTCGGCACCATCGCCGGCATGACGGGCGTTTGCCTCATCATCGGCATTGAAGCGTTTGGTGGGGCAGGGGAGGCGATATGGAGCCAGCTTGCGGTGCTGGCGGCAGCATTTTCCTATGCCTGCGCGGCGATATTCGGCAAGAACTTCAAGGGACTTGATCCGATCATGCCGGCCGCCGGCTCGCTGATTTGCGGCGCCGTCCTGCTGTTGCCGGTCAGCCTGATCGTAGACCGGCCCTGGACATTGTCGCCTTCGGCGGCGTCATTGACGGCACTTCTGTGCCTCAGCGTCTTTTCCACCGCGCTCGCCTTCATGATCTATTTCCGGCTGATGCAGACGCTGGGCTCGGTGGGCACCACCTCGCAGGCCTATCTCCGGGTGCCGGTCGGGGTTGCCATCGGCATGGTGTTTCTGGGCGAAGTGCCGACGCCTACCATGTGGGTGGGGCTCGTCTGCGTGATAACAGGCGTGCTGGCCATGACCTTGCCGTCCCGGCGTCGGCCGGTCGCGCAGGGCGGGTGAGGGGAAAGAAAAACCCCGCGGGCCAGTGACCTGCGGGGTTTGATTGGCGAGCGTGTGCTGCTTGTTTTCTTCTCCCCAGCGGGGAGAAGAAATGCACGGCAAAGCCGAGCGCCTTAGCGGTTACGGCCGCGATTGCCGTTGCCGGAAGCGCGCTTTTCCTGGCCGTTGCCGCCAGCAGGTGCGTGGCGGTTGGCGCCGCTGCCGCCGGGCTTACGGGCCGGGCGGCGGTGCTTGCGGGGGCCGGCCGGACGGCCTGCATCGCCTTCAGCCTGCTTCACGCGCTTGAAGTCGGACGTGACTTCCAGATCGTTGTCGGCGTCGCGCGGAGCATGGTTGCGGGACGGGCGGGATTCGCCGTTGTGCCGTCCACCTTCACGCGGGCCACGCTGCTGGCCGCCATTGTTGTTGCGGCCGCCACGGTTGTTGTTGGGGCGTGTCGGGCTGGCAAGACCGGCCGGACGTTCGCCAGAGGCAACCGGAATATCGATCTTCATCAGCTTTTCAATGTCATGCAGCAGGCGGGTTTCGTCCGGTGCGCAGAAAGCGATGGCGATGCCGTCGCGGCCGGCGCGGGCGGTACGGCCGATGCGGTGAACATAGGCATCCGGCACTTCCGGCAGGTCATAGTTGAAGACGTGCGTTACGGCCGGGATATCGATGCCGCGGGCGGCAACGTCGGTTGCGACCAGAACCTTGATGTCACCGTCCTTGAAGCCCTTCAGTGCCCGCTCGCGCTGGCCCTGGCTCTTGTTGCCATGAATGGAAGCGACCTTGAAGCCGATATGTTCGAGATGCTTGTAAAGCTTTTCCGCGCCGTGCTTGGTGCGCAGGAAAACGATGGCGCGGCCATCCGGGTTCTCGTTCAGCGACTTCTTCAGGAGGTCGGTCTTGTCATTCTTGCCGGCAACGAAATGCACGTACTGCTCGACCTTGTCGGCAGCCTTGCCCGGAGGGGTGACTTCGACCTTGACCGGATCGGTCAGGTAGCTGTGCGACAGATCGGCGATTGCCTTCGGCATGGTGGCCGAGAACAGAAGTGTCTGGCGCTTGGCCGGGACCATCCGGGAAATCTTGCGCAGGTCGTGGATGAAGCCGAGGTCGAGCATCTGGTCGGCTTCGTCAAGCACCAGATAGGTGACCTTCGAGAGCGAGATCGCATTGCGGGCGATCAAGTCCAGCAGGCGGCCGGGGGTGGCCACGAGGATATCAGTGCCCTTTTCGAGCTGGAGCTGCTGCTTGTTGATCGACGCGCCGCCGACAACCTGGTTGATGCGCAGCGGCGTCTTCTTCACGAAGGAGCGCAGATTGTCGCCGATCTGGTTCACCAGTTCGCGGGTCGGTGCGAGGATGAGGGTGCGGGTGGTGCGGTTTGCCGGGCGGTCGGCCTGCTTCATCAGCATTTCGATGATCGGCAGGCCGAAAGCGGCCGTCTTGCCGGTGCCCGTCTGTGCGAGGCCGATGAGGTCGCGGCCTTCAAGCAGCAGCGGAATGGCCTTTGCCTGAATGGGAGTGGGGGCGGTATAGCCAAGCTGGGTAACGCTGGCCACAATCTTTTCAGAGAGGCCGAGTTCGCTAAAACTGGTCAATAAAATTGCCTTTCGGGGCGCCAAAAACCATTCGTCCGGAGCAGGGTTGCTGTCCGGCGGTTTTGGCGTCAAGAACCCCGCGTGAATTGGGAACTTGTGGGTTGGAATAACTTTCTGCGCATCAGTGCGGCAAATGCCGTCTTCTGTATTCGTTGCGCTTTTCCTTCATGCGGTCCAAGGGACTTGGTTCATACGCTGCAGCTCACGCGGCTGCCGAAGGTGAAAGCTTGACGGGGATGTGGGCGTTTTGTGCGTCAAAGTCAAGCAATAGTTTTGTAACGATGCCGCCTGACAGCGCATGGCAGCCATGCGCATCGGTTGCCGGCTATCTTCGGAACGCACGCCACAGGCGAAGAATTGTGGTTAAAAAAGGGTAGCGCGACCTCAGGATACATAGCAAAGATCGATTTTCTCACATAACGTTTTTTGCGACGGCATCCGGAAATATTTGATTCGACAGGGATGGACTGCAGGGTGTGGAGTATCGATTGACCGAGGGCTGCGGGTTGCTGGAAAAAGCGTGCAGGGCCGTGGCCGCCCTGGACCTGCCCGCGTGCATCAAGGACAGCGAGCTGCGCTATGTCGTGGTCAATGCCGCCTATGGCCGGGTGATGGGGCGAGAGCCCTCAGCATTCGAAGGCCGCACCGGCCTTTCCCTTTCCGGCGATATTCGCGACGCCGAGCGCGAGGACAGGGAGCGCCGCTCACTGGTCTTCGCCACCGATGAGATGATTGCCTGCCATGTTGAGGGTTCCACGGTGGCGCACACGCTTCGCTGCGAGCGGTTTATCGGCGATGACGGCAATATTTTCCTGTTCGAGGTGTTCGAAGACATGCCGTCCGCCGTGGTGGAGGAGTTTCCGGATGCCAGGGGCACTTCTGACCTGCTGTTCGGCAGCGGGGTGATCGATCTCGTCGACGCGGGTATCGTCATTTATGACCGTGAAAACCGGCTTGTTTATTGCAACGCTCGCTTCCGCGAGTTCTACGGCGCCCTCGGCGTCGAGCTGAGGCCCGGCGTCCGGCTCGAAACGCTGATGGAAGCCCTTTATTTTTCGAGTGGCTATCGCGATACGAAGGACGATGATCCGGCCTTCGAAGGGTGGATGCAGGCGCAGCTACAGAATTTTTCCCTGCCCTATTTCGAAAAGGTGGAGCAATTCGCCGATGGCCGCTGGGTGCGCATCGTCAACAAGCGGCTGGAAAACGGCATGCTGGTCGGGCTCCGTGTCGATGTGACCGAATTCAAGGCACATGAGACGCTTCTGAGCACCCAGATCCGCGAGACCTGGCTGCTGCGCGCCGCCCTGGAGCAATTGCCCGTCGGTGTGTTCCTGAGGGATCAGAAGAGGCGGCTGACCTTTGCCAATGCGGCCTATGAGAAATTCCTGGATGGCAACCTTGCCGATCATATCGGCAAGAATGAATGTGAGATGTTTCCGGAGGAAGGGCCGCAGTTCCAGCGGGAAAACGAGTATATTCTGCAAACCGGAGAGGCTGTTGAAAAGACGGCAAGCGTTCTGCTTTCGGATGGCCGCACCATTCCCATCATCACCCGGCTCGGCCGGGTCGCGACGCCCGACGATGAATATTATCTGGTGGGTTCGGTTACCGATGTCAGCCTGCTGCAGGATCGGGAAAAGGCGCTGATCGCCGCGCAGGCCGAGGCCGAGGCGCTGCATCGGCAGCTCCAGGCGGTTCTCCGCGCCCTGCCGGTGGGTGTGCTTTTGCTCAATGCCGATCTCGTCATCGAATATGTCAATCCGTTCTTCTACCAGGTCTGGGGTGAGATCGGCGGCGAGAAGTCGCTTGTCGGCAAGAGCTATCGCGAATTCATGGAGATGAATTTCGAGAGCGGCCTTTACGACTATGGCGACCGGTCCTTCGAGGAGGTATATGACGAGCGGGTGCAGCGGCTGGCCGAAGATGCGGTCTTCGCCCCCCGCGAGGTGCGCAGCAAAAGCGGCAAAGTGACCGTTATCTCGAAAACCCGCCTCGAAGGCGGGAAGATCCTCAGCACCTATGCCGATGTGACCGATGTGCGCATGCGCGACGCCGAGATCAGCAAGGCGAAGGCAGAGCTGGAGCGTGTCGGGGAATATATGCAGGGCGCCACACGGGCCATGGCGCAGGGCCTGGTGCTGGTGGAGCAGGGCACGATTATCATGTCCAACGAGGCGATGGCGCGCATGTTCGACGTGCCGCCGCACCTTTTGGACAAGGGTGAGAACTGGTCAGGCTTTTTCAGCCATTGCGCTGCGCGCGGTGATTTTGGCAATCCGGAAGAGGCGCAGGCGACCCTCAGCGCCTGGAGGGAGCATATCGCCGCCAACCGGCCATTTTCCTGGCTCATCCAGGTGGCCGGCAAAAGCTGGCTCAATCTGGAAGCCACCAACAGTTCCGGCAATTACTGGCTCATCATCGTCACTGACGTGACCGAGATGAAGATGCGCGAGGAGGAGTTGCAGCGGCTGCTCTCCCGTGCGGAAGCGGCTGATCGGGCCAAATCGGAATTTCTGGCCAATATGAGCCATGAAATCCGCACGCCGATGAATGGCGTGCTCGGCATGGCGGAGCTTCTGGCCAAGTCCAAGCTCGATACGCGCCAGAAGACCTTTACCGACATCATCGTCAAGTCAGGCAATGCGCTGTTGACGATCATCAACGATATTCTGGATTTCTCCAAGATCGAGGCCGGGCAGATGAAGCTGCGCAGCGTGCCCTTTGATCCCGCGGAAGCGGTGGAGGATGTGGTCTCGCTCCTGTCCTCGGCGGCGCTGGAAAAGGACATCGAGTTGATCGTCCGCATCGATGCCTCGGTTTCCGGCAAGGTCATTGGCGATGCCGGCCGGTTCCGTCAGATCGTCACCAATATCGTCGGAAATGCCGTCAAGTTCACCGAAACCGGACATGTGCTGGTGGAGCTTTCGGCGCAGTCTGCGGAGGCGTCGGAAAGCATTTTTTCGTTGCGCGTCGAAGACAGCGGCATCGGTATTCCGGCCGACAAGCTGGAAACGATCTTCGACAAGTTCAGCCAGGTCGACGGTTCGGCGACACGGCGGCACGAGGGAACGGGGCTGGGCCTTGCGATCACGGTCGGCCTCGTCGGCCTGTTCGACGGCAAGATCAATGTCGTCAGCGAAGTCGGCAGGGGTTCGACCTTCGAGGTCGATATTCCGTTTCAGGTGATGGAGCAACGGCGGGACGCGCCGCTGCTTTCCGTGGCGATCGACGATATCCGGGTGCTGGTCATCGACGATAACGACGTCAACCGCCGCATCCTGACGGAGCAGCTTCGAAGCTGGGGCATAGACGGCCATGCGGTGGAGGATGGACCATCCGGCATCGCCGTGTTGCAGGAAGCGACATCACTCGGCTTTGCCATCGACGCCATCATCCTCGATTATCATATGCCTGTGATGAACGGGCTCGACGTGGTGGAACGGGTCCGGGCGGATGTGCGCTTTGACGATATCGCCATTGTTTTCCTGACCTCGATGGATGTCGTGGGCGACGAGACGCTGTTTACCGATCTCAGCGTGCAGGCGCATCTGATGAAACCGGCGCGGGCGCGGCTGCTGCGCTCCACCCTGTTCGACGTGGTACGCGATGTGCGGCTGAAGCGCAGCCGGCAGCATCCGCTTGCGCAGGGGATGGGTGGGGAGAAGGCCCGGCCGGAAGGCCGCCCCGCCGAAAGGAAACAACGGGTCGAAGCTCCGGCCACGGTTCCCGAACGCAGCCGGCCGTGCCTTCTCGACGTGCTGGTGGCCGAGGATAACGACGTCAACCAGATTGTCTTCAGCCAGATCTTGCAGCAGGCAGGCCTGCGCTTTCTGATCGTCGGCAATGGCAAGAGGGCCGTTCAGGCATGGGAGGACTATAACCCCGCCCTCATTCTGATGGATGTGTCCATGCCTGTCATGAACGGACACCAGGCGACACAGGCCATCCGTACTGCCGAAAAATCTGCGGCCGACGGCCGGCATGTGCCTATCATCGGCGTCACCGCCCATACGCAGGAGGCAGACCGGGAACGCTGCCTGGAGGCGGGCATGGATGACTATCTGTCGAAGCCGATCAGCCCCGAAAGCCTCGAAGACAAGATCGCGCAATGGCTGGGCGAGAACGTGCTGCGGCGGGATGCTCCGGGCATCTGAATATCCGGCGCCATTTTGGTTTTCTGAATTGCCTCAGGTCGAGGGTTTGGTGCCGCAGAGCATTTCCCGCTTTCCGGCAAATCCCTTTCTGCGCTCCAGGTCAAAACCGGCGGCGATGAGATTGCGGCGGACGAAGCCGGCGGCGGCGTAAGTGGCGAATGTGCCCCCCGGCGCCGTTTTCGCAAAAAGCGCCTGCATGATCTCCAGCGACCACATGTCCGGGTTACGCGCTGGCGTGAAGCCATCGAGAAACCAGGCATCGAAACTCAGATCGCTGCCGGAAATGCCGGCAAGTGCCTCACCGCAGACCACCGTCAGGCGCGTTGCATCGTCCAGTTCGATCTCGACCCGGCCTTGCGGCTCGGCGGGCCAGCGGGCGACAAGCGCCTTGCGCTCAGCATCCACCTCCGGCCAGCGGGAAAGCGCCCGGTCGATCTCGTCTGCCTTCATCGGGTAAAGTTCGAAGGAGATAAAATGCAGCGTGGAGCGGCCGTTGCGGACCTGTTTCCATTGGCGCCAGGTCTCGCAGAGATTGAGGCCGGTGCCGAAGCCCAGCTCGCCGATGCGGAAAACGCCGTCCCGTTCGAGCCAGCGTTGCGGCAACCCGTTTCCGGACAGGAAGACATGGCCGCATTCCAGCCTGCCATCCGTCTGGCAATAAAAATGATCGTCAAAGGCCAGCGAATAGGGCATATCCCCGTCACGCCAGTCGAGCGCCGTCTGGTTTTCTCCGGTTGCCGAACCGGTCTCTGCGCCAGTCTCTCTGCCAGTTTCTCTGATAGTGTCGTTGGAATTTTTCATGGCTAAAGCCGATAATCCCGCTTTCGAACAGGGTCAATCACCAAGAATGAGTTTGCCGGGTTCCGTGCCGCTGCTCATCGTCGGCGGCGGCATCATGGGCCTGTGGGCGGCGGTGAAGGCGGAGCGGGTCGGCATCGATACCCTGCTGGTGGAGGCGGGTCGTCTTGGCGGCGGCGCGAGCGGCGGGCTTCTGGGCGCCTTGATGCCACATATGCCAGACCGCTGGTCGGACAAGAAACAGTTTCAGTTTGATGCTCTTGTGGCGCTGGAGGCGGAGATCGCGGGGCTGGAGGCGGAGACCGGGCTTTCCGGCGGTTATCGCCGCTGCGGCCGGATCATTCCACTGCCCAAACCGCATCTGCGCGGCATCGCCGCGCGACATGAGCGGGATGCGGCGGAAAATTGGCGATCGGGCGAACGCCGGTTCCATTGGCATGTGGGAGAGAGGCCGTCGGTCGCGGGCTGGGTGGATGACGCGGTAGGCGAGGCGGGTTTTGTCTTCGACACGCTGGCGGCAAGGGTCTCGCCGCGCGCCATGATCGCGCTGCTCTCGGCTTTTCTCCGCAAGGCGCGGCATGTGCAGGTGGCGGAAGGTTGCCGCGTTGTTTCTCTCGATGCGGATGACGGGCGGGCGGTGTTGTCTTCGGGAGAGGAGATAAGCTTCGGCCATGCCGTGGTTGCCAACGGTCATGATTCCTTTCCCCTGATCCGTGACGCTCTCGGTCTGGAAGCGGAGGTTGCGCTCGGGCAGGCGGTAAAGGGGCAGGCGGCGCTTCTCGGCGCTGCCGCTGACCCGGCCATGCCGGTCGTGTTCCTCAACGGTCTTTATATCGTGCCGCATGAGGATGGCACCGTCGCGATCGGCAGTACCAGCGAAGATTGTTTTTCCGAGCCCTTCAGTACTGATGAGAAGCTCGAAAAACTGCTTGCGGACGCCTGCGCCGTCGTCCCTTCGCTTGCCGGCGCGCCGGTGCTCGAACGCTGGGCCGGGCTGCGCCCGAAGGCGGTGGGGAGGGACCCGATGGTGGGGGCGATGGCCGGCACTCCGAAGCTCGTTGCGCTCTCCGGCGGTTTCAAGGTGAGCTTCGGTCTCGCGCATTTTCTTGCCGATGCGGCGTTGCAAACCGTATGCGGTCATACGCCTGTCATCCCCTCAGGCTTTCGCCTTCAAGAACACGTGAGTATTGCCGTCCCGGACTTTAGAAAGTTCTGATCAGGCCGCCCACGTCGTTAATCTGTCACGCAAATCACTTATTTGCTGGCCTGCAAAGAGGCCGGTTTGTCCGCATTTGCGGCGAGGTGACAGCGCATGCGATACGCCATTCATTTCACGCCTTCCCCCAATGACCCTTTGACGCAGGCTGCCGCCGCGTGGCTGGGGCGTGATGCCTATTCCGGTCATGCGGTGGAGCCGCCGGGCATGATCGATCTCGGCATGCAGGAGATTTCCTACCACACGGCGCTGCCGCGCCGTTACGGTTTTCATGGCACGATCAAGGCACCTTTCCGCCTTGCCGAAGGCCAGTCCGAGGCGGGGTTGCTGCGTGACCTGATGTATTTTTCCGGCAGGCAGGATCCCTTCACGCTTCCGCAACTGGTGGTGGCAAGACAGGAGAATGTCTTCAGCCTCGTTCCCGAGCGTCCCTGTGAAGTGCTGCATTTCTTTGCCGCCCGCGTGGTGCAGGAGTTTGACCGTTACCGCGCACCGCTCTCCGAGGCGGAAATCGAGCGCGCCGATCCGGACCGGCTGTCGGCCTCGCAGCTCACCAATCTGCATCGCTGGGGCAGCCCGCATGTGATGGACGAGTTCCGGTTCCAGATGTCGCTGACGGGTGGTGTGGAGCCTTCCAGCAGCCAGAGGATCGAGCGGGCCGTGCGCAAGGTTTTCGAGCCGTTATTGACCCGGACATTGCAATTTACCAGCCTGGCGCTTTTCATCGAGGATGAGCCCGGTGCGCCTTTCCGCGTGCATTCGCTGCATCCCATGGGCCGCGTTTCCGCCCGCAAGATTGCCTGAAGCGCGTCTGCCTGTAATCGTATACAAAAAAGCATCGGAATGTCGGCAAGATTGTCTCGACATTCCGGATGCGAATGCTACCGTTCGGCATCGCATATCCGAAGCACGCCTGCCTGTCCGGCCCGGCAAGGTTCGGAGGTTTATCTTATCTCCCGCAACCGGCTTTGAGCCCCGGGAGAGATGTTCTGGGTGGCTGAATGATTTCCGAAAATTACTCCCGCAATCTGGTGGGCTATGGCCGCAACGCTCCCGATCCGAAATGGCCGGGCGGGGCGCGCATCGCCGTGCAATTCGTCATCAATTACGAGGAGGGCGGCGAAAGCTGCATTCTCGACAATGACAAGGCATCGGAATCGCTGTTGTCGGAAATCGTCGGCGCCCAGCCGTGGCCCGGCCAGCGTAATCTGAATATGGAATCGATCTACGAATATGGTTCGCGCGCCGGCTTCTGGCGGCTGTGGCGCATGTTCACCGGGCTAGGCGTCACCACCACGGTTTATGGCGTGACCGCCGCCATGGCCCGCAACCCCGAGGCCGTTGCCGCCATGAAGGAAGCGGGCTGGGAAATTGCCAGCCACGGTTATCGCTGGCTTGAATACAAGGATTTCTCCGAAGAGGAAGAGCGCAAGCACATCATCGAAGCGGTGCGCCTGCACACCGAACTGACGGGCGAGCGTCCCTACGGCATGTATCAGGGCAAGCCCTCCGACAATACGTTGCGCCTCGTCATGCAGGAGGGCGGCTTCCTTTATTCCTCGGATTCCTATGCCGACGATCTGCCCTATTGGGTAAAGGGCGAGGGCAAGCAGCCGTTTCTGATCATTCCCTATACGCTCGAAACCAACGACATGCGTTTCGCCACGCCGCAGGGTTTCAATTCCGGCGATCAGTTCTTCACCTATCTGAAAGATGCATTCGATGTGCTTTATCAGGAGGGTGTTGAAGGTGCGCCGAAGATGATGAGCGTCGGCCTGCATTGCCGTCTCGTCGGCCGGCCCGGCCGAGCTGCGGCGCTGCGCCGTTTCATCGAATATGTGCTTGGTCACGAGAAGGTGTGGATTCCGCAGCGCCTCGAGATCGCCCGCCACTGGCATGAACACCACAAGCCGGAGACTCTCTGATGGTGACGCGTGAGGAATTTGTCGCCCGTTTTGGCGGCGTGTTCGAACATTCGCCCTTCATCGCCGAACGTGCTTACGATGCTGGCGGAGCAGGCTTGGAACTGACGGCGAAGGCGGTTCACGCAACCCTTTGTGCGCAGTTCCGGGTGGCTTCCGAGGCGGAGAGGCTCGGCGTGCTGCGGGCGCATCCCGATCTCGCCGGCAAGCTGGCGATTGCAGGCGAATTGACCGCCGACAGCCGCAACGAACAGGCCGGTGCCGGGCTGGACCGGCTTTCGCCGGAGGAACATGCGCGGTTCACCCAACTGAACAGCGCCTATACCGAAAAATTCGGTTTTCCCTTCATCATTGCGGTGAAGGGGCTGAACAGGCACGATATCCTCTCCGCCTTCGAGACCCGCATCGGCAACGATGCGGCGCAGGAATTTGCTACCGCAACGGCGCAGGTGGAAAAGATCGCCTGGCTGCGCCTTGCCTCGATGCTGCCGGAAGGCTGAATTGGCGAGTGCGGGCCGTTCTGCTAGAATCGTGCCGTCTGGAGATAAAGATCATGCGACCGTCCGAGGTGCTGGAAAAGAACAGGGAGGCGATCCGCGAAGCAACGAAGCGCTTCAACGCGGCGAACCCGCGCGTGTTCGGCTCCGTGGCGCGTGGCGAAGACCGGCCGGACAGCGATCTCGATATTCTGGTGGATGCGTTGCCGGGAACGACATTGTTCGACCTTGGCGGTTTGCTGGAGGAATTGACGGACATTATGCGGGGTACAGAAATTCACTTGCTGACGCCGGGCGATTTTCCGGAGCGTGTCCGTGTGAAGGTGCTACAGGAAGCGAAGCCTGTATGAGCGTCGAGCGGCTGAACGTTTATCTTCAAGACATCCGGCAGGTCGCTTCGGAAACCATCGACTTTGTTCAACGGAACACAAAAGACGAATTTTTGGCTGATCTCGTCCGTCAACGGGCGGTGGCGATGAACCTTCTGATTATTGGCGAGACGACAGCTCGGATCATGGAAGAGTTCCCGGCTTTCGTTGCGGATTTTCCTGATATTCCGTGGGTCAAGATGCGCGGCATGCGCGACAGGATCGCACATGGTTACATGAGCATCAATCTGGAAACGGTCTGGGATACGACCCAGACGGCGATACCCGACCTTCTGGACAAACTCTCTCTTCTGCACAATTGGCATGCCCAAGGTGAATGACATTTGACTGATTTTCTCGAGATACGGCCTCTCACCAAAGAGGCGTTCACACCCTTTGGTGATGTGATTGAAACGACACCCTCTTCCATGCGCCACATCAATGGTGGCCAGACCGAGCGGCATCATGCGCTTGCAGCGCCAGAGGCTGTGGGCGAGGGGGCGCGCATCATTCTCAATATCTTCCGGGGCCAGCCACGCGTTTTCCCGCACAAGATCGAAATGATGGAGCGGCATCCGCTCGGCAGCCAGAGTTTTTCGCCGCTTTCCGGCCGGCCTTTCCTCGTTGTCGTTGCGGAAGATGACGGTGGCAGGCCCGTCCGGCCGCAGGTGTTTCTGGCGCGGGGTGATCAGGGCGTGAATTACCGCCGCAATATCTGGCATTATCCGCTGATGCCATTGCAGGCGGTTTCGGATTTTCTGGTTGCCGATCGCGAAGGTCCGGGTAACAATCTGGAAGAGTATTTTTTCGACGACCCCTTCATGATCGCGGAGCCCAGCCTATGACCGGCCTGACAACCCATGTTCTCGATGCCGCCCATGGGACGCCCGCCGAGGGACTGACGATCGAGCTGTACCGACTCTCCGGGGATCGCCGCGAGAAGCTGAAAACGGTGAGGACAAATAGCGACGGCCGGGTCGATGGCGGGCCGCTGCTGGTTGGCGACAGTTTCACGGCCGGCGAATATGAGCTGGTTTTCCATGCCGGCGACTATCTCCGAGGCAGAGGCGTCCAATTGGCGGAACCGGCCTTTCTCGACATCATCCCTATCCGCTTCGGCATTGCCGATGAAAGCGGCCACTATCATGTGCCGCTTCTGCTTTCGCCCTATAGCTATTCCACCTATCGAGGAAGCTGACAGCCATGATCTTTGCCGCGATTGCCGATATTCACGGAAACTGTGCCGCACTGGAGGCCGTGCTGGAGGATATTGCGAAGCTGGGGATCACGGACATCGTCAATCTCGGTGATTGTTTCAGCGGCCCGCTGGAGGCAGGTTTTACCGGCGATGTGCTTGTTGGCAACTGGATACCCAGCATTCGCGGCAATCATGACCGGGAGCTGATCGAGCGGGCGCCGGAAGAGATGGGCAGCTGGGAGAAGCCGGCGCATGCGCAGCTCACCGCCGCGCATCTGGACTGGCTGCATACGTTACCCTTCAGCATGGTGTTCAGGGATGTCGCCTATTGCTGCCACGGTTCGCCGCTCGGCGATCTCGACTACTGGCTGGAAACGCTGTCGCCGGAAGGAGTGCTGAAACTGCGGCCTCTCGCCGAAATCGAGGAGAGGGCGCAAGGTATCACGCAGCCGCTGATGCTGTGTGGCCATACGCATATTCCCCGCACCGTGCAGCTTTCCGATGGCCGGCTGATCGTCAATCCCGGCAGCGTCGGTTGCCCCGGCTGGAAGGATGACACGCCTTTCGACCATCATGTCGAGGCCGGACATCCGCTTGCCACCTATGCCGTGCTGGAAGAGACCTCGCGCGGCTGGCAGGTGTATTTCCGGAATATCCGCTACGACAATCTGGCCATGTCCGAAATGGCGCGGGTCAACGGTATTCCCTATCTGGCCGATGCGCTGACGAACGGGTGGCTCAAGCGCTGAATCACCCCTCGCTGGTCATCACCACGCAGGCATAGGACTGCGCCTTCAGTTCCTTGCAGGCGGATACGGCCGAAGACTGGTCTTCGAAGCCGGTGAAGCGGGCGCGGTAAAGCGTTGCCGATCCGCTTTGAACAGCCTCGGTATAGGGAGCGATCCCGGCGTAGTTTCCGATATTGGAACGGGCATTGGCGAGCAGGGAGCGGGCGGCGGCTTCGCTGTCGGTTGCGGCGATCTGCACTTCCCAACGGCTTCTCTGGCCGGTCGTAGCAGCGGCGGGAGCAGGCCTCGGAATGGCGGAGACCTGCATCATGTCGGCCATCTGGCTATTGGCGGTGGCAATCTGCATGGCGACCGGGTCGGCGCGGCGTTCGGCGAACATCGGTAATGGAACGGACGTAGGGGGCACCGAAGCGGTCGGCACGGCGGTGGCGGCCACATCGAAAGTGCGGCTGACATTGGCGCTGGCGACGAGCTGTTCGGTGTTGCGGCTTCTCGATGCCTGGGGCAAGGCCTTTTCGAGAAGGGCTGCCATCTGCGCATCGCGGCTGCGGGCGGTCTTGCCACCCAGTACGACGCCGACGACACGGCGGCCATTGTGGTTGATGGCGCTGACGAGGTTGAAGCCGGAGGCATTGGTGTAGCCGGTCTTGATGCCGTCCATGCCCTGATAACGATACATCAGATTGTTGTGGCCACGGATGCGTTTTCCCCGGAAACTGAAAGATTCCATGGCGAAGAGGCCATACTCCTTGGGAAAGTCGCGCTGCAAGGCAAGGCCGAGTTTGGCCATGTCGCGCGCTGTCGTCACCTGGGATTTGCTGGGCAGGCCCGAGGCGTTGCGAAACACGGTCTTCGACATGCCGAGCTGGCGGGCCTTGCGGGTCATCATTTCCGCAAACCGTGCCTCGGAGCCGCCGAGGTGATCGCCCATGCCTTCCGCCATGTCATTGGCGGATTTGACGATCATGCCATAAACGGCCTCGCGCACGGTGAAGGTCTGGCCCTGGCGCACGTAAAGCTTCGAGGGGATGACCGATGCGCCGTTCTTGGACATGGTTATCTTCTGATCCCAGCGAAGCCGGCCGGCGTGCAGCGCCTCGAAGGTCATATAAAGCGTCATCATCTTGGTGAGGGAGGCGGGGTGGTTCAGCACATCGGCATTGCGGGACGCCAGAACCTTGCCGGTATTGGCATCCATGATGAAATGGGCGTAGCCGGCCTGAGCAGGCGATGCCTGCAAGGAGAGGATCGCGCAAAAGAAGGTGAGCACGAAGACCCATGCACCCGCCATTCCCCGTTTGATCGTTCCCGACATAATCCGCCCCTTTTCTCGATCGCCGTGATGAGCGAAGTTTTACTGACACTTTCCGGCAACAAAACCGCTAAAACTTTAGAGATCGCTTTCATGCTTAATTAAGTATGAATTTCAACCCGATGCCTGCCCCCACAATTTCCTTGCAAAGAAACCAACCATCCGGTATGTTTAAAGGCATGACAAATGCTCACGAACGCAAGAAGCAGCCGGAAATCGTGCGCCGCAATCTTCTCGATTGCGCGGCGAAACTTGCTGCTGAGCAGGGTGTTGCGGCGCTTTCCGTGCAGGCGGTGGCCGATGCTGCCGGGGTGACGAAGGGCGGGTTGTTTCATCATTTTCCTTCCAAGCAGACACTTCTGGAAGCGGTCATGGCGGACCTTCTCGCGGCTTTGGACACTGAGATCGACGACCTCCTCTCACACGATCGTGAAGCCTTTGGAAGCTTTACGCGGGCCTATGTGAACGCTGTTTTCTCGGATCGGGGCAGGGAATCGGGCAGGCAATGGGCGGCGATCTCCGTTTCCATGGTCGGCGAACCATCGCTTCGGCGCCTGTGGAACAGATGGATCGAGGGGCGCCTTGCCCGTCATAAAGAAACGGATGACGGGGTGGTACTGGAACTCGTGCGGCTGGCAGCAGACGGCATATGGTTTGCTGATCTTCTGGCCGATGATGGCAGGGCGGGCGGCGACAGGGCGGCTCTCAAGGCCCGGATGATCGCGCAGACGAAAAAGGAAATGGAACGATGAACGCGGCTGTTTTTACGTATGGCGCGCTTGTCGCGGCCATTATCTGCGAGGTCATCGCGACCTCCTTCCTGCAGCAGTCGCAGCAATTCACCAAGCTGCTGCCGACAGTGCTTATGGCGGTGTTTTACGGCGCGGCTTTCTACCTGCTGTCATTCACGCTGCGTGTGATTCCGGTTGGCGTTGCCTATGCGATCTGGAGCGGGCTCGGCATCGTGCTGATTTCCGGCATTGGATATTTCGTGTTCCGCCAGACGCTGGATATTGCGGCCGTCATCGGTTTGGGGTTCATCGTGATGGGGGTGGTCATCGTGAACGTGTTTTCGAAGACGGTGGGGCATTGAGATTGGCTGGCTGAGGTCGTTCGTGAGGGCAACATCCACACAAGTCCGGCATGACGGCAGAGAATGGAGCGGCGCCTCTGGTGTCTCCGCCCAACCAACATCACGCCAGAATGCTGCGATCCACATCCGTGATCAGTCTTTTGCCGCAAAGCGCCATGCTGATATCCATTTCCTTGCGGATGATCTCCAGCGCCGTCGTCACGCCCTGTTTGCCATCAGCGCCGAGACCGTAGAGGAAGGGGCGGCCGATATAGGTGCCCCTGGCGCCGAGCGCCACCGCCTTCAGCACGTCCTGACCGGAGCGGATGCCGCCATCCATATGTACTTCCACCTTGTCGCCAACGGTGTCGACGATCTTCGGCAGCATGGCGATGGAGGAATGGGCGCCGTCGAGCTGGCGGCCGCCATGGTTGGAGACGATGATGGCGTCGGCGCCGGTATCGAGCGAGGCGCGGGCATCTTCCTCGTCAAGGATACCCTTGAGGATCAGCTTGCCGCCCCAGCGCTCTTTGATCCATTCGACGTCTTTCCACGACAGGCGTGGATCGAATTGCTCCGCCGTCCAGGAGGAGAGTGATGAGAGGTCAGAAACATTCTTCGCATGGCCGACGATATTGCCGAAGCTGCGGCGTTGGGTGCGAGCCATGTCGAGGCACCATTTCGGCCGTGTCGCCATTTGCCAGATATGTTTCGGGGTGAATTTCGGCGGTGCGGACAGGCCGTTGCGCAGATCCTTGTGGCGCTGGCCGAGGATTTGCAGGTCAAGCGTCAGCACCAGCGCCGAGCACCCGGCGGCCTTGGCGCGGTCGATCAGATTGTTGACGAAATCCCGGTCCTTCATCACGTAAAGCTGAAACCAGAAGGGTTTCGAGGTGACCGAGGCAACGTCCTCGATGGAGCAGATGCTCATCGTGGAGAGCGTGAAAGGCACGCCGAATTCCTCCGCCGCCTTGGCGGCCAGCATTTCGCCATCGGCATGCTGCATGCCCGTCAGCCCGGTGGGGGAGAGCGCCACCGGCATCGAAACCTTCTCACCAACCATTTCGGTGGCGAGTGACCGGTCGGTCATATCCACCAGCACGCGCTGGCGCAGCTTTATCTTGGCGAAATCGTCCTCATTGGCGCGGTAGGTGCTTTCGGTCCATGCGCCGCTATCGGCATAGTCGAAAAACATTTTTGGCACACGGCGCTGAGCCTGTTTCTTCAGGTCCGCTATGGTCAGGATTTTGCCCATGGATAAAGCCTTCACATTTGAATGATGACTTCGCATAACATGGATGTGGCGGTCACGACATCAAAATCGACGGATTTCCATCACCAGAATGCCCGCAAAAACAGCTCGGCTCCCAGTATGAGCAGGCAGATGAGAAACCAGCGCCGGAATGTCGCCGGGCTGACGACGTAACGGATTTTCTGGCCAAGCCACATGCCGAGGAGCGCAGGCAGGACGGCGAGTGCTGACAGTGACAGATGCTCGACGTGAAAAGCATTCTGGGAGGCAAGGCCGGCAGCCAGTGCGACGGTGGAGACGGTGAAGGAAAGGCCCAGCGCCTGCACCAGATCATCGCGGTTGAAACCGAGCGACTGGATATAGGGCACGGCGGGCACGACGAAAATTCCGGTGCCGCCGGTTAGAAGGCCGGTTGCCAGCCCCATGACCGGGGAGAGCTTTGGTTCCAGCCTTGCCGGAATCGAGACCGGTCTGGCAAACAGGCTGTAGGCCGCGTAAGCCGCAAGGCAGAGGCCGAGCGCCGAGGTGGTCCAGACGCCGGTGCCTGATGTCATCAGCCGGATGCCAAGCAGCGTTCCGATCGCGATGGCGATCATCATCGGCCACAGCCGCTTCACGATGGCCCGGAAATCCGGTCCGGCGAGCAATTGCCAGATATTGGTGATGAAGGAGGGCAGGATGAGCAGCCCTGCGGCGATGACCGGCGGCATGAAGAGGCCGAGCACGCCCATGGCAACGGTGGGCAGTCCCATGCCGGTCACGCCCTTGACGATGCCCGCGATGATGAAAGTCGTGAGGACCATGAACAGGGTGGTTGTGTCTAAAGCCGGCACGGGGCGCTCCAGAGGTCATTCGCGTTTTGGCCGGTGATGCCAGCCAGTCATATGAAGCGAGCGGGTGCGGCACGGTTTCTTCTCCCCGCCGGGGAGAAGGTGGCCCGAAGGGTCGGATGAGGGGGCAACGTTAGCGATGGACCGCACCCTTGCCTCCTCATCCCGCTGCCGCGGACTTCTCCCCGGCGGGGAGAAGAACGACGCGGCACTCGCTCAATCCAATATATGACTGTGTAAGTGAGTCGGCGGCCTTATGTTTCGGCCTCAGCCGAACTATGCCAACACGCTCTTCATCGCCCTGCCGGCCACATAGGTTTCCACCACCGTGCGGTCGTCGCCCATGGTTAGCATCAGGAACAGTTCTTCCGTCAGGCTTTTCACCACTTCCATCTTCAGCGCCATGGCGGGCGTGGAGGAGGCGTTCAGCACCGTGATGTCGGCGTCAGTGCCGGCCTCCAGCGTGCCGATGCGGTCGACCATGGAAAGCGCTTCGGCGTTGCCGCGCGTCATCAGATACCAGCTTTCCAGCGGGTTCAGGCGCTCGCCGAGCAATTGCTGGATTTTGTAGGCCTCGTCCATGGTGCGCAGCATGGAATAGCTCGATCCGCCGCCGATATCGGTGGCGACCGCGATCCGCACCGGCTTTTCACGCCGCTGCAGCTTTTTCATCGGGAACAGGCCGGAGCCGATGAAGAGGTTGGAGGTGGGGCAATGCACGGCCACCGCACCGGTTTCCGACAGTACGTCCGCCTCACGTTCGGAGAGGTGGATGGCGTGGCCGAGCAGCGTCTTGTTGCCCATCAGGCCGTAGCGCACATAGATGTCGGTATAGTCGGTCGCTTCGGGGTACAGCTCGCAGGTATATTTGATCTCGTCCAAGTTTTCCGAGAGGTGAGTCTGGATGAAGAGATCGGGGAATTCCTGCGCCAGCGCTTGGGCGGCTTCCATCTGCTTCGGGGTGGAGGTTATGGCGAAGCGCGGCGTGATGGCGACGTGGTTGCGGCCCTTGCCGTGCCAGTCGGCGATGACGGCGCGCGTCTCGTCATAGGAGGTTTCCGGCGTGTCCAGCAGGCCCTGCGGGGCGTTGCGGTCCATCATCACCTTGCCGCCGACCATCAGCATGTTGCGCTTCATGGCCTCAGTAAAAAAGGCGTCGGCGGAGGTTTTATGCACGGAGCAATAGGCAGCGGCCGTGGTGGTGCCGTGGCGCAGCAGCTCGTCGTAAAAATGCGTGGCGATGCGCTGGGCATGGGCACTTTCGACGAAGCGGCATTCTTCCGGGAACGTATAGGTGTTCAGCCATTCCAGCAGATTGGCGGCATAGGAGCCGATGACCTGCATCTGCGGGAAATGCAGGTGCATGTCGATGAGGCCGGGCACGATGAGATGCGGACGGTGGTCCTTTTCCTCGATGTCATCAGGCGCTGTCTCACGGATATCGGCGTATTCGCCGATGGCGGCGATCTTGCCGTTTTCGAGCAGCAGGCCACCATCTTCGATATAGAGATAGCTTTGCGTATCGTCGATGGAGAGCGGCGCGCGGCGGAAGCTCAGCAGGCGGCCACGCAGCAGAACCATGCTCATTCAGTCTTTCCTTCGGCTTTTCCAGCCCCGGAAACCGCGCTTTCATACCAGGCGGTCAGCACTTTGCGCTCTTGCGGGGTGATGGCGGTGATGTTGCCGGGAGGCATGGCATGGCTGCGGCCGGCTTGCAAATAGATTTCGCGCGCATGGGCGGCGATCTGTTCGTCGGTTTCCAGCTTCACCGATTTCGGCGTGAAGGGCACGCCTTCCCACACCGGTTCGGCGGCATGGCACATGGAACAGCGGCCCTGAACCACATCGCGCGCCTTGGTGAAATGGGCGTCGCTGACGAATTGCTGCTGCATGGGGGAAAGGGTCGCTGCCTTCTGCTCCTCTTCGCCGGTCAGCACTTTCGGCACGGTGGAAAGCCACATGATGACGATGAAGATCAGCGCGGTCAAAAGCCAGGTCCATGTCGGCTTGCCCTTGCGGGCATGGGTGGTGTTGAACCAATGGCGGATGGTGACGCCCATCAGGAACACCAACGCCGCAATGATCCAGTTGAACTGCGTGGCGAAGGCCAGCGGATAATGGTTCGACAGCATGAAGAAGATGACGGGCAGCGTCAGATAGTTGTTGTGCAGCGAGCGCTGTTTGGCGATGCGGCCATATTTCGGATCCGGCGTGCGCCCGGCGATCAGGTCTGCGACGACGATCTTCTGGTTGGGAATGATGATGAAGAACACGTTTGCCGACATGATGGTGGCGGTAAATGCGCCGAGATGCAGGAACGCGGCGCGGCCGGTGAAGACCTGCGTATAACCCCATGCCATCGCCACCAGCGCGACATAGAGCACCACCATCAGGCCCCAGGTATTGTTGCCGAGCGGCGATTTGCAGAGAAAATCATAAAACAGCCAGCCGATGGCCAGCGATGCCAGCGACAGACAGATGGCCTGGAACTGGGTGAGATCAAGCACGGAATGGTCGATGAGGAACAGGTCCGCGCCGCCATAATAGACGATACAGAGCATGGCAAAACCGGAAAGCCAGGTGACGTAGCTTTCCCATTTGAACCATGTCAGGTGCTCGGGCATCCGGGCAGGGGCGACCAGATATTTCTGGATGTGGTAAAAGCCGCCGCCATGCACCTGCCACTCCTCGCCATAGGCCCCCGGCGGCATATCCGGGCGTTTGACCAGCCCCAGATCGAGTGCGATGAAATAAAAGGATGAGCCGATCCAGGCGATGGCGGTGATGACGTGGAGCCAGCGGACGGCAAAGGCCATCCATTCCCACGCAATGGCATATTCGTACATGCGGTTCCCCTGATCCTTGTGCAGCGCACCTTGCGAGAAATTTGACCGTTAGGAAAGGGAAAAGCAGCGGTCGGGGAGTGATTGTTCACAATCCGGTGCGTTCATGTCCACAACCCGGTTCGGGCTGCAAGGTATCGCGGTAGGCCCGGTAAAGTTGCAATGCGCGCTTCCTGCCGCATAGTTTGTGCTTAGCTGGCTAACGCGACTCAGCTATTATTCTGTGAGCGGCCCGCCGATGTGCTAAAATATAGGGCTGCGGAGCTTTTAAGCTCCCATGACATGTTTCGCTGGCGGTTATTCCGAAGGCGGGCGCTGCAAACCCTGGGGCGGGGGCAGATCAGGGGGCAGGTGTTGCAGTTCCCGGTACCATTGTGTCCGGGTGCGGGTTGATGTGTGAAATTTTGAAGGGACGCAATGACCTTCCGGCAGCCGCCGTTGTTTTCAACGGAGACCATGCCGATGCGCCTTGTTCTGACGGTTCTCTTTCTGCTCCTGGCGGTCACCGCCACAGCACTTGCTCATGAATCCCACAAGGGGTTCAAATATGAAAGCTATTGTTGCAATGGCGACGCCGAAACCGGCGACTGCCAGATGATCCCCACACGCAGCGTTCGTATCACGCCCGACGGTTACGAGGTTTCGCTCGCGCCCGGCGATCACCGCATGGTCACGCGGCGTCATTTCTTCAGCTGGTCGCAGAGCGAGGCAAGACGATCCGAAGATGGCGAATATCATCTCTGTCTGTTTCCGGACGAGGATACGCCGCGCTGCTTTTATGCGCCGGACATGGGGTATTGAGGCAGCTGCGGTGGCCGGCTTTCTTCGATCCGTTTCAATATCCAGTCGCGAAACAGTTTTATCTTGCGGATGTTCCTGCGGTTTTCGGGATAGACCAGCCAGTAGTTCTTGCCTTCGCTGCTGAGGTGCTCGAAGGGCTGGTAAAGGCGGCCGAGCGCGATCTCGTCGGCATAGAGTTCCGGTGTGAGCATGGCCACCCCCTGATTGGCGATTGCCGCGGCGGCTTCGAAGGCCTGTACATTGAGGCGGCTGCGCGGATAACGGTCAAGGCCCGGATTTTCGACGCCCACCTCACGAAACCACTGGCTCCACCAGATATCGCCGGGATCGATGATCCGCAGGCGCAGCAGATCTTCCGGCTTGTGCAATCCGCCGATGCTCTCGGCGAGGCTCGGATGTAGCATCGGCGTATAAACGCCGCGCAGCAATTGATGATAGGTCAGCCCCTTGCCATCGTCGCGGCTCCAGCGAATGGCGACATCACAGTCGGACTGGGAAAAATCGATCAATGCGCTTGATGTATCGAGCCGCACCGCGATCGAGGGGTGCTCGAGCTGAAAGGCCCCTAGGTGCCGCGACAGCCAGCGCGAGGCGAAAGTGGCGGTGGAATGGATGGTCAGGGTGGCGTCCGAAGTGTCGCGAATAGTGTCGACGGCCTCCTGCAGGCTGTTGAAGGCTTCCGCCACCCTCGGCGCCAGTTTGTGTCCGGCCTCGGTCAGCAGAACCTGCCGCGCTTTGCGGATGAAGAGCGGCTCACCGATGTTCTCCTCCAGCAGCTTCACCTGATAGCTGACAGCCGTCTGCGTCATGCCCAGCTCTTCACCGGCCTTGGTGAAACTCAGATGTCTTGCTGCGGCATCGAACACACGCAGCGCATTCAGCGGAAACTGGCGAGACATCTTCATGGATAAGCTCTCTTTATGCTAACCCCCCAAACGTTTCATTGGTTTTTATCCGGAAATCAAGTCATTTTCAGTTTCATAGATCAACTGAGCTTCTGAAAATTCGGATGGAGATGAACATGCGCACAGCATTCTTGCGCGCGTGGTCCCGCCTGCGCGCGGGTCTGCGGACAGCGGAACATTTTGCTTTTGAGAGCTTTCGGCCGGACAATCTGGCCGATGAAAGCCTGCCTGATGCGTTGAAGCGCGATCTCGGCCTCAGGGATGGGCGGGCTGGTGTTTGCGGGGATTCCCAGTTTCGGTGGCAGAAAGCGCTTGAAGCAACTCGGCTGCCACAAGGGCCGCTATGACGGCGGGACGCTTGTCCCTGACGCCTGTGCCACCGATGGGCAGCGTCAGTCTTGCAAGGCCGGAAGCGGGCTCTGCCTGATCCGCCAGCCAATGGGCGAAGGTGGCGCGTTTGGTCTTCGAACCGATCATGCCGACATAGGCGAGATCATTGCGGGCAAGCGCCTCCTTCGCAATCAGGAAATCGAGCGCATGGTCGTGGGTAACGATGATCGCCGCGCCATTGGCCGGGATTTTTGCGATGAGCGCTTCTGGCACGGGTGTGAGTACGGATGCGACCGTCGCTGGAAGATCGCGCAACTCGCTTTCACGGGTTTCCACTACCGTCAGTGTCAGGGGCAGCAGCGACAGCGCCTGGGCCAGTGCCTTGCCGACATGGCCCGCGCCGAAAATGAACACGGCACGCTGCTGTTCGGCTTCGACCTTTAGCCTTGCTTCGAGCGCGGCCGCGATCTGCGTCGTTATCAGCCTGAAGCGGATGAGGGTGCGGCCGCCGCAGCACTGGCCGATTTCCGGCCCGAGCGGAATATCCATGCGGTCTTCGGCGACACCTCTTCGCAACATGGCGCGTGCGTGGTCTATCGCCATATATTCGAATTGCCCGCCGCCGATGGTTTCCCACAAGTCGTCCTGTGAGACGAGCATGAAGGTGCCGGCCTCGCGTGGTGAGGAGCCTTTGACGGCCTCGATTTCCACGAGAATTGCGGGGGTGGAGCGGGTGAGGAAATTGGTGAGTGGGGTGTCAGGCATTGGCGCTGGCATTCTCACACCTTCTTCAACCGTTCCACCGCCATCAGCACCCGCTCCGGCGTTGCCGGTGCATCGAGGCGCGGGCAGACCTTGTAATCGGCGACGGAGGCGACGGCCATGGAGAGGGCTTCGAGAACCGAGATCGCCAGCATGAAGGGCGGTTCGCCCACGGCCTTGGAGCGGCCGATGGTGGGCTCGGCATTTTCCGCCCATTCCGCCAGCTTGACGTTAAAGCTCTTCGGCCGGTCGGAGGCGAGCGGGATCTTGTAGGTGGAGGGCGCGTGGGTGCGCAGCCGCCCCTTGCCGTCCCACCATAATTCCTCCGTCGTCAGCCAGCCCATGCCCTGTACGAAGGCGCCTTCGATCTGGCCGATATCGATGGCCGGGTTCAGTGACTTTCCCACATCGTGGAGGATATCGGTGCGTTCCATCAGGTATTCGCCGGTCAGCGTATCGATCGATACTTCCGAGCAGGCCGCGCCATAGGCGAAATAATAAAACGGCGTGCCGCGACCGGCGGCGCGGTCCCAGTGGATTTTCGGCGTCTTGTAAAAACCGGCGGCGGAGAGCTGCACGCGGGCGAAATAGGCTCGTTTGATGAAATCATTGAAGGCGATTTCCTCAAGGCCGATGCGCACCCGGTTCGGCAGGAAGACAACCTCTTCTTCCGGCACGTTCCAGTTCTCGGCGGCGAACTTGACCAGCCGCTCGCGGATCTGACGCGCGGCGTCATACGCCGCCATGCCGTTGAGGTCGGTGCCGGAGGAGGCGGCGGTGGCTGACGTGTTCGGCACCTTGCCGGTGGTCGTGGCTGTTATCTTCACCCGGCCGATATCCACCTGGAAGGCATCGGCCACCACCTGCGCCACCTTGGTGTAAAGGCCTTGGCCCATTTCGGTGCCGCCGTGGTTCAGGTGGATGGAGCCGTCATTATAGATATGCACCAAGGCACCCGCCTGATTGAAGGCAGTCATGGTGAAGGAGATGCCAAATTTGACAGGGGTGAGCGCAATGCCCTTGCGGATGATCGGGCTGGTCTTGTTGAACTCGATGATCGCCTCGCGTCGCGCACGATAGTCGCTGGATGTCTCCAGCTCCTCGACGATGCGGGCGATGATGTTGTCTTCGACTTCCTGATGATAGGGCGTCGTGGTGCGGCCGGAGCCGGTCTCGCCGTAGAAATTCAGTTTGCGGATATCGAGCGGGTCCTTGCCGACGGCATAGGCGATTTCCTCGATGAAACGTTCAGCCCCCAGCATGCCCTGCGGGCCGCCGAAACCGCGAAAGGCGGTGTTGGAGACCGTGTGGGTTTTCAGCGGCCGCGAGGTGAGGTGCACATGCGGATAGAAATAGCTGGAATCCGCATGGAACAGCGCGCGGTCCGTGACCGGGCCGGACAGATCGGAGGAAAAACCGCAGCGCGCGGCATAGGTGGCGTCGACGGCGTGGATGCGGCCTTCTTCATCGAAGCCCAACTCGTAATCGACGCGGAAATCATGGCGCTTGCCGGTGGCGCTCATGTCCTCGTCGCGGTCCGGACGGATTTTCACGGCCCGGTTCAGCTTCTTGGCGGCGATGGCGCAGAGTGCTGCAAACTGGTTGCCTTGAGTTTCCTTGCCGCCGAAACCGCCGCCCATGCGGCGCACCTGCACCGTTACGGCATTTGACGGCACCTGAAGAATATGGCTGACGATGTGCTGGATTTCGCTCGGATGCTGGGTGGAGCTCCACAGCGTCACCTCGTCATCCTCACCCGGCACGGCCATGGCGATGTGGCTTTCGAGATAAAAATGCTCCTGCCCGCCGATCCGCATGGTGCCGGTGAGGCGGCGGGGCGCGACATCCATTTCGATCTTGGCATCGCCGCGCGTCAGCGTCATCGGATCGATGACGAGGGCGCCGCCATTTTCTATAGCCGTGTCGATATCGGTGAAATGCGGCAGGTCTTTATAGGTGATCTTTGCCTTGCGCGCCGCCTTTCTGGCGATATCGCGGGTTTCGGCAAAGACCGCAAAAATCGGCTGGCCGTGGAATTCGACCTTTGTCTCGGCCAGCAGCGGCTCGTCGTGACGACCGCCGGAGGAGATATCGTTTTCGCCGGGCACATCCTTGCCAACCATCACCCAGAGCACGCCCGGTGTGGCCTCCACTTCGGAGAGGTCCATAGAGATGATTTCGGCATGGGCACGGTCGGCAAGGCCGAGTGCGCCGTGGACGAGGCCGGCGGGTTCAGGGATGTCATCGATATATTCGGCGCTGCCGGTCACATGCTTATGGGCGGAATCGTGCCGAAGCGAGGTATGCATGGGGCCGTCGATTTCGGTCTTGGTCTTGTCGAAGCTTGTGGTGTCCATGGTTCAAACCTCCTCCAGCGTGAAGCGCGCAAGTTCCTGCTTTTCGCCTGATGTCTCGAGGAAGAACCGCGTCAGCAGGTTCTTGGCCGTCAGCTGTCGGTATTCTGCGGTGGCGCGCCAATCCGTCAGCGGGGTGAAATCCTCATCCAGTGCATCGCGCGCCGCGTCGATCGTGTCCTGCGACCACGCCTTGCCGAGAAGCGCGGCTTCCAGATGCGCGGCCCGTTTCGGCGTGCCGGCCATGCCGCCGAAGGCGATGCGGATGTCTTCGACCGTGCCGTCAGCGTCGAGCGTCAGATTGAAAGCGGCGCACAGCGCGGAAATATCCTCGTCGCGGCGCTTGGAAATCTTGTAGACGGCGTAGTGGCTTTCCGGCTTCTGGAACGGAATGAAGAGCTTTTCGACAAATTCGCCGCTCAGCCGGTCCTGTCTGCCATAATCGATGAAATAACTTTCCAGCGGCAGGGTTCGGTTGCCGGAGGAAGAGCGCAAGGTGAGCGTCGCGCCCAGCGCGATCAGCGCCGGTGGGGTGTCGCCGATGGGTGAGCCGTTGGCGATATTGCCGCCGATGGTGCCCATATTGCGTACCTGCTCGCCGCCGAGACGGTCGAACAGCCGGGCGAGCGGCGGGAAGTGTTCTGCAACGGTCTTGAAGGCCTGGCTGTAGGTGACGCCGGCACCCAGCGTGATGCCGTCTTCACCCACGGTGGTGGTCTGCAAGTCCCCGAGATTGTTGATGAAGATGACAGGGTTCAGCGCCCGCATCTGCTTCGTCACCCACAGGCCGACATCGGTGGAACCGGCGACGATGGTCGCCTTCGGTTCCGTGGCGTAAATCTCGGTCAAATCAGCAAGCGTCGCCGGAATGATGGTGCGCTCCTTGCCTCTGACGACGGTGATCGTCTCGTTTTCTCGGACCGCCCAGAGCCTTGCCATGATGTCGGTGCGGTCCCGTTGCAGCGGGTCGAACAGTGCGCTCGGGCGGGCTGCGGCGATTTTTTCGGCGGCCTTCACGATCGGCTCATAGCCCGTGCATCGACAGAGATTGCCTTGCAGAGCCTTTTCGATATCGGCGCGGCCGGGGTTTTCGCTTGATAGCCACAGGCCATAAAGCGACATGATGAAGCCCGGCGTGCAGAAACCGCATTGCGAGCCGTGGAAATCCACCATGGCCTGTTGCACGGGATGCAGCGTGCCGTCGCGGGCAGCCAGATGCTCCACCGTGACAATATGGGTGCCGTGCAGCGAGCCTAAAAAACGGATGCAGGCATTGACGCTTTCGTACCGCAGCGAACCATCAAGCAGCCGCCCGACCAGCACCGTGCAGGCGCCGCAGTCGCCTTCCGCACAGCCTTCCTTTGTCCCGGTCAACCGCTTGCTGATGCGGAGGTAATCGAGAAGCGTATCCGTCGGTCCGAAATCCTTAAGCGAAATCGTTTCGCTGTTGAGGATGAAGCTGATCGCGTCTTTCATGCAATGCCCTGCTGTTTTGACCGGCTGCCGAGCCGGTTTCTTGTCATTGTCTAGAGCACGTCCGATTTACACGAAATCGGACGTGCTCTATCTCTTTGTTTTAGCGCATTGTCCGGACGTAAAACCGCTACGCACTTTTACTGGAAATGCTTTATGCCCATCTATGCACGGCCGCGCGTGCATATCGATTTCCGTTTTGGCAATTCATTGTTTCCATAACGGAAAGAAAATCCGGCAATTATTGCGCCGTCCAGCCGCCATCCACGGAAATATGCGTGCCGGTGATGTTGCTTGCCGCGTCGCTTGCCAGAAAGATGGCGGCGGCGGCGACGTCATCGACGGTGACGAATTGCTTGGTTGCCTGCAATTCCAGCATCACGTCGTTCTTTACCGCCTCTTCGCTGATGCCACGCACCTTGGCCATTTCGGGTATCTGCTTTTCAACCAGCGGCGTCAGCACATAGCCGGGACAGATGGCGTTGACGGTGACGCCGGTCTGCGCAAGTTCGAGCGCTGCCGTCTTCGTCAGGCCCATGATGCCGTGTTTGGCCGCCACATAGGCCGATTTGAACGGCGAGGCGACGAGACCATGGGCCGAGGAAATGTTGATGATGCGGCCCTTGCCGGCCTTTTTCATCAACGGTATCGCGGCGCGCATGGTATGGAAGGAACTGGTCAGATTGATGGCGATGATCCAGTCCCATTTTTCCGTCGGGAACTCTTCGATGGGCGCGATATGCTGGATACCGGCATTGTTGATGAGGACATCCACAGAGCCGAGTTTTTCGTGCGAGGATTGAATGAGATCGGCGATCTCGTCCGGTTTCGTCATATCCGCGGGGTGGTAAAGCACGCGCCCGCCGCTTTCGGCTTCCAGTAGAAGGCGCAGTTTTTCGATCTCGTCTTCGTCGCCAAAGCCGTTCAGCACGATATTGGCGCCCTCCCGCGCAAATCTTTGCGCAATGCCAAGGCCGATGCCGCTTGTGGAGCCTGTCACGATAACTGTCCGATGCATGCTTTCCCCTTTTTGCATTACTTCGCACATATTTAAGCAGGTTATGCCCAAAGGGGGCGGGCTGGCAATCGCCATTTGAGGCGTCATTTCGGGGAAGGGTGGCGGCGCGTTAAAACCGGCTGCGCCCATCCATTTTTTCGAAGCTAAGCTTCCAGATTTTGCGTTTGTGTGATGGACCCTCCGTCCCTATCTCTCAGGCAAGCAAACAGAGGTATCGTTTATGGAACTCGGTCTTTATACATTCGCGGATGTCAATCCCAATCCTGCCGATGGCCGCGGGCCGGAAGGCGCGCGCCGGCTGCGGGAATTGCTTGAGGAAATCGAACTCGCCGATCAGGTTGGGCTCGATGTGTTCGGGTTGGGGGAACATCACCGCCCGGACTACGTCGTTTCCTCACCCTCCACCGTGCTTGCCGCGGCGGCGGTGAAGACGAAGAACATCCGACTGACGAGCGCCGTCTCGGTACTGAGCTCGGATGACCCGGTGCGCGTATTTCAGCAATTCGCCACGGTCGATCTTCTGTCGAACGGTCGTGCCGAGATCATGGCCGGGCGCGGTTCCTTTATCGAATCCTATCCGCTGTTCGGTTACGATCTCGAAGATTACGACGTGCTGTTTGCCGAAAAGCTCGATCTGCTGCTGGCGCTGCGCGAACAGGAAGTCATCACCTGGTCCGGCACCAAACACCCGGCCATCAACGGGCGCGGCGTTTATCCGCGTCCGCTTCAGGAGCGTCTGCCGGTGTGGATCGCGGTGGGCGGCACGCCGCAATCGGTGGCGCGGGCCGGCGCCATGGGCCTGCCGGTGGCGCTTGCCATCATCGGCGGCGAATATCGCCGCTTTGCACCGCTGTTCGATCTTTACCACGAGGCCGCTCGCCGGGCTGGCCAGGAAAAGACGAAGCTGCGCACCAGCATCAACGTCCATGGTTTCATTGCCGATACCACGGACAAGGCTGCTGACCAGTTTTACGGCCCGCAGGCGGAAGTGATGAACCGCATCGGCCGCGAGCGCGGCTGGGGACCGACGAACCGTGCGCATTTCGATGCGGCGCGCGGGCCGGAGGGCAATCTCTTCCTCGGCGAGCCGGAGCTGGTGGCGGAAAAGATCATCAAGGCGCATGGCGTTTTCAAGAATGATCGCTTCCTGCTGCAGATGGCCATCGGCCTGATGCCGCACGATCAGATCATGCGCGGCATCGAGCTTTATGGTACGAAAGTCGCCCCTGTTGTCAGAAAAGAATTGACGGGGAGTGCCGATCCGGTGAAAGCCACGGCCTGATGATTACCAAGGCGGGCGTTTTCAGACCCGCCATGCAGAACGACGGACAGAGACATGGTCATTTCCACCGAAGAAGAACTTGATCTGCTGAAGGATATCGGCCGCCTGTGTGCGGTTGCCATGCAGACCATGGCGGACGCGCTGGAACCCGGCATCACCACGGCCGAACTGGATGCGATCGGCCGCAAGGTGCTGGAGGATAACGGCGCTCAATCGGCGCCGGAGTTCTGCTACAAATTTCCGGGTGCGACCTGCATCAGCGTCAATGAGGAAGTGGCCCACGGTATTCCGGGGCCACGCATCATCAAGGCGGGCGATCTCGTCAATATCGATGTCTCGGCGGTGAAGAACGGCTTTTTCGGTGACACAGGCTCGTCTTTCGCCGTTCCGCCGGTGAAGAAGGACATCGAGCGGCTGTGCCGTGATGGCAAACGTGCCATGTGGACGGGCCTGCAGCAGGTGAAAACCGGGCGGCCATTCGCCGATATCGGCAACGCCATCGGGGCTTTTGCCAAAAAGAACCGCTACACGCTGATCACCAACCTCGCCAGCCACGGCATCGGCCGTTCGCTGCATGAGGAGCCGAAGGAACTGGCGACCTGGCCGGACAAGGACGAGCGCCGCATCATGCAGGAAGGCATGGTGTTCACCGTCGAGCCGTTTCTTTCGACGGGCGCCTATTGGGCCGAAGACGGCGACGATGATCCATGGACGCTCTACAGCGACCCGAGCGCGCCGACGGTGCAATATGAGCATACCGTGGTGGCGACGAAGAACGGGCCGCTGGTGCTGACGCTTGCGGAGTGACAACCTTCTTTTGCCGCCCTTGTGTTCGCAGTCGGAGCGAAGCAGCAACATCCGAACACTCATGACCGATAAAGACCGCTTATAACGCCGATCAAAATAACTCGCTTGTCGCTTATCCAGCCGGTTGCGATAAGCCGTGCATGAGCATCGACAAGCCACTTTCCGCCAGACATCTGACCGCGCTCGGTTTCGCCGGAGCCCTCATGATGGCCTCCGCCATGGGTTTCGGCCGCTTTTCCTTTACCCCCATCCTGCCCGGCATGATGGCTGATGTGCCGCTCTCGGCAGGGGATGCGGGGATTGTCGCGGCCGGAAATTTCGCGGGTTATCTCGCGGGTGCGGTTCTCGCCGCCTCTTCCTGGGGGGCGGGGCGGGAGCGGCTGGTTGCCCTTTGCGGCCTGTTTTCCACGGCTGCGCTGCTGCTTGCCATGGCCGCCTTCAACTCCGTTGCGGCTTTCACCGTCATCCGGTTTCTGGCGGGCGTCGCCAGTGCAATGACCATGATCTTCACTTCGCAGATCGTCATCGGCCATGCCGCAAAAGCCGGCAGGGACAGTGTGCAGGCGCTGCATTATGGCGGGGTGGGCGCCGGTATCGCGATTTCCTCGCTGGCGGTCTATCTGATCGGCGTGGTTTTTGAAGGCGGCGGCTCCTCGTGGAGAGAGGAGTGGATCGCCGGTGCCGTCTTTTCCTTCATCACGTTTCTTCTCGTTTTCCGGGTGCTGCCCGCCGGCCCGCCGCGGCATGCATCCTCAGTGGCTGAGCCGCCGCTTAGCTGGACGCGACCGCTGTTCCTGACGACGCTGGCCTATGGGCTGTTCGGTTTCGGTTACGTCATTACTGCCACCTTCATCGTGGCGATTGCCCGCATGGCGGCGGCCGGCGCTTTCGTGGAATTCCTGGCCTGGTTCATCACCGGCTGCGCTGCCGCCGTTTCGCTTTTCCTGTGGAAACCGGTCCTGAAGTCACAGGGGCTGAAGCGGGCTTTTGTGATCGTTCTCGCCGTCGAGGCTGTCGGCGTCTTTGCCTCCGTGATGCTGCCGCCGGTGGCCGGCGTGCTGGCCGGCGGCCTGCTTCTCGGGCTGACCTTCATGGTCATCACCGCCTATGGCCTGCAGCTTGGCCGGGAATTTGCCGGACCGAGCCCGCGTCGCGCTTTTGCGCTGATGACTGCCGCCTTCGGCACGGGCCAGATCGTCGGGCCGCTTGCCGCCGGCTGGATTGCCGAGGTGACGGGAAGTTTCACCGCACCCAGCATTCTCGCTTCCGCTGTGCTTGTCGTCAGCATTCTGCTGATGCTGCCGGTGCTTGCCACGGAAGGGCGGCGGTAGCCCGCCATCCGCCTTTTCGTTTCTCTCGGGTGATATCTGCGATATTTTGTGGGGATCGATCCACCGTTTGTGTCTTACATCTTGTTAAGGTGGCTGCTTCGTCGTTGCTGTGCACAAATTTCTGCCCTAGGTTCGGGCCATCTAGTGCTTCGCCAATAATGGCTGACTTCAAACGCGCGTGAGTCCAACAACGTGTTTCATTCCTTCTTTCCAAAGCCGAAACTGTTCTTCACCTCTGCCTTCGTCTGGACAATGGCCATGATTGGGCTGTGGTATGCAGGCGCCCGCAACTGGGGTGCGACAATCGGCTTGCCGCCGTTGCCGGAGGGGCAGGCGCCAGCGATCGGCGTCTCGGTGTTCTGGTCCACGCCGTTCCTGTGGTTTTACGTCTATTACGCTGCGGCCGTGCTGGTGTTTGCCGGATTCTGGTTCTGGTACAGGCCGCACCGCTGGCAGAATTGGTCCATCCTCGGTTCCGCGCTCATCGTTTTCGCCACTTACTTTTCGGTGCAGGTCAGTGTCGCGCTCAATGCGTGGTATGGACCTTATTACGACCTTATCCAGCAGGCGCTGGCAAAGACCGCGCCGGTGACCGCCGAGCAGCTTTATATGGGCCTCGTTGGCGTCAGCGGCATTCTGTTTTTTGCGATCACGGTCGGTGTGCTGAACCTATTCTTCGTAAGCCATTATATCTTTCGCTGGCGCACGGCGATGAACGAATTCTACATGGCGAACTGGGATCGTCTGCGCCATATCGAAGGTGCTTCCCAGCGCGTTCAGGAAGATACGATGCGGTTTTCCTCGACAGTCGAGGGGCTTGGCGTCGGTCTGGTGCGCGCCATTATGACGCTTATCGCGTTCCTGCCGGTTCTGTTCACCTTTTCCGAAACGATCAACGAATTGCCGATCATCGGTCAGGTGCCGCATGCTCTGGTCTGGGCGGCTATTTTGTGGTCGCTGTTTGGCACCGGCTTTCTTGCCCTCGTGGGTATCAAGCTGCCGGGTCTCGAATTCCGCAACCAGCGGGTCGAGGCGGCTTACCGAAAAGAACTCGTCTATGGTGAAGACGACGGAAATCGTGCGCAACCAGTCACTGTGGCCGAGCTGTTTGCAAATGTTCGCAAGAACTACTTCCGTCTCTATTTCCACTATATGTATTTCAACGTGGCGCGGATTTTCTATCTTCAGGCAGATAACATCTACAGCCTTATCGTGCTCATTCCATCCATCGCCGCCGGCAAGGTGACGCTTGGTGTTTTCACGCAGATCGGCAATGTCTTCGATCAGGTCCGTGGCTCGTTCCAGTATCTCATCAACTCATGGACAACCATTGTTGAGCTGATGTCGATCTACAAACGTCTGCGCGCCTTCGAAGCTGCGATTGACGACAAGCCCCTTCCTGAAATTGACCAGCGTTATCTGCTGCGGGAGGCGGAAGCCGGAGAGCTGGCGGCCAACAAACCTTGACGGAAAACAAAAAGGGCGACCGATTGGCCGCCCTTTGCATTATACTTGGGGAACTTACCCCTCCGTCTTCTGCTTCCTGCGCGCCTCGATCATTGGCATCGCCTCGGCGTAACTCACGCAGGCGACATCCCCTTTCTGGCAGACTTCGCGCAGCAGCCGCTCATAGGCGTTCCAATAGGCGCCGCCGTTCATCTTCACGAAGTGAAAGCCCATCTGCAGCGGAATGCGCTCGCCATTATATTGCCTGTCGAATGCATTGCGGAATGCCGTGTAGGCGCGTTCCTCAAATTCCGCGGTACGATCTGGCGTTTCGATGCCGATGGAATGGCGGATGAAGAGATTGTAGTCCATGGCGATGATCGGGCGGTTGCCGGGTCCCTCTGGAATGAGTGGCAGGCCGAAATGCTGGATGCCTTCGCGCTCCACCGGCCATTCCGGCCCCTTGGTGATGCTGGTCGCGTCATAAACGAAGCCGTGCTTTTTCTGTGCTGAGGTCAGCGCCGGCCCCTGCGACAGATAGGGGGCGCGGAAGCCATTGATCTTTTTGACCATGTCGCGCCAGCCTTCGGGCTCCTCGCCCTTCTTGCCAATCATCTGCCAGGCATTTTCCAGCGTGCTGGTGAAGGTGGTGAATTCGCCGTCCCATTGTTCGGCGGTCCACTGCCCGCCATCGAAATGGCCGCAGGTGTGGTTGCCGATCTCGTGGCCTTCGCGATAGGCCGCCCAGATGTTTCTGAGCCTCGTCTCCACCTCTTCCGGTGACTGGCCGAAGCCGACATTGGAGCGGCCGGCCTTCTGGCCGGGTCCCTGATAGGTCTTGGCGCTGGTCTTCCTGTCCATGACAAGCGTGCAGGCGAGAAAATAGGTGAAATGCGCACCGACCTGCTTGCCCGTCGCCCGGCTTCGTTCCCACAGCGAATTGTCGCCCGCGCCGTCGAAGGAGACGATGACGAGCTGCTTCGGCTTCTGCGTCTCTTGCGCAAGTGCGGGAAGGGCGGCGAGAAGCGACAGGGAAAAAGCGACAAAGGGGCGAAACATCAGTTATCCGTCATATGAAACACCGTGGCCTTTTGCGGGTGGAATAAGGCGAAGCTTTGAAGTGGCTGGCGTTTTGATGACTTTCAGCCTAATTCCTGTTCTCAACCGCGGTGATCGGGCCGCATTCGTTCCACCGGGGGACCGTGTTCCATGCTTTTTCTCGCACTCTGTCTTGCCTTGTTCCTGCTGACCCATCTTTTGAAGGTGGTCGCACCGCAATTTCGCGCCCGCATGATTGCGGCGATGGGGGAGGGGCCTTTCAAGGGCGTTTATTCCCTCGTCAGCCTCATCACGCTCGGCCTTGTCATCTATGCTTTCGGTGAAGCCCGGCAGGAGACAGGCATGCTCTGGTATCCGCCGGTGTTTATGAGCCATATCGCCGTGACACTGATGCTGCTGGCGATGATCTGTCTGGTCGCCAGCCTCCACCCGGCTGGCCACATCGCCACGAAGACAAAACATCCGCTCATTCTGTCGGTCAAGATCTGGGCGCTCGCCCATCTTCTGGCCAATGGCGAAACCTCCTCGATCCTGCTCTTCGCATCTTTCCTGGCCTGGGGCGTGGTGATGCGGATTTCGCTGAAGCGGCGGGAAAGGGCGGGCGAAAAAGTGGTCCGCGACTTCGTTTCAAGCCGCTATGATCTGGTGGCCATTCTCGGCGGCATCGTTCTTTGGGGTGCTTTCATTCTGAAACTGCACGAATGGTTGATCGGCGTTCAGCCCATCGCCTTGTAGGAAAACGACGTTTCCCCCTTACATATCAGGCAAAATAGGCTAGAAGGCCGACCATGACCCTCGGTCGGCCGCTTTTTGCTGATCCGGGTAAGCGGCTTGGTATGTCCGCGGACGGATGGATCGGGAACGATCTCCGCGCGGGTAACGGAGAATTTGATGGCAAACGAAAATGATACCTTTATCCGCGAAGTGAACGAGCAGATCCGCTCCGAGCAACTGTCGCGCTTCTGGGGCCGGTACGGTATCGTGGTCGTGGGTGCGGCCATTCTCGTGGTTGTCGGTGCTGCGGGCGCCGGCATCTACGAATACTGGAACACCAGCCGCGCTTCCAATTCCGGCGACCAGTTCCTGGCCGCCCTGAAGCTCGCTTCCGAAAACAAGACGGATGACGCGCTGAAGGCCTTTGCCGATCTCGAAACCTCCGGTCACGGCAATTATCCTGTGCTTGCGAAGTTCCGTTCGGCCACGCTGCTGTCGCAGAAGGGCGATGCGGCCGGCGCGATTGCCGCCTTCACCGCCATCGGCAACGACACCTCCGCGCCGCAGGTCTTCCGCGACACCGCCAGGGTGCGCGCGGCCTGGCTTTTGGTCGATAACGGCACCTATGATCAGGTCGTGGCGCTTGCCGAGCCGCTCAGCACTGAGGGCCAGACCATGCGGGCGTCGGCCCGTGAGGCTCTGGGTCTCGCCGCCTACAAGGCCGGCGATTTCGCCAAGGCCAAACAATGGTTCGAGCAAATCATGAGTGACACGCAGGCACCGCGCAACGTGACGAACCGCGCGCAGATCATGCTCGACAATATCACCGCTTCGGGCAAAGCTGCTTAACGCCGCTTCGCCATCCTAAGGAATAACGATCAATGAGCTTCACCGTCGCCATAGTCGGGCGCCCCAATGTCGGCAAGTCCACGCTTTTCAACCGTCTGGTCGGAAAGAAACTGGCGCTGGTGGACGACACGCCGGGCGTGACCCGCGACCGCCGCCCCGGCGATGCGAAGCTCGTCGACCTGCGTTTCACCATCATCGATACTGCCGGTCTGGAGCAATCCGGGCCGGAAACGCTTCAGGGCCGCATGTGGGCGCAGACGGAAGCGGCGATCGATGAAGCCGATGTGACGCTGTTCGTGGTTGACGCCAAGGCCGGGCTGACGCCCGCCGACGAGACGCTGGGCGAAATGCTGCGCCGTCGCGGCAAGCCTGTCGTGCTGGTGGCCAACAAGTCCGAAGCGCGCGGTTCTGACGCCGGTTTCTATGATGCCTTCACGTTGGGTCTTGGCGAGCCTTGCCCGATCTCGGCCGAACACGGTCAGGGCATGATCGACCTGCGCGACGCCATCGTTGCGGCGATCGGCGAAGACGCCGCCTTCCCGCCCGAAGTGGATGAAGCGGAGACGGATATCGTTCTGCCGCGCACTGAGCCCGGCAGCGAGGAAGAGGAAGACGAAGAGCCCGTCTATGACGAGACAAAGCCGCTGCGCGTCGCCATTATCGGTCGACCGAATGCGGGCAAGTCGACGCTCATCAACCGTTTCCTCGGCGAAGACCGGCTGCTGACCGGCCCGGAAGCCGGCATTACCCGCGACAGTATTTCGGTTGAATGGGACTGGCGCGGCCGCACCATCAAGATGTTTGATACGGCCGGCATGCGCCGCAAGGCCAAGGTGACGGAGAAGCTGGAAAAGCTCTCGGTGGCGGATTCGCTGCGCTCCATCCGTTTTGCCGAGACGGTGGTGATTGTGTTCGACAGCACCATCCCGTTCGAAAAGCAGGATCTGCAACTGGTCGATCTCGTCATCCGCGAAGGCCGCGCCGCCGTGCTCGCTTTCAACAAGTGGGATCTGGTGGAAGACCCGCAGGCCTATCTGGCCGATCTGCGTGAAAAGACCGAGCGTCTCTTGCCGCAGGCGCGCGGCATTCGCGCCGTGCCGATCTCCGGCCAGACGGGTTATGGCCTCGACCGGCTGATGCAGAACATCATCGATACGGACAAGACCTGGAACCGCCGCATCTCGACCGCCAAACTCAACCGCTGGCTGGATGCGCAGACCACGCAGCATCCGCCGCCGGCCGTCTCCGGCCGCCGCCTGAAGCTGAAATATATGACGCAGGTCAAGGCCCGCCCACCGGCCTTCATGATTTCCTGCACACGGCCGGAAGCCATTCCGGAGAGCTATACGCGTTATCTGGTCAATGGCCTGCGCAAGGATTTCGACATGCCGGGCGTGCCGATCCGCGTGCATTATCGTGGTTCGGACAATCCGTTCGAGAGCAAGGCGAAGAAGCGGCGGTAAGTCCTGCCGCGGAGATTGCAGAAAGTTATGGCTGACATTCCCATTCGTTGTTCTGCCGTGTCTGTCGTCGTGCTTCGCGAAATCGAAGGCAGGCGCGATGTTCTCTTGCTTCGGCGCAACCACACGCTTGTCGGTGAGTGGTGCCAGATCGTTGGAAGCATCGAAAACGGCGAAAAGGCATGGGAAACTGCCCTGCGCGAGGTTTTTGAAGAGACCGGGCTGACCTGCCGCAAACTATACTCGGCGGATATCTGCGAACAATTTTATGAGGCCGACCGGAATTCTATCGGCATGCTGCCGGTTTTTGTCGGTATGGTGGATTCCGACAGCAACGTCGTGCTGAATGAAGAGCATAGCGCGTTTTGCTGGGTCTCGTTCGAGGATGCGCTGACGATGGTTCCGTTTTCAGGGCAGCGCCATGTGCTGCGGCATATCGAAGCTGAATTCGTGCATCGCACGCCGCTCCATCATCTGCTTGTCGCGTCTGCATGAGCTGAGGCGGCCAGGTTAAAAATCAGGAAAATATCATGCTGATCAAGCAGACGGACTATCACCGGATTTACCGCGTCATCAACAGCCTGCTCATTAGCCAGAATGCCGATCCCGCCTCGGCCTCCATGTATTTCAGCACCTTCGGCGCCTTCATCCTGCAGCAGTATTACAAGGTGAAGGCGGTGCCGAAGGGCGGGCTTGCCGCCTATAATCTCGGCGGAACGGTTCTCTTATTCGCAGATCATCGCGAAGACGGTTATGTGACGGGCGCGGGCGAGAATTTCCATTGCTGGGTCGAGGCCGACGGCTGGACTATCGATTTCATGGCACCCGCTTTTTCTGAGGGTGCCGATGCGCTTTCGGTGCCGGCAAAAATGTTCCAGCGGCCGCTGTCGGCCATGGCGGTATCCATCAATGATCTCGGGCAATCGGGCGATTTCTTCTACCGTTCCGAGCCGGAAGCCACGGCCAGACGTTTTGCCGACTGGCACAAACAGGCGATGATCGGCGATATGGCGAGCGTTGCCGCCAACTGGTTCCGCAAATCCCCAAAGCAGATGGCCGCATCACTTTCGGTGACCGACCGGGACGGTAAGGCGCGGACCGTGCCGCTGACGGGCCAGTCTCTCATTGGTGCTTGGTGAGGAGATCGATCTGATAAAAGGACGGCCAGCGTAATCTCGCGGCAGCCGCCTGACGTCAATCAGCAGCCCGACCCCGTTCTAAAGATAACGGCAGTCGCGTCCTGATCGCCTTGTGACACTCCCGCACCCTTTCGTCCACTCATTCCCTCACAAATCTCGGGGATTGCTCATGCAAGCCGCGAGCGGGATAGAAGCGGCAGCGATTTTCCGGCGGCGTGGATTACATTGTCGAGGAATTGCCGCGAGGCCTTTTCCCAGCTGTAGCTTTTGGAAAGGGCAAGTGCTGCCTGTGGTGAACACTGAAGCGCCGCCAGACAGGCATCGCGCAGATTATTGTCCAGCGCGCCGGCGGCGGGGTTGCCGCCCAGAATGTCGATAGGTCCGGTGACGGGGAAGGCGGCCACGGGTACGCCGCTTGCCAGCGCTTCCAGAATGGTGTTGCCGAATGTGTCGGTCTTCGAGGGGAAAACGAAGACATCGGCCTGCGCATAGGCATCGGCGAGGTCCTCGCCGGTCTTGATGCCGGTGAACAGCACATCCGGATATTTCTCCTGCAATTCATGGCGGGCGGGACCGTCGCCGATGACGACCTTCGATCCCGGCAGATCGAGTTCCAGGAATTCCGGCAGGTTCTTTTCCACCGCCACACGTCCCACCGTCATGAAGATCGGCCTCGGCAGGTCGAACGGCAACGTCGTTTTCGGGCGGGGATGGAAAAGCTCGGCGTCGATGCCGCGGCTCCAGCGCTTGAGGTTGCGCACGCCGCGGGCTTCCAGTTCGGTCTCGAGGCTCGGCGTCGCCACCATGCAGGTGTTGCCGCCATTATGGAACCAGCGCACGAAAGCATAAAGCCAGCTTTCCGGGACCGGAAAACGCGCCGCCACATATTCGGGAAAGCGGGTGTGATAGCTGGTGGAAAACCGCATGCGGTTCTTCACGCACCAGCGCCGTGCCATGAAGCCGAGCGGCCCTTCCGTCGCAATATGCACGAAGGAGGGCTGGCTTTTTTCAATCTCCGCCGCCACACGACGATAACCGGCGACCGACAGGCGGATTTCCGGATAGGTGGGGCAGGGGATGCTGTAAAAACTCTGCGGTGTGACCATGCGCACATCCACGCCCAGCCGCGCCAGTTCGGTATTGGTGTTTTCGATCGAGCGAACCACGCCGTTGACCTGCGGGTGCCAGGCATCTGTGACAATCGTGATTCTCGTCATGAAACACTGATCCTGCTCATCTGCGCACGGGCGAATCCCCATTGCCCGGCTTCTGCCCGTATATGCGGCGCGCGTGTTACAGGATCATGTCAGGCCATAGGATGGTCAGTATCGTCCCTTTTCAGGGCAGCGTCGCTACCTATCCCACCAGCGGCAGAAGTTCGGGGCTGATCAGCGCGCCATGGTGGCCGATGACGGTTGCCGCAGCCCTTGCCGCGAAGGTGGCGGCCTCTTCCGGAGAGCTTCCGGTCACGTAACGGGCAAGGAAGGCGCCGTTGAAGCTGTCACCGGCGCTCGTCGTGTCCACCACATCCACGGCCTTTTCCGCCGGGGCGTGGCTGCGGCTGCCGCCGAAATCGAGCGTTGCGCCCTTGGCGCCGTCCTTCACGACGATATTTTCGACGCCGAGCGAACGGTAGCGGTCGATGGTCGCTTCAACGGAGATGTCGCCGAAATGGCTGGCTTCGTCATCGAAGCTCGGCATGACGAGCGTTGCGGCGCGGGCACCATTGGAGATCGTCTCCAGCATCACTTGCCTGTCGGCCCAGAGGCGCGGGCGGATGTTGGGATCGAAGACCACCAGCTTGCCGGCCGCCTTGGCGCGGCGCAGTTCCGCGAGGAACGTATCGACATCATGCGCGGAGGCGAGAATGGCGAGCGTGATGCCGGAGAAATAGACCACATCGGCGCTTTCGACCGTCCTGCGCAGGTGATCCGCATCCGCGGCCAGCTGTCTTGCGGCGGCGGCATTGCGCCAGTAGCTGAAGGTGCGTTCGCCATCCTTCAGGTTGATGAGGTAAAGGCCGGGCGTGCCGCCCTTGATGCGGCGGATTTTTTCCGTGCCGATGCCGGCTTCCGCAATGAAGGCCAGCATGTCTTCCGACAACGGATCATCGCCGAGTGCCGTGAAATAATCGACGGACCAGTCTTGCGGCAGGCAGGCGCGGGCATACCAGGCGGTATTGAACGTATCGCCCGCAAAACCCTTGCGCAGCAGCCCGTTGCCGGCTTGCGACAGTTCCACCATGCATTCGCCAATCGACAGAAACCGTCCGCCCACGCCGTCATCCTCCCGTTTTTTCCAGCCATGCGGCTTACGACGAGTATAGGCCGCTGACAAGGGCGGTTCTGGCCGATTGTGCATGTGCGAAGTTCCGGTTTACGCGGAGGCAACGGCTTTATATTCTCCCGCGAGACACCCTCAGGAGATCGCCGATGACGCTGCCCCATGCCCCGGTCCACAAACCTCAAGCACAATCGGACTGGTGGAAAGGAGCGGTGATCTATCAGGTCTATCCGCGCTCGTTTCAGGATACGACCGGCGACGGATTTGGTGATCTTGCCGGGGTGACGAAACGTCTGCCCTATATCGCCTCGCTTGGCGTCGATGGCATCTGGCTCTCGCCCTTCTTCACCTCGCCGATGGCCGATATGGGTTATGACGTTTCCGATTATTGCAATGTCGATCCGATGTTCGGCACGCTTGCGGATTTCGATGCGCTGATGGCCGAGGCGCATCGGTTGGGGCTGAAGGTCATCATCGATCAGGTGATTTCGCACACTTCCGACCGGCATCCCTGGTTCGTGGACAGCCGCGCAAGCCGCATCAACAGCAAGGCCGACTGGTATGTCTGGGCCAATCCCAAGCCGGATGGCACCGCACCCACCAACTGGCTTTCCGTGTTCGGCGGGCCGGCCTGGGAATGGGACGGCGTGCGCAAGCAATATTACATGCACAGCTTCCTCGCCTCGCAGCCGGACCTGAATTTCCACAATCCGGATGTTCAGGACGCGCTTCTCGAAACCGTGCGCTTCTGGCTGGATCGCGGTGTGGACGGTTTTCGGCTGGATACCGTCAACCACTATTTCCACGACAAGCTTTTGCGCGACAACCCGCCGCTTTTCGACGAGGAAAGCTTTGGTCTCGATGCATCCGACGTCAATCCCTATGGCATGCAGGACCATCTTTACGACAAGACGCGGCCGGAAAACGTGGCTTTTCTGAAGCGCTTCCGCGCTCTGCTCGATGAATATGAGGGCCGCGCCACGGTAGGTGAGGTGGGAGATGGCGCGCGATCGCTGAAAACGGTCGCGGCCTATACATCCGGCAATGACAAGCTCAACATGTGTTATACGTTCGACCTGCTGGGGCCGGATTTCAGCGCGAAGCATCTCCGCGCTTCCGTCGAGACATTCGGCAAGGTGGTGACGGATGGCTGGGTGTGCTGGGCTTTCTCCAACCATGATGTGGTGCGCCATCTCAGCCGATTTTCCGAAAGCGTGGAAGAGCAGACGCGGGTGGCGAAACTCGCCATCTGCGTTCTCGCCAGCCTGCGCGGCTCCATATGTCTCTATCAGGGCGAGGAGTTGGGTCTGACCGAGGCAGAGCTTTCCTTCGAGGATCTGCGCGATCCCTATGGCATCCGCTTCTGGCCCGCCTTCAAGGGGCGTGACGGATGCCGCACACCGATGGTGTGGGAAACGGGCAAGCCGAATGCCGGGTTCTCAAGCGCTGAAAAGCCCTGGCTGCCGGTTCCCTATGTTCACGCCATGCAGGCCGTGGATGCGCAGGAGCGCAAGCCGGATTCGGTTCTCAACCATTATCGGGCCGTCCTGTCCTTCCGCAAAAGCCATGGTGCGCTACGCGACGGCGACATGCATTTCATCAAGACCAATCTCGATGTGCTGGCCTTCACGCGCCAGAAGGGTGATGAAAAGCTGCTGTTCGTTTTCAACCTGACGCGCGAGGCGGTGGAGTTTCCCGTGCCGAAGACCATGCGCGTTACGGATATCGTGCCGATGCCGGGTTTTGCGCCGCTCTATGATGCTGATATCGTGAAGCTCGAGGGGCTGGATGTATTTTGTGGGACCGTTGCATGAGCGGGCAATTTGTTATCGGAAACGCCGCCGACCACCCTGATGCGTGGTGCCTTTTACGGCATCGCCTGTGGCCCGATACCACGCCCGCCGAACATAGGGCGGAGTTGCAGGACGTCTCCGAAACAGGGGCTGGATTTATCGTCCACGACCCGGCCAGCGTGGCCATTGGTTTTGCGGAGGTCAGCCTGCGGCGGGACTATGTCAACGGCTGCGATACATCGCCTGTGGCGTTTCTAGAGGGGATTTATGTCGAGGAGGCATTTCGCAAACGGGGCGTTGCCGCCCTCATGGTGGAGGAGGTGACGCGCTGGGCAATCGGCCGAGGCGTGAGCGAGCTGGCGTCCGATGCCGATATTGCAAATGTCGTTTCCCATCGCATGCATGCGGCGCTTGGATTTGAGGAAACGGAGCGAGTGGTTTATTTCCGGAAGGTACTGTCCTCGAAGGAATAATGCGGTCGATACTTCCGGATTTGCAAATCGAGCGTCTTGCACATTTCGCGTCCGCTGGACCGGCCGTTCGTCAACCTACCTTGCCCGGCAGGGTAGGTTGACTTGTTTGCATTCATATTTGGTTGTCTTTTGAAAGCGCTGCGGTATTTGCATTTGCACTGTCAGTCGTCTGCCCCATCTCCGTCAGCATATCGATGAGGTGTTGGTAAAGTTCGGTATTCGCCCCCAGACGATCCCGAAGCATTGCGCCGACGGCTTTCAGGCCATCAATGGTGATCTCGCTATTTGGCGCCTCCAGCTCCTGAATGCCTTTCGCGATGTCGAACGTCTCCCATGCGGCTGCCACCATCTGACGGTCGTCTTGGGGGACGCTGCGTCCAAAGTCGTCTACAATACTGTATCCGCCCCCCGCTTGCAGGAGATTGTAGCCGGTCATCTGTCTGAACATTGTAAGTTCAGCCATGGAATAGGGTTGCTGGTCTCCCGACTGAAAGAAATCGCCGTTCTGCTCCTCTATCAGCGCGCGTATGACATCTTCCTCTTCGCTGAGCGCCCTCGCGCCGGGAATAATAAAGGAATAGGTTCCATCTTCATTCAGAACGACGTTGTCCTGAACGGTGGGATTTTTCAGTAAGTTTTGAAAAATGATATTGTCGCGACTGTTATAATCGGCCAGTCCGGCATAGGCGGGCTTGGTCGCTGCAACACCCCCGCTTGGAGATGTCACGTTTCTGGTCGATGTCGTATAGGTGAAATAATTGCTTCCGGGAATTTTCATGGATGCCCCGTGTAAAGTTCGAGTAATTTCATTTGTTATTCAAACAAATCACGGTTTTTAATGCGGTATTGAACTTGCCTGAAACTCTCTTCTTGTTTTAGTGTTTTTTGTATTTGGAATATATGGATATTTCTTCATCTCAAAACGCGGTTACACCGCGTTTCACCGTTTCTGATCTATAAGATATCATCAGATCAGCGCAAACCGATCTACATCCACCATGCCCATATCCGAAATCTTCAAATGCGGAATGACGGGCAGCGGCAGGAAGGCCACCTGCAGGAAGGGCTCTTCCAGCGTCGTGCCTAGCGCGTAGGCGGCCTTGCGCAGGGTGTGGAGCGTATCGCGTACGGTCTCGTAAGGTTCGAGGCTCATCAGTCCGGCGACGGGGAGCGCGATTTCGCCCGTCACCTTGCCGTCTTCAACCACCACGAAACCGCCCTTGATGTCACCCAGCCGGTTGGCGGCGAGCGCCATGTCGTCTTCGTTGACGCCGACGACGCAGATATTGTGGCTGTCATGGCCCACGGTGGAGGCGATGGCGCCCTTCTTCAGCCCGAAGCCCTGCACGAAGCCGTTGGCATGATTGCCGTTCTTGCCATGGCGTTCGATGACGGCAACCTTGATGATGTCGTTTCCGAGATCGACGGTCGTCTGATTGCCGTCCGTCGGCAGCTTGTAACGGCGATGTTCGGTGATGATCTTGCCGGGAAGCACGCCCATGACAGGGCTTTCGCCTTCCGTGACCGGCACGCCGAAATGGGAGGCGAGCACCGGCCTTGCCTTGACGCTGTCTAGGCCGACGGGCGCGACCGGCTTGCGGGTGGCAAACAGCGCGTCATCGACGATGCGGCCGCCGGAAAACACCATGCTGGCCTTGCAGTTTTGCAGGGTGTCGATGACCACGAGATCGGCGCGCCAGCCGGGTGCGACAAGACCGCGATCACGCAGGCCAAAGGCTTTCGCAGCGGAAATCGAGGCGGCGCGATAGATGGCAAGCGGTTCCACGCCGCTGGCGATCGCGGTGCGGATCATATAGTCGAGATGGCCCTGTTCGGCGATATCGAGCGGGTTGCGATCATCCGTGCAGAGCGCCAGATAGGGCGAAAGGCGCTCGGTGATGATAGGCATCAGGGCGTGCAGGTCCTTCGAGACAGAGCCTTCGCGCACCAGAATATGCATGCCCTTGCGGATTTTCTCCAGCGCCTCCGGGGCGCTTGTGCATTCGTGCTCCGTGCGGATGCCGGCGGCGAGATAACCGTTCAGCGCCGTTCCCGACAAAAGCGGTGCGTGGCCATCGATATGCTGGCCCTGAAACGCCTCAAGCTTGGCCATGCACACCGGGTCCTTGTGGATGACACCGGGGAAATTCATGAATTCGGCAAGCCCGATGACCTTCGGGTGATTTCGGAATGGCAGCAGCTTTTCGATCGGCAGATCGGCGCCCGACGTTTCCAGATGGGTGGCGGGCACGCAGGAGGACAGCTGCACGCGGATGTCCATGATGGTTTCCATGGCGCTGTCGAGGAAGAACTGAAGCCCTTCCGTGCCCAGCACATTGGCAATCTCATGCGGATCACAGATGGCGGTGGTGACGCCATAGGGCAGAACGCAGCGGTCGAATTCATGCGGCGTGACGAGCGAGGATTCGATATGGAGGTGCGTATCGATGAAACCCGGAACGACGATTTTTCCGGAAATGTCTATTTCGCGAAGACCTTTATAGTCTCCACATGTGCCAACGACAGTATCTCCGCAAATAGCAATGTCCGAGGCGACAAGTTCTCCGGTGACAAGGTCGAAAAAACGCCCTCCCTTGAGAACCAGATCTGCCGGTTCCCGGCCAGTACCCTGATCGATGCGTGATTCTAACTGGGAACTCATGGGCTTTTGTTCGACTCCTGGTATTGTTTGCATGCGATATTTTCTTTCATTTACATTCTGAGGCTGTTTTCCGCCTCTTCCTTCGTGTTTTTGTGGTTTTTAAATATAGCGATAGTAAAAAATTTTCATATTCGTGTTATCTTATTTATAGTGTCGCATCATGGAGCAACGCCGGGAGGGCGAAAGCTTTATGCTTCGAGGGAGGGCGGTCTGGCCGGGTTCTTACGAATTTCGGTTCGACCGTAACATTCCCGGGAAGGAAAATAAAAGAGTCTGATGTTGAAACGAATTTCAACCCAGCAATTGGCTGTGGGCATGTTTATCGAAGCGGTCGAGGGGACGTTTTCGAACCATAAGATTACACAGAAATACCGTTTTCTTTTGCAGCGCGAGGAGGTTGTGCAGCAGCTGAAAAAAAGCGGGGCCGAGAGTATCGTCATCAATACCGCCAAGGGCAGCGATGTCAGCGCCAGCCAACACTCGGGGAGTGCCGGCGTGTTGCAGACGGATTCGTCCCCATTGATGGTAACAGCCGTCACGCAGGCGGTGCGTTCGGCCGCGGATGCGATCGCCGAGACATTTTCAGTTGCCGAAGGCGGCGGTTGCGTTTCCTTCGAGGGAATGACGGCGGCGGGGGGAAAGATTTCCGACGCCATTCAGGCCAACCCGGCCGTCTTTATCGGCGTCACCCGCCTGAAGTCGAAGGATGAGACGACCTTCGTGCATTCGGTCTCCGTCAGCGGCCTGATGATCCTCTTCGGCAATTATCTCGGGCTGAACAAGGAAACGGTGAATTTGCTCGGCGTCAGCGGATTGCTCCACGATATTGGCAAAGTGGAAATACCCTCATCCATTCTGAACAAGACAGAGGGGCTTTCGGCTGAAGAGCGGGAGGTCATCAATCGTCACCCCGCAGTCGGCCGGGATATTCTGTCGCGTGACGGGGAGATGCCTGACATGGTGCTCGATGTCTGCTTCAATCATCATGAGCGGATGGATGGCGGCGGTTATCCCACCGGTCGTGCGGGCGACCAGATCAGCCTCTACGCGCGTATTGCGGCAATCTGCGATGTCTATGATGCCGTCACCTCGGTCAGGCCCTATAAGAAGCCATGGACGGCGAATGATGCGCTGACCTGGATGCTGCGGCGGGGTGGTCATTTCGACATGCAGCTTCTGAAGAAATTTGCGCTGTGCATCTCGGCTTCGCTGCCAAGGGTTTAGTCGCTAAAGATGATCGCCATGTTCAGGCTGTCGATATAGCGCCCGTCGATCGAAACGGCATCGCGGGCCCGCCCCTCATGCACGAAGCCGATCTTTTCATAAAGCGCAATGGCTCTGGTGTTGTCGGCATGTACGCTCAGTTCAATACGATGCAGCCCGAATTCGCGGGCAGCATCGAGCGTCCGCCACATCAGCCGTCCGCCCAGTCCTTTGTCGCGATAGGCCGGCAGGAGGCCCATGCCGAGCGTGCCGCAATGGGTGCGGGTTGCTCTGCTCCCGCGGCGAATATCGCACCAGCCGATCACTTCGCCATCCGCAATCGCGACAAATTGCGGATGGTCGTTTTCGATCATGTCGAGAACGAAGGCGCGCACCGCTTCGAGCGGCGGCGCCTCCAGAAAGCTCAGATATTTCCGCTCACGCGACACCGTATCGAGTGCACGGTGAAAGCTTTCAACGTGCTCCGCCCGGATAGGCTCGATGCAGACGGTGTCGTCGAGCGCCATCACGCGGCTTTCGTCTTCGCCTTGCGGGTCAGATGCACCACGACATTCTCGATCATCCGCATGCCGGCATCCTGGCCAAGCGTCATGATCGATTCCGGGTGAAACTGAACGGCGGCCACCGGCTCCTTGGCGTGTTCGATACCCATGATCGTGCCATCCTCGCTTTCCGCGGTGATGATAAAATCACGCGGCAGGGTGGTGGGATCGGCGAAGATCGAGTGGTAGCGACCGACTGTCACTTCCTTGCCGAGACCGGAGAAGACGAGGCCGGGTTCCAGCACGCGGATGCGCGAAGGCTTGCCGTGCATCGGCACCGCAAGCTGGCGCAGCTCGCCACCATAGGCTTCCGCCAGTGCCTGAAGGCCAAGGCAGACACCGAAGATCGGCAGATCGCGGGCGCGGGCAGCCTTGATCGTCGCCTTGCAATCAAAATCGGTCGGGTTGCCCGGACCGGGAGAAAGCACGACGAGGTCCGGCTGGAAGCGATCAAACACCTCTGCCGCGACAGGCGTTCTGACGGTCGAGACCGTGGCGCCCGTCTGGCGAAAATAATTCGCCAGCGTGTGCACGAAGCTGTCCTCGTGATCGACGAGCAGGATTTTCACGCCGGTGCCCACCTTGGCGGCATCGCGCTTGGTGGCGGCGGTGTTGGTGCCCTTGGCATCACGAATGGCAGCGATCATGGCGGAAGCCTTCAGTTCGGTTTCTGCTTCTTCTTCCTGCGGATTGGAATCGTTGAGCAGGGTCGCGCCGGCGCGCACTTCGGCGATGCCGTCCTTGATGCGGATGGTGCGCAGCGTCAGGCCGGTATTCATGTCGCCATTAAAGCCGACCATGCCGATCGCGCCGCCATACCAGGCGCGCGGGCTCTTTTCATGGCCTTCGATGAAACGCATGGCCCACAGCTTCGGCGCGCCGGTGACGGTGACGGCCCACGCGTGGCTGAGGAAACCGTCAAAGGCATCCATGTCGTCGCGCAGGCGACCCTCAATGTGATCGACCGTGTGGATGAGGCGCGAATACATCTCGATCTGGCGGCGGCCAATGACCTTCACGGAGCCGGGTTCGCAGACGCGGCTCTTGTCGTTGCGGTCCACATCCGAACACATGGTGAGTTCGGATTCGTCCTTTTTCGAATTGAGCAGTTTCAGGATCTGCTCGCTGTCGGCAATCGGATCGTCACCGCGCTTGATGGTGCCTGAGATCGGGCAGGTCTCGATGCGGCGGCCGGAGACGCGCACGAACATTTCCGGCGAGGCGCCGACCAGATATTCCTGATGGCCGAGATTGATGAAGAAGGAATAGGGCGACGGGTTGATCGCCTTCAGGCGGCGTGAAATTGCCGAGGGATTGCTTTCGCAGCGTTCCATGAATTTCTGGCCGGGAACGACTTCGAACAGGTCGCCGCGGCGGAAGCTTTCCTTGGCCTTCACGACAAGTTCGGAATATTCGCCGGGGCGGTGGTCGCCCTTGGGCGGGATCGTATCGGTGGTCTGGAACGGTTCGGGCGTGGTGTCCGAGGTCTTTCCGTCCGTCGTCACGCTACCCTTTTCGAAGTCGTAACGGTCGATCCAGGCCTTGGCGGAATAGTGGTCCACGACGAGGATTTCATCGGGCAGGAACAGCACCATGTCGCGCTGGTCTTCCGGGCGCGCAAGCGAGAGCTTGATGGCGTCGAACTGGAAAGCGAGATCGTAACCGAAGGCGCCGAACAGGCCGATGGCCGAATCCGCGCTCGAATAAAAGAGATCGACGATGGCTCTGAGAGCGGTGAAGACCGTCGGGATTTTCGAGCGTTCTTCTTCGGTGAAGACGCGGTCCGGTTCGTTGACGGTAAGATCAAGGCGGCGGGTCGAGGAGGCGCCGAGGGTGAGATCAGGCGTCGCCTTCAGCTTTTCGGTGATGAAATCGAGCAGCACTTCGCCACGGCCATTATAGGCTTCGATCCACATCTTGCGGCCAAAACAGGAAATGCCGAGCGGCGGATCGACGATGGCCGTATCCCAGCGGGTGTAACGGCCCGGATATTCATAGTTGGACGAAAAAACCGCGCCGCGATGGGAATCGAGCTTTTCGATGTAATTATCGATGGCGCTGGCGTAATCGGCGGGCCGACGCTTTCGGCTGACCTTGATGCCGCCTTTCGTCTCGTAGGTTTCCGCTCCGTCATCCTGAATGATCGTTACCATTTCTTTCGTACTTCCTGTTGTTCAGGCCCGATGACAGGCGGCATAATAACAAAAAAGCCGCCTGAAAATTCGGGCGGCTTGGACTTTGTCTGAAGACATGACTGGTCAAGGCCGCAAAAAGCTGCTCCACCACCAGTTAGCAATGTTCTTAGACACGATATTCATAGGAAAATTGTTAGCGTGCACGATCCGCCTTGGCAAGGGGATTTAGAAGCGGAATGAACCTTACCCGCCGCCGCCGCGTTGCACTTCTGCCGAAACGGTCAGGAGTGCCCCGTAAAATGCTTCATCGCCTGTGTCTTCTGGTAGCCAGCCTCGCATTGATTTCCGCTTCCGAACCCCCGGCGCAGGTGCCGGTGCCACAACCCAAGCCGGGTGAGGGGCAATCCTCCACCCCTTCGGAAAAGCCAGGGGAGGAAAAGCTGCAAAGTCCGGCGGAAGCGCCGAAACCAGCCCCGAAACCAGAGACGCCGGAAGAGCAGAAACCGGATACTGAAAAGCCACCCGCCGATAAAGGTTCTGATGATCCTAAAAAGGAAGGTGAGGGCAAGGACGGCGGGGAACGGCAGAAACCGGCTGACGAGGCGGCAAAACCCGAGACGCCACGAGAGCCGGTAAAGCCGGAAGACCCGGCAGCACTTCAGGCCTGCCTTGGCGCATTGAAGGAGATCGGCGCGGAGTTTAGGGAGCTTGAACCCGTTCGCGATGAGGAGCAGGGCTGTGGTATTGAAGCGCCCATCGAGCTTTCCGTGGTTCTGCCCGGCATCAAGCTCGAACCATCAGGCACCATGCGCTGTGAAACTGCGCTTGCCCTTTCCCGCTGGACCAAGGATATGATGCTGCCAGCGGCGGCGCTTGCCATGCCGGAGAAAAAGGTGACGGCCATCGCCAATGCCTCGACCTATATCTGCCGCAACCGCAACAGCGCGGAGAACGGCAAGATTTCCGAACATGCCAAGGGCAATGCCGTCGATATTTCCACAATCTCCTTCGACAAGGGCGAGCCGCTGGTGATGAAGCCGCGCGGTGAGGACGGGACGCGGGAAGGCGCCTTCCAGCGCACCATCACCGCCGCCGCCTGTCTGTTCTTCCGCACGGTTCTCTCGCCCGGCAGCGACGCCACCCATCAGGATCACCTGCATCTCGACGTGCTGGAACGGAAAGGTGGCTATCTCTATTGCCGCTGACAAAAAGGGGCGACCCGAAGGCCGCCCCGACTGGAGATGATGATCCCGTCCCGTTTTAGAATTTCTGGGTCAGGGAGATTTTGAAGGTACGACCCGGTTCGGAATAGAAGGCGACGGGCTGGTTTGTGGTCGATGTGCTGCTTGTGCTGACATCGCGCACGCCGACTGCATTCCAGTAGGTTTTATCGAAGATGTTGTAGATACCCGCTTGAATGCGCAGACCCTTTGTCTGTTCCGGCTCCCACCAGCCGGTAAGGTTGAAGATGCCGTAACCGGGCGCATCGAAGGTCTCGTAGGATGTGCCGGTAATCGTCGTCGCCGTGCCGTCTTTGCGCATGCCTGAAGAAAGAATGGTGGAGAAATCCAGGCCCCATTGCTCCTGTTCGTAGCCAACGCCGAGGACCGATTTCAGCGGCGCAACCGTGCGGATGAATTCACCGGTGTCAGAATCCTTGCCATAAGCATAAGCAAGAGAACCATGCAGGAATATCCCGTTTGCGAAGTCCTTGCGTGCGCTGACTTCAACACCTGAGATTTCGACCTTGTCGCGGTTGCGCCAGGTGAACAACATGGCCGGCTCCCCGGCGGCGATGTTGCCGGTCGTCCGGAAAACATCGATGAAATTGGAGTAGCGATTATGGAATAGCGAGAGCTTCCCGTTCAGATCGTTGCTCGTATAATTCGCGCCGATTTCAAAGCCCTGCGCCGTTTCTGGCTTCAGGTTGGGGTTGCCGATATTCGCGTAGCTGCTGCCATTGCGAAAATCTATATAGAGTTCGTTGACCGTCGGTGGGCGGAACGCCATGGACCATTGCCCGAAGAGCTCGACTTCCGGGGTAAGCTGATAGGTCGCCAGAAGCTTTGGCGACAAGCGTATGCCGTCCTGTCCGTCCGGCAAGCCGAAGACCGAGAAACCGGTATTGTTTCTGAAGGCGTCGGAATTCTTCGGGGTGTAGTCGTACCAGTCGAGCCGGACGCCGGGTGTCAAAGCAAAGCCGCTATCGGCAAAGGCAATGCGATCGTCGAGGTAAAGACCCAGGCGCTTGGCATCGACATCCGGCATATCCGATTGCGATACGACCGTGGTGGCGGGTACGACGCGAAGGAACTGCTGCGTTTCAGAGTACTGGAAATATCCGCCAAAGCGGATCGCGTGGTTCAAATCGCCCGCGCTGAATTCTGAAAGCATGTCGCCGACAATGCCGAAAGAGCTTTCTTCTACCTCATTGTCACGGGAATATGCCGACAGGGCGGCCGGCGGTATGCCGCGCGTTCCGTAGGAACCTGCGTCCTTTTGCAATCTTTGCCAATACAGGGCGAGATTTGCGGAATCGATCAGCCCATCCGTGGAAGGAGATTCATAGCTGTAGTCGAGAGATATACGTTCACGCCGCGTATCGTCGTAGCCCCAGTAATTGCCGGGTGTGAAGTTCGAGGCAGGTGCGGGCGGGTTCGGGATGAGGCCCTGAACGGTTTTCAGATCGGTGGTGCTATCAAGATTGAACCGTTCGGCAGTCAGGCCGATGCGATGGCCACCTTCCAGATCGTGGCGGACCTTGAACAAAAGATTGTACTGGTCGTAATCGCTGGGGTTTGATTCCGTGCGATTGATGCCGAGAATATCCGCAGTTCCCTGACTGTCGCGCTCATGGCCTTTTTTGTAGCCGCCCTGAAACAGAACGGACGTATTTTCGATTTTCTTGGCGACAGCCAGAGACCCGCCGAAACTTCTGTCTTCGCTGTCATATGTCGTCTTTGCAACGCCACCCCAATCACGGCCCTCTTCGATGAGGTCTTCCGGCTCCAGCGTGCGCAGTACCAAGGCGCCGCCTAGCGCTCCGGGTCCGATCCGGCTGGAATCTGCGCCACGCACGACATCGACAGTCGACAGAGAGGAAAAGTCATAGCTGTTATTGGCGTCGCTCATGCCGGTCGTAGCTACCGTGCTACGCGCATAATTCTCGAAGAAAGGAACGGGGATATTATCGATCAGCGTCGTGACGCGCGCGCCGCCCAGACCGCGAATGAACAGACCGCCCGGCTTGCCGGGCTTGGCTTCGATGAAATCGACACCGGGCTCGGTGGTGTTGCCCAGATCGCGGGCGTTATTGATTTCCTTTTTGCGTATATCTTCCGCGGTCGTCTGGCTTGCCAGCGGCGTGTCGGCGGCGGCATTGGCGTTTTTGACGCGCTTGCCTTTCACCACGATTTTTTCGAGCGCGGTCGTGCCGTTTTCCTGCGAAGCGGCATCCTGCGCCTGCGCATGGCCGGTCAGGGGCAGAAGAGACATGGCGGTGCACAGAAGCAGCGCGGATTGCGTGCGTGAGATGGACATTAAATACCCCCGGATATGCGCGCAAGGAAGCCACGGCGCGCAAAAACGCGCCGCGCTCAAGCGCGGCTGGACATGTTCTGATGTGTTACGGGCGAGCCGATACGCGAGGACTAAAAAACATGACGATAACTGTCAACATATTATATATGACTTTTTGCATCATGTTTTAGTGTATAAGGGTATGTTGCAAAAATACTACGTTTGTCAGGCCGTGGCCAAAATGGCGGATCGGGGCTTAAAACGCCGCAGTGTGGTCAAAGTCCCGACATTGGCGCTTGCTAGGATATTCGCGGCCAGTTTACATGGCGAAAGAAAAACATGCCCCATGCAAAACAGATCATTTAATCGGATACGGAAATGAAGTCTCTTGAACTGCTCGTCGAGCGGATCATTCTCTCCAGCCGCTGGCTCCTCGTCGTCTTTTATCTCGGGCTCGTCGCGGCATTGGCGGTTTATGCCTTCTCCTTCGCGCTAAAATTCCTCAAAGTTGCGAAGAATGTTTTCATCTACGATGAAGCCGACATGATCCTTGCCATGCTCGGTCTGATCGATGCGGCGCTGGTGGCCAGCCTGATCGTCATGGTGATGATCTCCGGCTACGAGAATTTCGTCAGCCGCTTCGATGAGGCGGATGCCGAGGTTTCGTTCCTGGGCAAGCTCGATGCCGGCAGCCTGAAGATCAAGGTCGCGTCGTCGATCGTGGCGATCTCGTCTATCCACCTGCTGCAAATCTTCCTCAACGCCAATCAATATTCGGACAGCAAGCTGATGTGGTTCACCATCATCCATCTGGCTTTTGTCGTCTCGGCGGTCATGCTCGGTTTTCTGGAAAAACTGATGGCCAAGCCGAAGGACAAATCCGAAAAGCCGGTGCTTTAGGCCAGTTGGTCCGCTCGTTATGAAGGTCGCCCCCCGTTTGACCCGCTCAGGTGTTCTTCGCTCCGGCCAGCCCGGCATGGCGGCGGTGCGTGAATGGTAAAGACGGAGCGCCAAGCCAGACTGTGCCGGGATCTGTCGGCCGCCGCCGACAAATCGCAATGGCTGGAGGCGCTGCAGGAGGTGATGCATGCGTTTGGTTATGCCCATGTGACCCTCTTGAGGTTACCAGGCGGACCGAACGCCTATGCTTTGCCCGTGGTTGTTGAAAGCAGCCTGCCGGTCTGGGTCGTGAATGCGATGACCAAGGATGGGGCGCTCGGGGACTGTCCCGTCATAAAGCGTGGCGCCTCATCGATGATGCCGCAATATTGGTCGCTGGATGACCCGGATATCGCCTGCGGGTCGCTGGTGGATGCGGTAGACTCGGTGGGCAGCATGGGCATCACCTCTGGCCTCATGGTGCCGGTGAACGGCATGTCCGGAAACCGGCATCTGATGAATTTCGCGGGCGACCGCGATACCCTGCCGCAGGCATCGCTGAATGAACTTTGCATGATCGCGGTGCATGCGCTGGAAGCCTATGACCGCCTCTGCCGCCTCGGTTCGAAAGGGCCGTCGCCCTTGACGAAACGGGAACTCGATGTGGTGCGCTGGACGGCGCAGGGGAAGACCTCGGTGGAGATTGCCGAGCTTCTCTCCATCTCGGAGCACACCGTCAATACCTACATGAACAATGCCATGCGCAAGCTCGATTGTGTCAACCGCACGCAGCTGGTGGCCAAGACCATACGACTGCGGCTGATAGAGTAAGCCGGCCGCGCGGGGCCGGCTTTCCTATCACCGGTCGAGAACCGAGCGAAGCTCGACGAGGTTCGAGCGAACCCGCAGAACGTAAAATCCCATGGTGGCAAGGTGCGAAGGCATGATCCAGCCGCTTTCCTCGCCGTTGGAAATGATGGCCGGCTGGATGCGCAATGCCGCACGGGTCTGCAACAGCGTGTCGTTCCAGAGATTGGTCAGGTTGCGCTCGCGGATGACCTGCGCGAAGTCGGCTCCGGCGGCGGAAAGCACGCCGTAATAACCATAAAGCTGGCCATAGGCGAACCAGAAACGGTCATCGGCGCGGGTGTCGAACCAGCCGCCATTATAGTTTTCCGAGCGTTCGCGCAGAATTGCAGACGTGGAGCCGATATCGCCGGAAATACGGTCGATGAACTGGATCAGGTTGTCGGCGCGGGTATCGAAGACGGCCTTGCAGGCGGTGAGTTCGCCGTTGAAGGCCTGGAAGCTGCGGATGGCGGCGCGGTAATAGCTGGGGGTCGGTGTCTTCGGACCGAAGGGATCAAGGCCGAAATACCAGGAATATTCGCTGAACTGCATGTTCCCGCGCGCTTCCTGGAGATTGTTGTTGATGCCGGAGGTGCCGCGCACGCGGCCGAGCGTATCCACCAGCTCCACCGAGGTACGGCGAACGGCCTGGTTTACGCCACGCTGGAATGACGCCTTGTTATCGAGAAACGGCGTGCTGTCCCACTCCATGCCGAAGAGGCCGAGGCGATAGAGCAGCATGGAGGAAATCCATGCGTTCTGGTTGACGTTGAAGTCGGTAAGATCGGCGGCCGCATCCACGATGGCCGAGCGCTGGCACACGGGTGCTGAGGTGTTTGCCGCAACGCCGGTTGCGCCGGCGGCGGCAGCAGGGGTTGCGGTCGGCAATTCCTGTCCGGGTGGCACGGTGCGTTCGGCCAGTTTGTAGCGGGAAATATAATCCGGATCGAAATTCGTCCAGACCTGGGTTTGCCAGACGAAATATCCGTAGAAACCGGCCAGCAGGATGACGATCAGAGCGATCGGGCCCTTGATGAGCCAGTTGCGGCGGCTGTACCAGCCATGCGCGGCCATGAAGGGCCACAAAAGCCATGCGACGAGAAGACCGGCGGCCCTGCCGATGGCGCTGAAGCCTGCCTGAATCAAAGCGGTGATCCGGTCTATCATGTCGTCATAGTCTCCTCTGCCCGTGGGCCGGATGCGGGAAGAAAAATCCGCGGCTCGGCCGGGCGCCCTTCGGCGCTCCATATCAACCGCGGTCATTTACTGTCTTCCAGATATGTCCCGGTCAACCGGGATACAACATGATTGCGAAACTTTTCTCAACCTGCGGTCCGCGCCGGCCGCTGCGGCATGTCGATGATGCCGGAGCAACAGGGGCGGCACGGAACCGAGGCAATATGAGGTTAGAGACCGAGCTTGGCGATCTCCTCATTCAGCCGGTCGCGTGCCTTTTTCGGCAGTTTGCCATTCTTGACGGCGTCCAGATTGGCTGGCGTCGCATCGCCGACAACGACGAGCGCCACCATGCCCATGCCGAGATGCGGGGTGCATTTGACGACGTAAGCGCCTTCCTTCTCGACCGTCACTTTCACCGCCTCGTTCATCTTGCCCTTGAACTCGGCAACGCCCTCGGGGATCATGTCCTTCACGGCTGCCGCATCATGGCCCTTATCGACCGGCACGAAGGTGATGACGTCGCCGATGGCGGCCTTGACGGTCGCGGGTTCAAAGACCATCGCCTGACCGTCGCTGCCCTTGTTGAGCATCTTCACTTCGATTTCGGCGGAGAAAGCGGGAAAAGCGCAAAGAGCTGCGACGATGACGAGGCCGGCGAATTTGGCAGTTCTGTTCTGCATAGTTTTGCTCCTGAGAGAAAGCACATCCACGCGAATGTGTCCCCGTCGTCTTAGCGCAGGAGCGAACAAGCCATCTTTGCGAAAAATCAAATGCGGCAACCGGACGCAGCGGGTCAGCCGCCGTTAAACGTTTCCACCCAGTGGCGGCGGCAGAAGGAAACGTATTTTCCGTTGCCGCCGACCTCGATCTGGGCACCTTCCGTCACGACCCTTCCTTCACTGTCGAAGCGGGCCACCATCGTCGCCTTGCGGCCGCAATGGCAGATGGTGCGGATTTCGCGAAGCTCGTCGGCAATGGCGAGCAGTTCCTTCGAGGCCGGGAAGAGTTTGCCCTGGAAATCCGTGCGCAGGCCATAGGTCATGACCGGAATGTTCAGCCGGTCGGCAATATTGGCAAGCTGCCAGACATGATGCTCGGAGAGGAAATTGGCTTCGTCGATGAAAACGCAGGCGACAGGTGCTTCCGCGTGCAGTGCCGATACCTCTGCGAACAGGTCGGTATTTTCATCGAAGGTCCGGGCCTCGGAGGACAGGCCGATGCGCGAGGCAACGCGGCCGACGCCCGCCCGATCGTCAAAGGCAGCCGTGAAGATCAGCGTGCGCATGCCGCGTTCCTGATAATTGTAGGACGCCTGCAGCAGCATGGTCGATTTGCCGGCATTCATCGTCGAATAATTGAAATAGAGTTTTGCCATCATCCACTCCCGGAGCGCCTTACGTCTGCGGACGCTTCACAATGCTTCAATCTATTAAACGGCACATCGCGTCCCACAAAAGCGATTCTCGTTTTGCGCCGATGCCATATGCCGCGTCTTTTGACTGCGGAAAAGCGGGTTGAAAAGTGCCATCGAGGGAAAAACACAGATTTCCGCAACCTGACCTTTCAGCGAATCGGATCGGCGAAAAGGCGGTTATTTTCACGATTTTGTCGCAAACGGGGGGCCAAAGCACGCAAATGCACGCGAGTTGATTGTGTCCGGAAGATATTGATAATGGCAAGGGAACGAAAAAACAGGGAGCAAACAATGTTTGCAAATAGAACTCGCTGTCTGGCCTTGGCTGCAGCAATCTCCTCCATGACGTTCAGCGCGGCCGTTGCCGCCGAACCGGCAAGCTGCGGCACGGTGCGTTTCTCCGATGTCGGCTGGACCGACATCACCGCCACGACGGCGACCGCCACCGTGATTCTGAAAAGCCTTGGCTATGAAACCGACGTCAAGCTTCTCTCCGTACCCGTTACCTACACATCCCTGAAAAACAAGGATATCGACGTCTTCCTCGGCAACTGGATGCCGACCATGGAAGGTGATATCGCGCCCTACCGTGCAGACAAATCGGTCGAAACGCTCAGGGAAAACCTGACCGGCGCGAAGTACACGCTGGCGACCAATGCCAAGGGTGCCGAACTCGGCATCAAGGATTTCAAGGACATCGCTGCCCATAGCGCCGAACTCGGCGGCAAAATCTATGGCATCGAGCCCGGCAATGACGGCAATCGCCTGATCCTCGACATGGTCGCCAAGGACAGTTTCGGACTGAAGTCCTTCGAGGTGGTGGAATCCTCCGAACAAGGCATGCTCTCCCAGGTGGCCCGCGCCGAAAAATCCGGTGAGCCGATCGTGTTCCTCGGCTGGGAACCGCATCCGATGAATGCGAATTTCAAGCTGACCTATCTGACCGGCGGCGACGAAGTCTTCGGCCCCAATCTCGGCGGCGCGACGATCCATACCAATGTCCGCAAGGGTTATGTTGAGGAATGCCCGAATGTCGGCGTCCTTCTCAAGAACCTGCAATTTTCGCTGCCCATGGAAAACGAGATCATGGGCAAGATCCTGAATGACGGTCTCGAGGGTGAGGCGGCTGCGACCGCCTGGCTGAAGGCCAATCCGGCGGCGATCGAGCCCTGGCTCGCCAACGTCAAGACCAAGGATGGCAGCGCCGATGCCCTGCCCACCGTCAAGAAGGCTCTCGGCCTTTAAGCCGCAAGACGATGCATGACTGTACCCGGCCTGCGCGGCAGGTCGGATGCAGCGGGAAATACGATGCCCATGCATGACCTTGCGCGCGAATTTTCCTCGCATAGAAGGCCATGTATCTGCACCGCGCCCGGCAGACACGCTGCCGGTCGTCGTTCTGCATTGGAGCAATTCCGGTGACACGGGATCACCGGAATCCTCCGTTTCTTTGTTGTCTGCGCAATTCCGGACGCAAAACCGCTCTGCTTTTTTGCTGGAATTGCTCTCATTCACGAAAGGTCTTTTCTTACCGTGGAATGGCTCAGCGCTCCTGAAAACCGCCTGCCTGTCGGCCGATATGCCAAGGAGGCCATCGACTGGCTGACCGGCAATCTTGCTTTTTTCTTCGATTGGCTCTCCTTCATTTTCCAAAGCGTCATCAACGCCCTGCTTTATGTGCTGCAGGCGCCGCATCCGCTGATCATCGTCGCGATCGTGACGGCGCTTTCGGCCTGGACGCGCCGCTCGGTCGGCATGCCCATCTTCACCGCACTCGGCCTGTTGTTCATCATCAATCTCGGATACTGGAAAGCGACGACGGAAACGCTGGCCCTGGTCATCGCCGCCAGCGCCGTGTGCATGATCATCGGCATACCGCTCGGCATATTGGCGGCGCGGCGCAAGTGGATCTATGCCGGCATGCGCCCGGTGCTGGACCTGATGCAGACCATCCCAACCTTCGTTTATCTCATTCCGGCGCTGGTGCTGTTCGGCCTCGGCATGGTTCCGGGGCTGATTGCCACCGTCATCTTCGCCATTCCCGCCCCGGTGCGGCTCACGCGCCTCGGCATCGTCTCGACGCCGCCGGCGCTGGTGGAGGCGGCTGTCGCCTTTGGCGCAACGCCATCGCAGGTGCTGCGCAAGGTTGAGCTTCCGTTCGCCGCACCGCAGATCATGGCCGGTCTCACCCAGACGATCATGCTATCGCTGTCGATGGTGGTCATTTCCGCCCTGGTGGGCGCCAATGGTCTCGGCGTGCCAGTGGTGCGTGCCTTGAACACGGTCAATATCGCCATGGGTTTCGAAGCGGGGCTTTGCATCGTCATACTGGCGATCGTTCTCGACCGGCTTTTCCGCCTTCCCGGTACGGAGGATGATCTATGAGTGACGCCATTATCTTCGGAAATGTCGATATCGTCTTCGGCGACCGGCCAGACGCGGCGCTGCCGCTGATCGACAAGGGCAGCACGCGCGACGAGATTAATGCCGAGACCGGGCTTGTCCTCGGTGTCGCCAATGCCTCGCTCTCGGTCAGCGAAGGCGAGATTCTCGTGCTGATGGGGCTTTCCGGTTCGGGCAAGTCGACCCTGGTCAGGGCCGTCAACGGGCTTGCGCCCGTCGTGCGCGGCAGTGTCAGCGTGAAGACCAAGTCCGGTTATGTCGATCCCTATCGTTGTCCGGCGAAAGCGCTGCGCGACCTGCGCATGCATACGGTTTCCATGGTCTTCCAGCAATTTGGCCTGCTGCCCTGGCGCAATGTCGCCGACAATGTCGGCTTCGGGCTCGAACTGTCCGGCGTGCCGGAAGCCGAGCGCAAGCGCATGGTGGCCGAGCAGCTTGAACTGGTGAACCTTTCCGCCTGGGCCGACCGCAAGGTGGGAGAGCTTTCCGGCGGTATGCAGCAGCGTGTGGGGCTGGCCCGGGCGTTTGCCACCGGCGCGCCCATTCTTTTGATGGACGAGCCGTTCTCGGCGCTCGATCCCCTCATCAGAAGCCGCCTGCAGGACGAGCTCCTGGAATTCCAGAGCCGGCTGAAGAAAACCATTCTCTTCGTCAGCCATGATCTCGATGAGGCCTTCCGCATCGGCAACCGCATCGCCATGATGGAAGGCGGGCACATCATCCAGTGCGGAACCCCGCAGCAGATCGTCAAGGAGCCGGCCACGCCCTATGTCGCGGATTTCGTGCAGAACATGAATCCGATCTCGATGCTGACGGCGGCTGACGTGATGAAGCGGGGCGTGGACGAACGCAACGGCCAGATGGCTGTCGCCGCCACCGCCCGTCCATCATCGCCACTGATCGATATTCTCGATGCACTGTCCAAACACTCAGGTGCGATCGGCGTTGTCGATAACGGTGCGATCGTCGGTACGATCTCCGCGGATGAAGTCGTGGCGGGGCTGACGCGTCACCGCAAAAAATAGTGATTCGCTTCGTTAAAAAAAGAGAGGGCTTTCCGTCGCGGAGAGCCCTTTCGCTTTTCCGGAAACATCCATATACCGCAAGTTATACCTTCCCACGGTAGCAAAGAATATTTTTGACATCACAAGTTATGCATTAAAATAATTACTAATAAAAATCATATTGCAAACTTAGAGAAAATTGCGCAAAGTTAATCTAGATTCTTTGGAGCGTTGCTAAATTTAAGGTGGTAATAGATTGCGACCCGGAAACCCGGCATCAAGCGTTAAGATTTCAGTGCTCAACTTTTGATCGTTTATTGCTTATAAATACTGATACTAATACATGAATTTAACATTGAATTCACAAAAAATAGGCAAAACGCCAATAATTTGGTCACGATGCCTTTAGTGCAAAACCAGTGAAGAATAGTCGTTGAAAGGGACACGATGTAAGCAAGATTTAGGTATATACAACGTATCAACCGAATTATAAAAACACCTTTTGGAACACCTATTATAGCCACCATGACCGTCTTTCCGACTGTCATCAGGAGACTTGAGCGTATGGATAACCAATCTCTGTCGGAACATAGCATCGCGGCTGCAGACTTGCTCTCAGCAATGGCAAACCCCAAGCGCCTGATGATCTTGTGCACGCTGGTGGATACGGAAGTGCCGGTCGGTGTTCTCGCCTCACAGGTTGGTCTCAGCCAGTCCGCTCTCTCGCAGCATCTTTCGAAATTGCGTGCCCAGCGGCTGGTCAAGACACGACGGGATGCGCAGACCATCTATTATTCCAGCAATTCCGAATCCGTGAAGAAAATCCTTTCTTCCCTCGAGGAAATCTACTGCCAGGCGCAGAAGAGCAGCAAGACCGCAGCCTGATCCCACGGTCCTTTTAAGGTCCGGCAGCATCACCTCATTGAAACCGGCGCATGACGCCGGTTTTTCTGTTCAAGCGGTCTTCCCGCGTGAGCGGATCGACGACGGAGACCGGGATCAGGTCCTCCAGCTTTTTCAGCTAGCGGAAGATCGGCGTGTGGTGCGTCCTGGGCCCCGGCGTGACGAGGGGTGCGTTGTCAGATCGGTGCAGCGGCCTGTATCTGCGCCTTGAGGCGGCTTGCCGCCGCGGCATATCCGCCATCGGCGCCATCGACGAAATGCATATGGTCCCTGGAAAGTGGAGAGGGCACGATGCAGGTCATCAATGCGGCATCCTGCTCGTGCAGGCCGTAATAACAGCTCCCCGACAGGCGGCCCGATTCCAGCCGCGCGCGTATTTTTTCGAGCCGCGTGATATCGATATCGACAGTCATTTTCAGGCCGTCGTCGAATTTCCTGAAATCGGTGTTGCTGGCCACCGAACGACGGTAACGCATGGCGCTGAACTGCCCGAGCGATAGTCTTGTCACGCTGAGAAGATTGACGAGCAGGTTTTCGCCGAGAATGCGCAGTGAACGGCGCGTCTTGCCCCAGACATCGTGATAGGCAGCGCCGGCCCGGGCCTCGAGGCCGAGACCCTCGCGCACGAAGCCGAGTTTCGGCCCATCTTCCGGCACGGGGTGGCCGTGTCTCGCATCCTGCTCGGCGAGATCGACGAGGTCGATGACCAGCTGGCGGAATGCCGGCATGTCCCGCGACGGCCCCGGCACGGCGATGATAGATACCACCTTGCCGTGGGAGGCCGGAATGGGGTTCCAGCGACAGGAAAGTCCTGTCAGGTCCGGGCGCTCACCCGCTTCGGCTGCGGGCAGGGCATATTGCCCCTCCTTCATCCGCGCTTCCGCCCAGCTGTTGCCGCCGCCTGAAAACATGGCGTAGGAAACATCCTCGCTTGCCTGAAAGCGGGCGACGCTGACATCGAAACCATTCTCGCGAATATCCTCGACGGGAACCAGCGCCACGCGCATCGCAAGGTCGAGATCGTCCTTCACCCAGCGCTGCACATTCGAAAGGGCGGTGCGCACGACGGGCAGACCATGGGGCGGCACCGCAACGGCGGCGCCATCGCCGCCGAAGACGAAAGGCAGGTCATGACGGCCGAGGCTGTTCGAGACGCCCGATATCACCGCGGCGCCCGCCATGTTTACGGCCTTGTAGCGGCCGGTGCCGATTGCTGCGGTCGAATCCACGATATCGGCAATGGCCAGCCCCCAACCCGGCGGCAGGGCGCGGTAAAGCGCCGGGTCGGCCACGTCTTCAAAATGCCGGAAGACGGGCAGGCCCGTCAGAAACTCTTCATCTGCTGCGATCATGGCGTATTATCCTCCAGCGGCGGCCAAACGCCAAGCATTTAGGCAGGGCCGGTTTGCCCGTTCAGAAGGGCGATCCCGGCCGGCCCGGCGAATGATTTAACGCTAATAGAGCTTATCCAGCAAAGGTGACTTGCATAAATCATCAAACCTTCCGTATGAGTTGAAAGGAAGGCTCGGAATTCAAACATGGAACGAGTTTTCGCCGGGAGGCGTCCGATAGTTTCATTCGGTCGACGCCCATGGCGCTCATCGGGGCGAGGCCCCATTTCCAAGGAGACACCAGGATGAAACTGAAGACATTGACCAGCGTGACGCTTGCAGCGTCCTTCGCATTCGCACCCCTTGCCCATGCCGAAATCGTCATCGGCCTTATTGCGCCGCTCACCGGCCCCGTTGCCGCCTATGGCGACCAGGTCAAGAATGGCGCCCAGACGGCAGTCAATGAAATCAACAAAAAGGGCGGCATCCTCGGCGAACAGGTCGTGCTGAAGCTCGCTGACGATGGCGGCGAGCCCAAGCAGGGCGTTTCCGCGGCCAACCAGCTTGTTGCCGAAGGCATTCACTTCGTTGTCGGTCCGGTAACCTCGGGCGTTGCCATTCCGGCATCGGATGTCTTTGCCGAGAACGGTGTCCTGATGGTCACGCCGACGGCGACCGCGCCGGGCCTGACCAATCGTGGTCTTTCCAACGTCTTCCGCACCTGCGGTCGTGACGACCAGCAGGCCGAGGTTGCGGCGAAATATGTTCTCGCCAACCTCAAGGACAAGAAAATCGCCATCATTCACGACAAGGGCGCTTACGGTAAGGGTCTTGCGGATTCCTTCAAGGCGACGTTGAATGCCGGTGGCGTGACCGAAGTTCTCTATGATGCGCTGACACCGGGCGAAAAAGACCTCGGTGCGCTGACGACCCGCCTCAAGTCGGAGAATGTCGACATCGTCTATTTCGGCGGTTACCACCCGGAAGCCGGTCTTCTGGTGCGCCAGCTGAAGGATGTCGGCGCCAAGGCTGCCGTTATCGGCGGTGACGGCCTGTCGAACAGCGAATTCTGGAACATCGGCGCGAAGGCCGGCGAAGGCACGATCTTCACCAACGCTTCCGACGCCCTGAAGAACGATGATTCCAAGGCCGCTGCCGAAGCCCTGAAGGCCGCCAACATTCCGGCGGAAGCCTTCACGCTCAACGCCTATGCCGCTGTCGAAGTCTTGAAGGGCGGTATCGAAAAGGCCGGAAGCGCCAAGGATTCCGAAGCGGTCGCCAAGGTTCTGAAGAGCGGCGAGGCTTTCCCGACCGCAATCGGCAAGGTCACCTATGGTGAGAACGGCGATCTGACCTCACAGGCCTTCACGCTGTTCAAGTGGCAGGACGGCAAGATCGTCGCAGCCGAATAAGCTGATCAGACCGGCCGCACCTGTTGCGGCCGGTTTCACTTTGCGGTCTGTAAAGGGGTAGGCAGCATGGGAGATGCCGGAACGCAAACCGTCGGGGAAATCGGCTTCGCGCGGATATTCCCGATCGTCAGAATTTTCGACGAGGCCAAGGCGCGGGAGTTTTATGTCGATTTTCTCGGTTTCGAGGTCGACTGGGAACATCGTTTTGGTGAAAACTTTCCGCTTTACATGCAGGTTTCGCGGGCCGGAATGGGGCTTCACCTCAGCGGCCATCACGGTGATGCAACGCCGGGTTCCAACATGTTCGTCACCATGCGGGGCGTTCACGCCTTTCAAAAAGAACTGGTGGCTAAAAAATATCGCTTCCTCAATCCGGGTGTGGAAGAACTGCCCTGGGGCGATGTCATGGAAGTCATCGATCCGTTCGGCAACCGCATTCGTTTCTGTGAGCAAAAAGACGGGGATTGAGGTCCGGGCCGTCACTCTCCGGCTCTTGACCTCGCCTGCAGTTTGAACGATATGAAACGCCAATAGCGAACCGCGCGCACGGAGACCCCGTGCGCGCGGTTCGTGCGTTTTGGCAATGGATCATGCAATTCGTTCGCATCCGCACGGGGGCAGAAAATGAACAATGAAGGCAATGCGCTGGTCAGGAAGCTCGCATTCTGGGGCATTCCGCTTTCTTTCGGTGTGCTTGGCCTGAAACTCGTGGCCTGGTGGGTCACGGGCTCGGTCGCACTTCTGTCCGACGGTCTGGAATCGACCGTCAATGTCGTCGCGGCCTTCATCGCTTATTTCGTCATTCGCTACGCCCAGAAGCCGGCCGATGACGACCACCAGTTCGGCCACCATAAGGCGGAGTATATTTCCGCTGTCGTGGAAGGCGTGTTGATCGTCGTAGCAGCACTTTTGATCGTGCAGGAGGCCTGGGGTGCTCTTTTCAATCCCAGGCTGCCGGAAGCCCCGGTCCTCGGTCTGGCCATCAACGCTGTGGCCGGCGCTATCAACGCGGTGTGGGCGACGATCCTGATCCGCGTTGGTAAAAAGCATTCTTCGCCCGCGCTTGCGGCTGACGGTCACCACATCATGTCTGACGTCGTGACCTCGGTCGGCGTTCTTGTCGGCCTCGTTCTGGCGCTGATGACGGGTTATGCCATTCTCGATCCGCTGCTTGCCATACTGGTCGCCATCAACATCCTGTTCCAGGGCTCCAAGGTCATCATCCATTCGCTTGGCGGATTGATGGACCGGGCTGTGGAGCCGGAAGAGGACGAGGCGATCAAAAAGGCGATCGCCGAAAATTGCGGCGGCGTCATCGGCGTGCATGATCTGAGGACCCGACGCGCGGGTTCGGCCGCCTTCATCGATTTCCATGTGGTTGTTCCGGCCGCAATGACGGTGCGGGAGGCGCATGATATTTGCGACCGCCTTGAAGATGCCATAAGGGACGTCATACCGGGCGCCAGCCTTGCCGTTCACGTCGAGCCGGAAGGCGAAAAGGCGCATGGCGTCAAAGTCATCGTTTGAACAGTCCGGGTCTCAATAATCCGGATTTGAATTATCAGGAGTTTTCCATGTCCGTGACGGATGTTTCCGGCCTGTCGCAGCTGGGCACGAAGGTCGATACACCAGAGAGCCCGGAAAAGGCCGTTCTTGAAAAAGTGCCGAACGGCAATGCCGGCACCGATTATGTCGTGCGCTTCACCGCGCCCGAATTCACCTCGCTGTGCCCGATGACCGGCCAGCCGGATTTCGCCCATATCGTCATCGATTATATTCCGGGCGATTTCCTGGTGGAATCGAAGTCGCTGAAGCTGTTTCTGCAATCCTTCCGCAATCACGGCGCATTCCATGAGGATTGCTCGGTCTATATCGCCAAGCGGCTGGTGGAGCTGCTGCAGCCGAAATGGCTGCGCATCGGCGCCTACTGGTATCCGCGCGGCGGCATTCCGATCGACGTCTTCTGGCAGACGGGAGCCGCGCCCGAGGGTGTATGGCTGCCGGATCAGGGCGTTGCCCCCTATCGCGGTCGCGGCTGATCCGGTTTTATGTGCTTGAAGGTTCAGGCGAACGAACCGTCGTCGCCTGAATCGGAATGCATGTCGTCGGCGCTGTCATCGTAGTCAGCCTGCTGGATATCATCATCGTCATTGTTCTGCGGGCTGGCGCTGTCACCGTAATAGTTGTTGATGACGGTTTCCTCGACAGGGGCATTACCCGCGGCATTGCCGCCGCCGAAGGGCGAGCCAAGGCCGAGCGACGACATGTGGCTGCCGAAAATGCCACTTAGCGAATTGGCAAGCAGCATGCCGCCGGCGACACCTGCGGCGGTGCCGAGCGCGCCCTGCAGAAAGCCGCCACCTGAACGTCCGACGACGGCGGCCTGCTGGCCCCAGGGGCCGGCTGACTGCTGACCGGCAGGTGGCCCCCAAGGGCCGGCTGTCTGGCCGGCGGTATCGTTGCGCCAGGAGCTTGGTGCGGCCGCAGGGGCTGGTGTTGGCGCGGGCGGCTGCGGCTGGCCGGTGCCGAAGATGGAGCTGAGGAAACCGCCCTGCGCCGCCGCCTGCGGAGCGCTGCTACCGCTTTCCAGCGCATGGATGCGGTCCTCGAGCTGTTTGATATGGGCTGCTGCCGCTTCCAGGCCCTTTTCCTGAACGATCACCGCCTGGGCGAGGTAATAGGGAGCTGCGGGCTGATCGCGCACGGCGTCTGCGATCAATGTTTCCGCCTCGCGGTCACGCGGAGTGGCGGATGCGGTTTTGGTCCTGTCGAACAGCCCCTTGAGAAGCTGGCTTTCTTCCGGTGACATATGATGCCTCCTTACCGTGAAACGTAAATCCACGATAAGGAGGTAGGTCACAATTCGGGCTTTTCAAAGCGGTCCGAAGTTTAAATTTCGGTAATGATCCTCAGCCGCCAAAGGCAAGCGAGAGGCCGGCAATTGCCGTCAGCGCGCCGATGGTGCGGCTGGCGACCGAGCCGAAACGGGCGATGCCGAGGCCGAGCGCGATACCGGCAACGTGCAGGATTGCGGTGGCGATCATGAAGCCGATGCCGAATTGCAGGGCGCCGGCGCTGCCGAGTTCACCGCCATGGGCGTGGCCGTGGAAAAGGGCGAAAGCACCAACGACGGCGGCCGCCGCTGCCGTGGGAAGCCTAGCCGCCATGGCAACCAGCAGGCCAAGGCCGATGACGGAGGCCAGAATGGCCGGTTCGACGAAGGGAAGGCCGATTCCCAGAACGGCCATCAGGAAACCCGCGGCCATGGTGCCGACGAAAGCGGAAGGCACAATCCACAACGCCTTGCGGTCGTTTTGCGCCACGGCGATCTGCGAGGCCCAGATGCCGACGGCCACCATCGCCAGAATATGGTCCGCGCCGAAGAAGGGGTGGGAGACGCCGGCCATGAAGGAGCCGTGTTCTTCCGGGTTCAGATGGGCGAAGGCGGGCAGGGTGGTAAGGCCGAGTGCCGCAGCGGCAAGGCTTAGTCTTTTCAGCATGGTTCCCTCTTAAGATTATCGCCGCTCACCGGGTATCTTGGGGTTCCCGCAGTGCGGCACTGCAATGAGACGCTCACGATATCGCGAAGACGAACGCGCTGTCCATGCGTCATCTGCCGGGGGTGCTGTTTATTGTTCAGGCGCGAACCTTGTCTTTTTTGCTCATTGCCTTACGTAACAAGTCGCACTATGTCCGAAAGGCATGCACGAATTTTGCTGGAGAGAGCCGTTGATGAACGAAGACGAAGACGACAAGAGCAAGGAACTGCCGATCGGCAAGGAAACGGAAGCGAATCTTTTCAAGTCGCGTTCGATCTTCATCTATGGTGGCATCACGCAGGAACTGGCGCAGAAGGTCTGCACGCAGCTCGTGGCTCTTGCCGCCGCCAGCGACGACGACATTCGCGTTTACGTCAATTCGCCGGGTGGCCATGTCGAATCGGGTGATTCCATCCATGACATGATCAAGTTCATCAAGCCGAAGGTCACGATCATCGGTACGGGCTGGGTCGCCTCCGCCGGCGCGCTGATCTACGTTTCCGTGCCGAAGGAACGTCGCCTCTGCCTGCCCAACACCCGCTTCCTGCTGCACCAACCCTCCGGCGGTACGCGCGGCATGGCATCCGACATCGAAATCCAGGCGCGCGAAATCATCAAGATGAACCAGCGCCTGATCAAGATCTTCTCCAAGGCCACCGGCCAGAACGAAGAAAAGATCGCCAAGGATATCGACCGCGATTACTGGCTGAGCGCAGAAGACGCCAAGGATTATGGCCTCGTCGGCAAGATCGTCGAAAGCCAGTCGGAACTCTGAGTTCCCGATTTTCAGTTGAGAAAGCCCGCGTCGGTGAAAACCGGCGCGGGCTTTTTGCGTTGAGGGTGGCGGGTGTGTTTTGCGACCACGCCTGCGTTTATTTCATCATGTCGCAGGTCTTTATCATCTCGGCCTTTTTCATCTTGTCCTTTTGCATGCCGGCCTTGTGCATGCAGTCCTTTTTGCCGGCCATGGACATGCCGTCTTTCTTCATCGTCTCCGCCTTCATCATGTCACCATGCATGGTATCCTTCTTCATCGTATCGGTTTTCATGCTGTCGGCATGGGCGATGCCGGCGAAGGACAGAGCGGATAAGAGGGAGGCGGTGGCAATGGCGGTAAAGATGCGGGTCATGAAGGTCTCCTCTGGACGTCGTTGTGTGTCCGCCGGCATCGTGCCGGGAGTTCACGATTGTCCATTCGGCCGCGACCAGCCGACCGTTACATCTTCACGCGGTTGTGACGACAAGTTCGGGCGAGATTTTTTTAAAGCCACTATGTAACAATACCCTGCGGATTGCGAATAACCCGATAGTGACGATGACTGGCAGCCCTTCGGAAGAAACACTGAAAATGCTGATGCTGCGTTCCCTTGATGGGGACGAAGCCTCCTACAGGCATTTGCTCCATGCCTTGAGGCGGCTGCTGGTCGCCTATTACGGCCGGCGTATGGCCGATGCGGCTCGAGCCGATGTGGAAGATCTTGTGCAGGAAACTCTGTTGTCCCTTCACGCCAAGCGGGAGACCTACGATCGTGCGCGACCGTTTACGGCATGGTTCTTCTCGATAGCGCGCTACAAGCTCATCGATCACTACAGGGGCAGGGGCAGGCGCATGCTCTCGGAAGTCGAACTCGACGAAACACTGGAGGCGGAGCCGTCCGTCGATGCGGTCATGGCCCGCATGGATGTGGAGCGGCTGCTCGATGAGTTGCCGGAGCGGCAACGCGATCTTATCCGAAGGGTAAAGCTCGAAGGCCAGTCGATCGCCGAAGCGGCGGAAAAATCCGGCCAGACCGAGCTTGCGGCGAGGGTCGGTATTCACAGAACGCTGAAAGTCCTGGCGGCAAAGTTGCGGGGGGACACATGAGGAAGACGGAAGACATCATCGAAAAACTGGCGGGTGATCTGAAACCCGTAACCGCCTTTGCGCTGGAGCGCAGGCTGGTGCGCGCCGCCTTGCCGGCGCTCGGCTTCTCGCTCGTCATGATGCTCCTCTTTCTGGGGCTGCGCAGGGATATGAGTGACGCGATGACCGAACCCGGTTTCTGGGTCAAATCCGCCTATAATGCCCTGCTGGCCCTGACGGCATTTCTGGCCGTCATGCGTCTTGCGCGGCCGGATGGCGACAGAGGCGGCCTGTTCGCCTGGCTTGCCGTGATTTTTGTCGCCATGTCTGTCATAGCGCTCGTCCAGCTTGGATTTGCCCTGCCGGGCACCTATCGCACTCTCATTCTCGGGTCATCGGCGCTGCATTGCCCGCTCCTGATCGTCGCTTTCGCGCTGCCTTTGTTTCTGGCGAATTTCGCAGTTCTCAAACGCTCTGCTCCCGCCGATCCCACGCTTGCGGGTTTTGCCGCCGGCCTTGCGGCCGGTGCGGCGGGGGCCTGGGTCTATTCGTGGTTTTGCACAGAAAACGGCATGGCTTTCGTGCTGATCTGGTACTCGCTCGGCATTCTCGTGACCGGTGTGATCGGCGCTTTTGCCGGTTCACGCCTGCTGCGGTGGTGAGGCGTACCTGTTCGCCCGCCGCGCATCTTGCCAGCGGTTGGGTTTTTTGATCTTCAGAAGAAACAGAAGATCCGGGAACCGCCATGCTGAAAGATTTTTCCGTCCAGAGCCTGTTCATGGGCTGCCTGACCGCCTTTGTCGGTTTTGCCAGCTCTTTCGCCGTCATATTGCAGGGCCTGAAGGCTGTCGGTGCGACGGATTTCCAGGCGGCATCGGGGCTGATGGTGCTTTCGGTGGCGATGGGCCTGTGTGCCATCATTCTGTCCTTCGCCACAAGGATGCCCATCAGCATGGCCTGGTCGACGCCCGGAGGCGCCCTGCTAGCGACCACGGGGGTGATCGAGGGTGGGTTCCCGGCGGCTGTCGGCGGCTTTGTCGTCTGCGCGATCCTGATCATCGTTGCCGGGCTGTTCAAACCGCTCGGACGGGCGGTGGCCTCCATTCCCGCGCCGCTTGCCAATGCCATGCTCTCCGGGGTTATCATCGGCCTGTGTTATGCACCGATCAAGGCAATCGGTTTCAACCCGGCGCTCGGCCTGCCGATCATCCTCGCCTGGATCGTGGTGGGGGCGTTCCGGCGGCTTTTCGCCGTGCCCGCGGCGCTTGCGGCCTTCGTGCTGGTGATGATCTTTGGTGTCGATATTCCTGTGGGCGCTCTCGACAGCGTGGCGCAATCGCTGACGCCGCCGATGGAATGGGTGACGCCCACCTTCAGCCTGCACGCCGTCGTCTCCATCGCGCTGCCGCTCTTCATCGTCACCATGGCCTCGCAGAACATCCCGGGCATCGCGGTGCTGAAGGTCAATCATTACGATCCGCAGCCAGGACCGCTTTTCGCCGCGAGCGGTTTTTTCTCGCTGCTTTCAGCGCCCTTCGGCGGCCACGCGGTCAATCTTGCGGCAATCACGGCCGCGATGTGCGCGGGCGAGGATGCCCATCCCGATCCGAAACGGCGCTACTGGGCGGCCATCATCGCCGGTGTCGGTTATATCATCTTCGGCCTGCTGGCCGGTGCCGTCACGGCCTTCGTGGCGCTGGCGCCGCCTGTCCTCATTCAGGCAGTAGCGGGGCTGGCGCTGGTCGGCGCCTTTTCCGGGTCGGCCGTCGCGGCCTTCAAGGAGCCGGAAACCCGTGAAGCGGCGGCCATCACCTTCCTCATCACGGCGTCCGGCCTCTCTTTCGCCGGCGTTTCCGGGGCGTTCTGGGGGCTGATTGGCGGCGGTTTGATGATGGCGTTGCAGCGGGTGGTGAAGCGTGGTTAGATAGGATGCTTATTGTTTTAAAGAAATATTATTTATGGATTTCGAATTCGATCCTGCCAAAAGTGAAAGTAACAAAGACAAACATGGAATAGATTTCGTCGAAGCAAGAGCGCTTTGGCTGGACAAGAAAAGACTCGTCGTTCCTCTCGAAACCACTTCGGAAGAGCGGTATATTATGATCGCGCAATTGCGAGGAAAGTGCTGGAGCGCGGTTTACACCTACAGGAATGACCGGTTGCGAATCATTTCCGTCAGGCGTTCCAGAGACAAGGAGAAGCAGCGTTATGAAGACGATCAACGCTGAAGATTTCGACAAGAAATTCGACGATGGCGAAGATTTGGACGATTATATCGACTGGTCGAAGGCTGGCCGTCCCGGCTTGGAAATGGTCCATGTCGATATCGATCTTCCTGAAAAGGTTTTGCGCAGAGTGGATGCGGAGGCAGCACGCCTTGGCATGACGCGTCAGTCCCTTATGGCTAAATGGATCGCCGAAAGGCTGGAGACCGGCAGGGTCGGAAAATAAGGCCGTACCGCACAAGATCACTTGTCAGACCGCCAGCCGCTGTTTATACACGTCGCCATGAGCAACCGCATTGAAACCATTTCCGGCATGAGCGCGCAGATTTCTGCGAAGGCCTCGCCGTGCGGTGCACTCTCGCTTCTTAGCCTCGACCTTACACGCGGTTGCCGGGTCCAGTGAGGAGCGCCCGGCGGCCGAAAGCCCGCTGGCGCAAACGCTCCTCATCTCGAAATCTCATTTTATACTGGATTTAGGCCCTTGAGGGCCGCGCACCCGCCGATGGCTCCAGACGCCCGCGGACTGCGCAAGGAGGACGCGACATGGACGGCAAGATCACCAATATTTCCAAGGGCATGAACGACGCGAGCGTGAAGTATCGCCCTTACCCGACCATCAATATCCCTGACCGCACCTGGCCGGGCAAGACCATCGAGAAGGCGCCGATCTGGTGTTCGGTGGATCTGCGCGATGGCAACCAGTCGCTGGTCAACCCCATGGGCCACGACCGCAAGGCCCGCATGTTCAAGCTGCTGCTCGAAATGGGCTTCAAGGAAATCGAAATCGGTTTCCCGTCGGCCTCGCAGACCGACTTTGATTTCGCCCGCTGGTGCGTGGAACAGGGCAATGTGCCTGACGACGTGTCCCTGCAGGTGCTGGTGCAGTGCCGCCCGGAACTGATCACCCGCACGTTTGAAGCACTGGAAGGCGCCAACAAGCCGATCATCCACTTCTACAATTCAACCTCTGAACTGCAGCGCCGCGTGGTGTTCGGCAAGGATGTACACGGCATCAAGCAAATCGCCGTCGATGCGGCCAAGATGATTACTGACATGGCAGCCAAGGCCGGCGGCGGTTTCCGCTTCGAATATTCGCCTGAGAGTTTTACCGGCACCGAGCTGGAAGTGGCGCTGGAAATCTGCAACGCGGTGGTCGAGGTTGTGAAGCCGACGGCGGATAACAAGCTGATCCTGAACCTGCCTTCCACGGTGGAAATGGCGACGCCGAACATCTATGCCGACCAGATCGAATGGATGTGCCGCAATATCGATAATCGCGAAAACGTCATCATCTCGCTGCATCCTCATAATGACCGCGGCACGGGCATCGCCGCGACCGAGCTGGGCCTGATGGCCGGTGCGGACCGCGTCGAAGGCACGCTGTTTGGTAACGGCGAGCGCACCGGCAATGTCGATGTCGTGACGCTGGCGCTGAACATGTATACGCAGGGCGTCGATCCGGAACTGGATTGCCGCGATATCGAGCGCATCAAGGCGGTCTATGAATATTCCAACGAGATGACGATCCCCGAGCGCCACCCTTATGTCGGCGAACTGGTCTACACGGCGTTTTCCGGCTCGCATCAGGATGCGATCAACAAGGGCATGAAGGCGATCAAGGTTGCCAATCATCCCGTCTGGGAAGTGCCCTATCTGCCGATCGACCCGAAGGATGTCGGCCGTTCCTACGAGGCGATCATCCGCATCAACTCGCAGTCCGGCAAAGGTGGCATCGCCTATATTCTGCAGCAGGATTACGGCATCAACCTGCCGCGCAACCTGCAGGTGGAGTTCCGCGAGGAGATCCAGCGCATCACCGATGAAGAGGGTGTGGAATTGCCGGCCAAGCGCATCTATGAGCGCTTTATCGAGCGCTATGTGACGCAGCCGAATGCGCGCATCAAGTTCGTCGATCACCACACCTATCCGGCCGGCGATTTCAAGGGCGTGCGTATCGTCGCTGCCGAAATCACCGACAATGGCGAGGTGAAACGCATCGAGGGCAAGGGAACCGGTCCTATCGACGGGTTCATCAATGCGCTCTCGGTCTATCTCGGCATTGATCTGTCGGTGAATGATTATTCGGAGCATTCGCTGCAGCATGGCTCGAATGCCTCGGCTATCGCCTATGTCGAAATGGAGCATCCGGGGGGTAAGCTGTTCGGGGCGGGGATCAACACGAATATCGTGGCGGCGTCGCTGGAGGCGATTGTTTCGGCGGCCAATCGGGTGCTGGAAGAGCGGGCGAAGTAAGCTTGCTTTTAGGGTGGGGCTTTACCCCCCTCTGCCCTGCCGGGCATCTCCCCCTCAAGGGGGGAGATAGATCCGAGGCGAGCCCTCGGCCATCTTGATGCTCCAGAATGAAATGGTGGTAGCGCCTCTTGCCGATCTCCCCCCTTGAGGGGGAGATGCCCGGCAGGGCAGAGGGGGGTGAACCACACCCACTGACATCACTGCCCGGCCTCTATTCCCCCAACCGCGGAAACCCCAGCGGCCGCCCGTTTTCATAAAACACCCTGATATCCTCAAGCGCCACACCCGTCCCCGTCTCATTGAGGCTATGCCGTTCGCAGGCGACGTTCCAGGTGCCGGGACCGCCGGAAATGTTGAAAAGATTATAGGCCGCGCGCGGTTTTTCGCCGCCCGGTCCCTGGCTGGCGGAGGCAATGCCGACGACCGGGATGTGGTCTTCCCCGTGATGGGTGTTCAGCCAATAGACCGTGTTCAAATGCGTATGACCATGCAGCACAAGCTCCGCGCCGCCGACGCCGAGCGCGGCTGCAAAACGGCGCATGCCGAACATGCGTTTATGAGCGGCAGCCGCACCCCGGATCGGCGGATGATGGATCATCACAACGCGGAACAAGCCCTGTTCACCGGCTTTTTTCAGCAGCTCCGCCGTGGCGCGGGCCTGCCGGTTGCCAAAATATCCTGTCGCGGAGAAGGGCGGCGTGGCAATCGAGGTGGAACAGCCGATCAGCGCCACCGGGCCGCGCACCCGCATATAAGGGAAAATCTTGCGGTCGTCGTCCCATTCCGCGGGGTCGCCGTCACCGCGCACGTAAGGATACCAGGCCTGCATGGCCTTGTCGTGCGCGCCGGACACATAGGCGTCGTGATTGCCGGGAACGACGGAGGTCTTTTCAGGCTCACCCACTTCCTCCAGCCAGTCGGCGGCGGCGCGGATTTCGATGCCCGTCGCAAGATTGACGAGATCGCCGGTAATAGCCAGATGGTCCGGTGATTTTGTCTCGAGATCGTCGAGCAGTTTTTCCAGCGTATCGGTGAAGAGATGCTTGCGGCGGTTGCGGTGCCAGTTGACGAAACCGGTGATACGCTTGGATGCAAGTTCCCGGAAAGTGAGCTTTGGCAATGGCCCTAAATGGACGTCTGAAATATGCGCAAGTTTGAACATGGCGGCAGAGATAACCTATGATATGCGGCACGTCCAATAAAAGCCTGCCAGCGGGGAGAAACCAGGGTGAATGACGAGACAACCGGGCAGAAGGCCCGTCCGTTCCACATGCGTGTCTTCATCCGCTTTCTGCATTTCGTTTTTCTGCTCACGCGCGGGGCCACGCTTGGCGTGCGTGCGGCCTGCTTCGATGAAAAGGGCAGGATTTTTCTGGTGCGGCACACCTATCTGCCCGGCTGGTATCTGCCGGGCGGCGGCGTGGAGCGTGGTGAGACGCTGCTGATGGCGCTGCAAAAGGAAATTCGCGAGGAAGGCAATCTCGAAGCGGCCTCAAAGCCGGAGCTTTTCCACGTCTATCTCAATCTGGAGGGCAGCAATCGCGATCATGTCACGCTTTACCGGCTTGATGTCACCCAGACTCAACCGAAAAAGCCGGATTACGAGATTACCGAAAGCGGCTTTTTCGAGCTTTCAGACCTGCCGGAAGGGGTGACACCCGCCACCCGCCGCCGCCTTGCCGAGCTTGCCGGCGAAGCGGAAATTGCCGACCACTGGTAGCGGCGGGTGGCTTCCGTCAGGCGAGCGCCTCGCGGCCATGGGCCATTGTCAGGTCCAGTTCCGGGCCGATGGGCACGACGCCGGTCGGATTGATGGTGCGGTGGCTGCGGTAATAATGCTCCTTGATATGGCGCATATCGACCGTGTCAGGCACGCCCGGTGTCTGGTAGAGATCGCGCAGGTAGCCCGTCAGATGCGGATAGTCGTGGATGCGGCGGATGTTGCATTTGAAATGGCCGACATAGACAGGGTCGAACCGCACCAGCGTGGTGAACAGGCGCCAGTCCGCTTCCGTCTGTTCTGAACCGAACAGGAAGCGCCGGTCCTTCAGGCGGTCTTCCAGCATGTCCAGCGTTTCGAACACCTTCACCGCATTCTGCTGATAGGCATCCTGCGTGGTGGCGAAACCGGCCTTGTAGACGCCGTTATTGACGGTGTCGTAGATGACGTCGTTCAGCGCATCGATCTCGGCGCGCAGCGCCTCGGGGTAATAATCCGCGTCCGATCCGGTGAGGTCGTTGAAGGCCACGTTGAACATGCGGATGATTTCCGCCGATTCATTGGAGACAATGGTGCCGCGCTTTTTATCCCAGAGGACCGGTACGGTGACACGCCCGGAATAGTTGGGGTCCGCTTTCGTGTAGACCTGCCAGAGCGTGGAGGAGCCGAACAGGTGATCCTGCGTCGCGCCCGGCGTGCGCTCGCCCTCAGGCTTGAACTCCCAGCCGTTTTCCAGCATCAGCGGATCAACGACGGAGACCGAGATCAGGTCTTCCAGCTTTTTCAGCTTGCGGAAGATCAGCGTACGGTGTGCCCACGGGCAGGCGAAGGAAACATAGAGGTGGTAACGATCCTTCTCCGCCTCGAAACCGCCTTCTCCGGAGGGGCCGGCTGCGCCATCCACTGTGACCCAGTTGCGGAATTGCGAGGCGCTGCGTTTGAAATGCCCCTTGGTTTCCTTGGTGTCGTACCAGACGTCTTTCCATACGCCTTCCACCAGCATGCCCATGACGATCTCCTTGTCTGTTTCCTTGACCGCGATCCTACCTGCTTTGCGCGACGCCGCGAACCCGCAAGGCATTGAACAATGCGTTTCCGGTCCTGCACAGGCTGAATGGGATGGCCTCGAGATTTGTTCTGGACGGGTGGGAATTTTCCTGATAATTGCGATTTTCACAAATCTGAGGAAATTGCTGACTATGATCGAACCACGGATGCTCCGACGACGCTGACGCTCCTGAACGCCCTTACCGGCGCAGCCGTCATCTATTGTCGCATCCGCATTCTGGAAGTTTCGGTCTCTTCATGTCCAAGCACGATCTTGTCTACCTCACCGAGGACGCGTCGCACGACGCCATCATCGAAGTCATCAACGAAGAAGCATTTGGTCCCGGCCGGCACACCCGTGCAGCGGCGCGCATCCGCGAGCAGGGGCCGCATGACCGGTCGCTGTCCTTCGTCTGCGCTGACGATGGCGAAACCATTGCTTCGGTGCGCATGACGCCGGTTCTGGCCGGTGGGGTGAAGGGCCATATGCTTGGACCGCTTGCGGTTCGGCCTTCGCACAAGAATATGGGCATCGGCCGCGAACTCGTCCGGATCGCCATTGCGGCAGCCCGGCGCAAGGGCTCCGAGGCTGTCATTCTGATCGGTGATCCGCCCTATTACATGCCGCTTGGTTTCGAAAAGGTTGCTTATGCGGCGCTCGATTTTCCGGGGCCGGTTGACCCGAACCGGGTGCTTGTGGTGCCGCTTGGCGACGACGTTCATCAGCGGCTGAAGGGCAAGATCGGCTGGCGCAACTGCGAGGCCGTCATGCCTGCTACTGCGGAAGATGAGGGTTTCGAGGAGCCTCTCAGGGTTTACGGCTGAGGCATGTCCTTTACGGCGGGATTGATATTTTACCAACGGACCCGTCATTCCGGCCTTGAGCCGGAATCCAGCCGACACGCGTCGGCGTGGAGAAAAGACTCCTTTCAGCCCAAGGACTTGGGCTGGCTGGATACCGGCTCAAGGCCGGTATGACGGAGGTTGAAGCGCCGCAAATTACGGCGAATATCGAGGCTGCCGTGCAGATCTCCATTCTTGTATGGTGGAAACGTATAGTGAGGGCGGCGATGGTGTTCTATCTTGAAACGATGCCGCGCCCTCGCGAAAATTCAATTCCGTTTCTCCCCCTATAAGATAGCAATCGGAAGTCGATTTCGAAGGGGACGGGCATGACGGCAATCACCATGAACGATGCGCTGGAGCGCGCAGGCGCGGGCGCCTATCAGCGGCGGCTGATGGGCATATTCGGCCTTGTCTGGGCAGCGGACGCCATGCAGGTTCTTGCCGTCGGCTTCACCGCCGCCTCGATTGCCGCAACCTTCGGCCTGACGGTGCCGCAGGCGTTGCAGACCGGCACCGCGTTCTTTTTCGGCATGTTGCTGGGTGCTGCCGGTTTCGGGCGTCTGGCGGACCGATATGGGCGTCGCCGGGTGCTGATCGTTACCGTGGCCTGCGATGCCCTGTTCGGCGTGCTTTCGATATTCTCGCCTGATTTCACCATTTTGCTCATCCTGCGTTTTCTCACCGGGGCGGCAGTGGGCGGCACGCTGCCGGTGGATTATGCGATGATGGCGGAGTTCCTGCCTGCCAAAAATCGCGGGCGCTGGCTGGTCTTTCTGGAAGGTTTCTGGGCCGTCGGCACGCTGATCGTGGCGCTGGCGGCGTGGGGTGCCAGCCTTGCTGGCGTGGCCGATGCCTGGCGTTATATTTTCGCGGTGACGGCTTTCCCAGCCGTTCTTGGCCTCGGGCTTCGCTTTCTGGTGCCGGAATCGCCGCTCTACCTGCTGCGCACTGGGCGATCCGAAGAAGCCAAGGCCGTCGTCAACCGCATGCTGGTGACCAATGGCCACGCGCCGCTCGATGCCGGAACCGGGCTTTTCCAGCCTGACGTGACCAAGGGGCAGGGGATATTTTCACCGGCGCTCCGCCAGCGCAGCATCATGATCCTCGCCATCTGGTTTCTCGTCTCCGTCTCCTATTATGGTGTCTTCACCTGGATGCCGGCGAAACTGGCGGGAGACGGTTTCGGCTTCGTGCGCGGTTATGGGTTTCTGGTGCTGGTGGCGCTGGCGCAAATCCCCGGTTATGCGCTTGCCGCCTATGGCGTCGAACAATGGGGCCGCAAGCCGACGCTGATCGGTTTCTGCCTGCTCTCAGCGCTCGGCTGCCTGCTCTTTACCCTTGCCACCGGTGGAGTAATGATTGCCGCTTCGCTTCTCATCATGAGCTTTGCGCTGCTTGGCACCTGGGGTGCGCTTTATGCTTTCACGCCGGAACTTTACCCGACGGAGTCACGGGCGACCGGCATGGGGGCTGCGGGCGCCATGGCAAGGCTCGGCGGCCTGCTGGCGCCATCTCTGCTGGGTTATGCGATCGCGCAGGGTTTTGGGGTCGCGATCGGCATATTTGCCGGGCTGCTGGTGCTGGCCGCCATTGCGGCGACCATGATCAATGCGGAAACGCGGCAGGTTGCGCTGACCTGACTGGTACGCGATCAGAAGCGTTTTTCCAGCCATGTGATCGACTGGCCGGTGGAAAGCGGCGCGAGCGAACCGATCTTCGTGAAACCGAAGCGTTCGTAGGTCCTCAAGGCGTCCGGGTTCATGGTGTCGATGTAGGCGCCCATGCAGCCGCGTTTTCGTGCTTCCCCCTCCGCCATTGCGAGAAGCTTCGGGGCCATGCCCTGGCCGCGCATGGCTTCCGGCACGAAAAGAAGCTGCACGTAAAGCCAGCCGCGCGCGGTATGGCCAACCAGACCACCGATAACGACGTTGTCTTCATCACGAATGGTGATGTTGAGTTCGCGTTTATCGCTTTCGCCGAAACGGGCGATATTGTAGGCCACCAGCGGATCGCGAATGGCCTTTTCGGCCTCTGGATCCGCGACGTCGCTCAAAACGAAATTCATGGTGTTTTTCTCCAGACGCCGGGCGGCGACCGATTTGGGTTTCAACCGGAGGCGGAGAAGCCCGGCGCGGCCGCCGGGTCGAAGCATCTTTACCGGCCCTCACGCCACCAGAGCGCGGAAAAGGCAAGCAGCAGGGCGCCAAGCCCGGCAAAACCGGCAAACAGAGGCAGGGTGTTGACGCCTTTCAGCACCGTCTCGTCGGTCAGGCGTATCAGCATGCGGTCCTCGTCCGCAACCCTGATGTCACCGCGGACGGGCAATATATCGGGAAGGGCGATACGGCCGGAATTATCGGCCACCCGGTGCACGCTGCCTTTGGTGGCGTCGGCCAGCGGTTTCAGCGTTTCGGTCGTTGAAATCATAGCCTTGAATTCCGGCGCATCCACCGCGCCGACATGGACGAGGGTGGTGAAATCGCCGTTCTTGATCTCGAACAGGCCGGTTTCATCCATGCGGCGCTCGATCCTGTAAAGGCCGGGCTCGGTGGTGGTGAAGGCCATGTTCTCGGTCTTGCCGGAAGGGAAACGCACGCTCGCCTGACCGGGGTCGTCGCCGATGGTCTGGCGGGTGATCTGCAGGGTGCGGCCATTGGCTCGCGCCGTCAACGCCTCTTCTTCAAGCTCCGGTTCCTTCATCAGCCAGTGGGCGATGCGGCGGTACAGCGCCACATGCGGGCCACCGCCCTCGTAGCCACGCGCCCAGAGCCAGCCCTGATCGGACAGCAGCATGGCGACACGGCCTTCACCCTGGCGATTGAGTACCAGAAGCGGGTCCTGCCCGTCGCCCAGCATCACGGTCTGGCCTTGCGGCGGATCGACGCTGATGGTGCGGAACCAGCGGCCCCATTGCGGCGGTTCGTTGCCTGAGCCTTCCAGCCCACGGGTGACAGGATGTTTCTTGCCGGCTTCCGAAAGGCGCGGATAAAAGGCGGCCTGATGCACCTGACCTGTTGGCTGCGCCGGCAGAACTGAGGCGAGCGGGGTCATGGCGATCGAATCCTGACCGGCATGTTCCGGTCCGGCTGCGATCAAGAGTGCGCCGCCCTTTTCGACATATTGGGCGATGTAATCGTAATAAAGGATCGGCAGCACGCCGCGATGCTGGTAGCGGTCGAAGATGATGAGATCGAAATCGTTGATCTTCTCGACAAACAATTCGCGGGTGGGGAAGGCGATCAGCGACAATTCGTTGATCGGCGTGCCATCCTGTTTTTCCGGCGGGCGCAGAATTGTGAAATGCACCAGATCGACCGAGGCGTCGGATTTCAGGAGGTTGCGCCAGGCGCGTTCGCCGGCATGCGGCTCGCCGGAGACGAGCAGCACGCGGAGATTCTGACGGATGCCTTCGATCAGATGGACGGCGCGGTTGTTGGCAGCCGTTACTTCGCCGGGAAGTTCGGCGACCGAAAATTCCATGACATTGTTGCCGCCACGCGGAACCTTGAAATTGAACGGCGTCGGCTGGCCGGGTGTGGCCTGTAGCGTGGCGATTTCTTCGCCATTCATCTTCACCGTCACTTCTGCCGAGCCACCGCCTGCGGGGCGGCCGTCATCAAACACACGCAGTGTCAGCTGCTGTTCTTCATTGACGATGCCGAAACGCGGGGCGCGGACGATCTCGATACGGCGGTCGAATTCATCGGCCTTGCCGGTGATGAGCCCGTGCACGGGGGCGCGGAAGCCAAGCGCCTGTTCGGCATTGGGCAGCGCATTGGGGATATCGTGAATCTGGCCATCACTGAGGAAGATCGCGCCGCCGACGCGGGACGGCGAGACATCGGAAACGGCGGAGGAGAGCGCCGAGAAAAGCTGGGTCGAGGGGGAATCGCTCTCCCCATCATCGCGCACTTCGACGATACGCGGTTCGATACGCGGGAAGCGGGAGAGCCGGTCTTTCAGCGTCTCCAGCGCCGTATCGGTCATTTGCGGCCGGTCCTGCACGTCCTGACTCTGCGAGCGGTCAACGATGACGGGCACGATGGTGGAAAGCGGCTCGCGCTCCTCCTGCGTCAGAAGCGGATTGGCGATGGCCGCAAGAAGGGCGACAAGTGCTACTCCACGCAGCCATGCGCCACGCACGCCGCGCCAGAGGCCGATGAAGGAAAGGGCAAGCGCTGCGACGGCCAGAACGGCGATCACGATCCACGGCAGGAAGGGGGCGAAGGTCAATGTCATGTCACTGCCCCAACCGTTCGAGAAGTGCGGGAACGTGGACCTGATCGGCCTTGTAGTTGCCGGTCAGCATATACATCATGATGTTGACGCCGGAGCGGAAGGCGTGTTCGCGCTGCATCTCATCCGGCGGCACTGTGGGCAGAACCGGCGCGCCCTGCGGATCGACGGCCCAGGCACCGGCGAAATCATTGCCCGTTATCATGATCGGCGTCACCCCATCGCCAGATGAGGAGAGGCCGGAGGTGGTCTTGGCCGCGCCCTGGCGGGATTCCACCCAGAGCGGCGAACCATTGTAACGGCCGGGGAAATTGGTGAGCAGGTAGAAGGACCGCGTCAGAACGTGGTCTTCCGGCACGGGCTCCAGCGGCGGAATATCGATATTGGCGAGGATCGCCTGAAGGCGCTCGCCATTGGCGCTGGTTGCGCCGCTATCGAGTGAGGAGAACTGGTCACGCGTGTCAAACAGCACGGTGCCGCCGGCGCGCATATAGGCATCGATGCGGGAAATGGCAGCGCTCGACGGCATGGGGGCAGTCGCCGATACCGGCCAGTAGATGATCGGATAAAACGACAATTCATCCTTGGAGATATCGAGCCCAACAGGCTGGCCGGGTTCCAGCGTTGTGCGCCAGGTGAGGAATTCGCTCAACCCCTGCAAACCCTGTTCGGAAATGCGGTCGACATCGTCCTCGCCAGTGCGGACATAGGCGAGATGGGTGGTGTCCAGCCGCTCGAATATCTGCTCGTCGCCGGGTTTGGGATCGTCTGCGCGGGCGTCCGTTGGGGACATCGCGGCGAAGACGCCAAGCGCGAGAAGCATTGCAGCGACTGTCGCGCTGCGGGCTTTCGGCAGGCGCGCGAAGGCGCCGTTCATGAAGAGCACGATCAGGCTATCGGCAATCAGCATCAGGAAGGCGGCGATGAAGAGGGCGGGGCGCAGCGATTTTGCCGTTTCGCCGATCAGGGCTTCGTTTGTCGTGCCGACACCTGCAACGGATGTGTCGAGCGGACGCAGCGTAGCACCTGCGGGCAGGAGATTGAGAGCCACGAAACCATCCTCTGTGCCGTAAAGGCCGGGGGGATTGTCGAAACCGGTGTGGGGCGGCTGGCCGGCACGCATTTCGAGCGGGCGGGCAGTGCCGATTTCCGCAGACATCGCGCCTTCTGCTGTCAACAGGCGGAACGGTGGTTGGGCTGCAGCCGGCGCATTGGCGGCGGCGGACGCGCCGCCTGCCTTGGAAAGTTGCACGATACGGCGCAGCATATCGACAAAATGGCCCGATATCGGCAGGTCGGACCAGCTGGCCTCGGCGCTGACATGGAATAGCACGATGCGGCCAGCCTCGACATTGCGGGTGGTGACGAGCGGCGTGCCGTCAGCAAGGCTTGCCCAGGTACGTTCGGCCAGATCCGGCGTCGGCTCGGCCAGAACCTGTCGTTTGACGAGAATGCCATCAGCCTTCGGCATACCGGCGAAAGCGCCGAAAGCGGGGAAATCGGCAAGCGGCTGCGGTTCGGCCCAGGAGAGTGCACCGCCGAGTGCGCGTTCGCCCTGGCGCAATGTCACCGGCACCAGCGGATCGTCGGCGGGGGCTGCGGCAAGGCGCGGCCCGGCGAAGCGGATCAACGTGCCACCGCCGGCGAGCCAGCGTTGCAGCGGCTGATAGGTTTCCTGCGGCAGACGACCGATATCGGCCATGACGATGACGGACGGGTTTGATTGCAGGATTTCCGGGATCGCCTGCGCCAGATCGGCCTGCCGCTGCGGAATGAGATCGACAAAAGGCTGGAGGGCGCGGCTGATGTAATAAAGCGGCTGGAGGAGCGGCTGGAAATCATTGCCGGTTTCACCGGCTAGCAGCGCCACGCGGCGGCGGCGGAAACCGTCGTCCAGAAGATGCACCGCACCCGCCGTCGAGACACCCTCGATGGAGAGGCGGGCGAAATCGTTGCGCAGTTCGAAGGGTGCTTCCACCGTTGCCGTCGTTTCGGCCGCGCCGGGCGCGAAGCTGGCGGCGCCATTGGCGAGGATACGGCCCTGACTGTCCTGTGCATTGACGGTGATGCTTGCCGCTTCGGCCGTATCGAGCCGTGAAAGGCTAACACTCATGGCATCGGCATTGTTGGTGGCACCGGTAATGGCGGCGATGGCCTTGCCGTCGCCCTTCACGATGCGGAATTCGGCGGGCGAGAGGCTGGCAAGCGTTCGCATCGCGTTTTCATCCTGCGCGGTTTGAACGCCATCGGCAATATAAGCGAGCGTGCCGGGAGTTGTGCCGTTCAGCGCTTCGGTGATGGCTTCGGCCGTGCGCACGCGGTCCGGCATCAGCGGTTTCGGCTTGGCGGCGGCGAGCTTTTCCAGCGCCACGGCTGTCGTTCCCGACACGGCATCATGTTCGGCATCGGCGGTGAAGCTGATGGAGACGGGGCGGTCGGCCCTTTCCGCATCGCCGATCAGGGCCTGAGCGGTTGCAACGCGTCTCTCCCAGTCGGGTGCGGAGGCCCAGCTATTATCGACCACCAGCACCAGCGGGCCGGAGCCGGCAATGCTGTTGTTGCGCGGGTTCACCACCGGATCGGCCAGCGCGAAAATCACGGCGGCGGCGAGCGCGATGCGCAGCAATGTCAGCCACCATGGGCTTTTGGACGGCGTTTCCTCGCGCTTCAGCACCGTGGCCAGAATCTTCAGCGGCGGAAAAACCTCCGCCTTGGGGCGCGGCGGGGTGAGCCGCAGCAGCCACCAGATGGCGGGCAGCGCCAGCAGGCCGAAGAGGATGTAGGGGCTGGTGAAGACGAAAGGCAATGCGCTCATCGATGGCCACCGCCCTGTGCCGGCGCGCCGGACAAATACATGTGCATGGCGACAAGCGCCTCGGAGGCGAGATGATCGGTGCGGTGGAACACGAAGTTCCAGCCGAGACGGCGCAACGACGAGGACAGGGCCTCGCGCCTTGCGAGATAGGCGCGGGTGTAATCCTCGCGAATGGTTTCGGCGCGGCCGGAAACGAGTTTTTCACCGGTTTCGGGATCGCTGAATTCTGTGCGGCCGGAATAGGGGAAGGTCTCTTCGGCCGGATCGGCGATTTCCACCACATGGCCGCGCAGGCCGCGCCGCGCCAAGGGCGAAATCCGCTCCATCACGTTTTTCGCATCATCGAGAAAATCGCCGATCAGGACGATATCGCTCGCGCCGCGGATCATGCCCGTTTCCGGCATGCCTGTCGTCAGCGGCGCATGCATGATGGCGGCGGCCAGCCGTTCGGCGGCGTTTCTGGCCGAGACCGGCTCCATGATGCCCGGGCAGCCGATGCGCTCGCCGGAGCGCGCAAGGATTTCCGCCAGCGCCAGCATAAGCACCAGCGCGCGGCTTTCCTTGGAGACCGAGCCGAGGGTGGATTTGAACATCATCGACGGCGACATGTCGGCCCAGAGCCAGATGGTGTGGGCCGCCTCCCACTCTCGGTCGCGCACATAGGTATGGTCGTCGCGGGCCGAGCGCCGCCAGTCGATGCGCGACAGGCTTTCGCCTTCGGCATAGGGGCGGAACTGCCAGAAATTCTCGCCGATGCCGCGCTTGCGGCGGCCGTGCCAGCCGGCGGTGACGGTGTTGGCGATGCGTTTTGCCTCGACCATGCAGTCCGGCACCAGTGCGGCGCGCTGGCGCGCGCGCGCCAGAACTTCGCTACCCGGCGTCTTGTCTACGATCTGGCCGATGGATGCCACAGGCACTCCTTTCGCGAAAGGTTGGGCTCGCGGTTTTTAATTCTTCGCCTGCTCCACGAGGGCTGCAATGACATCGCGCACCGACATGCCTTCGGCACGGGCCGCGAAGGTCAGCGCCATGCGGTGTTCCAGCACCGGTTCGGCCAGCGCATGGACATCGTCCAGCGATGGGGCGAGCCTGCCTTCGTAGAGCGCGCGGGCGCGGGCCGTCAGCATCAGCGACTGGCCGGCGCGCGGGCCCGGACCCCAGACAACGTGTTTATCGGTCAATTTGTTGCCGTGGCCGGGGCGGGCGGAGCGGACAAGTGACAGGATTGCATCGACGACCTTGTCGCTGACCGGCATCTGGCGGATGAGGGCCTGAATTTCCATCAGGCGTTCGGCGCCGATCACCGGGCGCGCTTCGCCGGAGGCGGTGCCTGTCGTATCGAGCAGAATCTGGCGTTCGGCGGCCAGCTCGGGGTAACCGACATCCACCTGCAGCAGGAAGCGGTCGAGCTGGGCTTCCGGCAGCGGATAGGTGCCTTCCTGTTCCAGCGGGTTCTGGGTGGCAAGAACATGGAACGGCTTCGGCAGCTCATAGGTCTGGCCGGCCATGGTGATGTGATATTCCTGCATGGCCTGCAGCAGCGCGGACTGCGTGCGCGGGCTGGCGCGGTTGATTTCGTCGGCCATCAGCAGCTGGCCGAAAATCGGGCCCTTGATGAAGCGGAAGGAACGGCGGCCGTTTTCATCCTGATCCATGACTTCGGAACCGAGAATATCCGACGGCATCAAGTCCGGCGTGAACTGGATGCGGTTTGCATCGAGGCCGAGCACGGTGCCGAGCGTGGTAACGAGCTTGGTCTTGGCAAGACCGGGAACGCCGACGAGCAGCGCATGGCCACCGGAAAGGATGGCAAGCAGCGTGTTCTGCACCACTTTTTCCTGCCCGAAAATGACCTTGGAGACTTCCGTGCGGATCGCCGCAATGTCGGAAAGCGCCTTTTCGGCCGAGGCGACGATGGCCTTTTCATCGAGGGTTTCGCCGGTATTCATCACGCCCATGTCGCTCTCCTCATACCTTCGCCGCTGTCACATTCGCATCCCGGTTTTGCTGGCAGTGGGCCAAGCCGGACCTCGTGCGGATTTTGCGCTGCATATAGCTTATTGCTCTCTTGGCCGCTGACAAGCACCATTCGAATGACTATGTCGTGACTTAGTATTTCCTTATCGGCAAAGCGAGACTCGAATATGGCAGCGGAGACGATAAATTCGGCTGATGATGCGGCAGGGCTTGCGGCGATGATTTCGCGTGCCTCCGAACAGACCGGCGATGCCAAGCGCGGGCCGGCCCCGGTGGAGCGCTGGAATCCGCCTTTTTGCGGCGATCTCGACATGGAAATCCGTGCCGATGGCACCTGGTTCTATCTCGGCACCCCCATCGGCAGGGCACCTTTGGTGCGGCTGTTTTCCACGGTTCTGCGCAAGGATGAGGACGGCAAAACCTATCTCGTAACTCCTGTGGAAAAAGTCGGCATCCGCGTGGTGGATGCGCCTTTCGTGGCGGTGGAGATGAAGGCGACTGCGGGAGAGGAGGGCGGCGAGCCTTTGCTCACCTTCCGCACCAATGTCGGCGATGTGGTGGAGGCGGGACCGGAGCATCCGCTGCGCTTTGAAATTTTCGGTGAGAACCGTGAATTGAAGCCCTATATTCTGGTGCGCGGCAGGCTGGAGGCGCTCGTCTCGCGGGCCGTGATGTATGATCTCGTTGCACTTGGCGAGGTGATCGATGTGGATGGCGTCGATATGTTCGCCGTGCGTTCGGGCGGGATGATTTTCCCGGTGATGCCCGCCAAGGAACTGGAACGGCTTTCGCAATGACGATGACGACAATGGGCCTCAAGGCTTTTACCGCTAGTGATTTCCGCCGCCGGGTGCTGCAGGAAGGCGAGGGCGTGGCCGAGCGGGAGAATGGAGACCATGTGCTCAATCCCGGCGTGGTGCTTTCTGGCAATGGCATCAAGCTGAAGGATGCCGCGGTGCTGGTGCCCGTTATCGACGACGGCAACGATGCGCGGGTGATCTTCACCCAGCGCACATCCACCCTGCGCAAACATTCCGGCCAGATTTCCTTTCCGGGCGGCGGCATCGATGCCGAAGACCGCACGCCGGAGGAAGCGGCGCTGCGCGAGACGGAAGAGGAAATCGGTCTTTCCAGGTCTTTCGTGGAAACGGTCGGACGTCTGCCGGACTATATTTCCGGGACCGGTTTCCGCATCAAGCCGGTGCTGTCGGTCGTCCGCCCCGGATTTGACCTGACGCTCAATCCGACTGAGGTGGATGAGGTTTTCGAGGTGCCGTTGTCTTTCCTGATGGACCCGGCCAATCACGGGCGCGGCAGCCGCATCTTTCAGGGGAAGGAGCGGTTTTTCTACGAAATGCCCTATGGCGAGCGCTACATTTGGGGCATTACGGCGGGCATCGTCAGGACGATTTACGAGAGGTTTTATTCATGAGCAGCCTTGCCGGGCGGGACTGGTTCGAAAAACCGGCGCTGAAGCGCATCTTCGCGCTTTTGAATGCCGATGGCGGCGAGGTGCGGATCGTCGGCGGCGCCGTGCGCAATGCGCTGATGGAACAGCCGGTTGTCGATGTCGATATGGCGACGACGCTCACCCCTGATGTGGTGGTTGCGCGGGCGAAGGTGGCGGGCATCAAATCGGTGCCAACAGGCATCGAGCACGGCACAGTAACGCTTGTCATCGACGGCGAGGGTTACGAGGTGACGACGCTGCGCCGCGACGTCGAGACCAATGGCCGCCATGCGCAGGTGGCTTTCGGCACGGACTGGCAGACCGATGCCGAGCGGCGGGACCTCACCATCAACGCCCTCTACGCCGATGAAACGGGCGAGATCATCGACCTCATCAATGGACTGCCCGATATCGAAACCGGAACCGTGCGCTTCATCGGCGATGCCGCGACGCGGATTTCGGAAGATTACCTTCGGATTCTCCGCTTTTTCCGCTTCTTCGCCCATTACGGATCCGGCCGCCCGGATGCCGATGGTCTGAGGGCAAGCGCCCGCGCCAAGGACAAGCTGGCAACGCTTTCCGCCGAACGGGTGTGGAGCGAGGTAAAGAAGCTGCTTTCCGCGCGTGATCCCTCGCGTGCCCTTCTGTGGATGCGGCAATCGGGTGTTCTCTCGGAAATCCTTCCCGAAACCGAAAAATGGGGTATCGACGCCATTCACGGGCTGGTGGCGGCCGAACAGGCGCTCGGCTGGGCGGTGGACCCGCTGCTGCGGCTGGCCGCTATGGTGCCGCCGGACCGGGACAGGCTGGCGGCCCTTGCCGCAAGGCTGAGGCTATCGAAGGCCGAAGCGGGTTATCTGACCCATTGGGCCTCCGCACCCGCCGCTGACCCGGAAATGAAGGAAACGGCGCTTGACCGGTTGCTTTACCGTCAGGGCGTCGAAGGTGTGAAGGCACGGCTGAAACTCGCGCTTGCCGCTGCCCGTGCCGATCTTTCAGCCGGTGATGTAGCCATGCAGAAGGTTGCGCGTTTTTCGATACTGCTGGCCAGGGCGGAGAAATTCCGGAAGCCCGGATTCCCGTTAAGCGGCGCCGATGTGATGGCCGCGGGGGTCGAGGCCGGTCCGAAGGTTGGCGAAGTCCTGAAAAGCCTCGAGGAAAAGTGGATTGACGTCAATTTCTCGCTCGACCGGGCAGCGCTGACCGCCCGGCTCAAGAATATGCTGGAGAATTGAAGCCGCAATAGTGACGGCGTTCCGGCTTAAGCCGCATTCGCCTCGTCGCGGATGCGGGCCTTGATGTTTTCGATCATATTTTCGCGGATGATGGTTTCGCCATGGGCCGAGCGCATATGTTCGACGGTTCGGCGCACGACTTCCGCATCGTCGTCTGCGCGGGTGTGCCAGGCGCAGCCGGGCACAAGCGTTCCACATTCAAACAGTCTCATGGTCTTGCCTCCCTGTTCAAGCGGGGGACAGCATTGCTGTGAATGCTGTCCCTCCGACAAGAAACGAACGTTCGCCGCTTATGTTCCAGAGCGGCGTCCGCCCAGCCTGTTAAGGCCCCTATTCGGGCATTGCCCAGCATTGGAAAACAGAGGATGTGCCCGCTGCCGGGATTTTTGTACGAGGCATTTCGTCATTGTCGGCGCGCTTCACCGTCTTGCCGGCCAGCGTGCGTTTTACCTGTTCGACATAAAAGGAATGCGGCAGTTCGCGATCGCCCGTAGCACGCATTTCCGCGGCCAGGCGGTCAATCAATTCGGGGGTATCGATGGATTGCTGTGCTCCCTCGGGGGAAGCAGATATAGGCATGCTGTTCGAAGTAATCATGACGATAGCTCCTCCAGTACGTCTGCGGGAGGAGACTACCACTGCCTTGATTTTTTCATAAGTCCTAATTTGCGCTATTTGCGACAAATTGGCTGATGAGCGTCAAATTTGCGTGAGGTTTTTTAAGGCCAGCGCACCACCGGCGGCAGCGAGGACAGAATCGATTCGACATTGCCGCCGGTCTTCAGGCCGAAGATGGTGCCGCGATCGTAGAGCAGGTTGAATTCCACGTAGCGGCCGCGGCGAATGAGCTGCTCGTCGCGGTCTTCTTCCGTCCAGTTCTGGTTGAAATTGGCGCGGACGATTTTCGAATAGACCAGATTGAAGGCGCGGCCGACATCCTGCACGAAGGCGAAATTGGCGTCCCAGCCGCCTTTTTCTTCTTGCGGGTGCAGCCAGTCGAAAAAGATGCCGCCGGTGCCGCGCGGCTCATCGCGGTGCTTCAGGAAGAAATACTCGTCGCACCACGTCTTGTATCGCGGATAGTCAGCGACGGGGTGGCGATTGCAGGTGATTTCGAAGGCGCGTTGGAACAGCTGGGTATCCGGGTCCTGCTGCGTCCGCCTGCGGCCCAGCACCGGCGTCAGATCCGCGCCGCCGCCAAACCAGTGGCTGGTGGTGACGACCATCCGCGTATTCATATGTACGGCGGGCACATTCGGATTGACCGGATGGGCGATGAGCGAAAGGCCGGAGGCCCAGAAGCGCGGGTCTTCTTCCGCGCCGGGTATCTGCTTGCGGAACTCGGGCGAAAATTCGCCATAGACGGTGGAGGTGTGCACGCCAACCTTCTCGAAGACGCGGCCTTCCATCATCGACATCTTGCCGCCGCCGCCCTCGCCATTATCACGCAGCCAGTCCTTCTGCACGAAGCGGCCGGGCTCCTGATCGGAAAGCGGGCCGGTGAGTTCGTCTTCCAGGGTTTCGAAGGAGGCGACGATGGTGTCACGCAGATGCTGGAACCATGCCTGGGCTACGGCCTTCTTGTCTTCGATGTCCTCGGGCAAGCCCTTCGGCAAGATTGGCCGTTCCATATCTTCTCTCTCCTGCGGTGAAGTCTGTTCCCTGCCGCGTCTAGCAGGTGTTTGCGCCGCGCACAAATTCGACTCGCCAAGGCGGCGCGTCGACACTATCTTTATCGATGTAGGTGCCAGAGGTGAATATCATGACGAAATTTGCCGGACCGCCGCCCCTAGACGGGCTGAAGCGCAGGATCGCCAATCACCGCAAGGAACGCGAAAGCGCCGGCGGCGAACAAAAGCGCGACGGCATGTTCGTGCGCCAGACCTTCTGTCTTGGGCGTGAGGAGGCCCGCGCCAAGGCGCGCGAATGGTTCGACAGTTTTCCGAAAGCCGCCTATTGGACGGAAGTGGAAAGCTGGCGGCAGCTGGAAGGCGACCGCATCGAATTCACCATGCGGCGGCTGCCCTCGGCCGATTGAAATTTAGAGCGTCTTCGCTTTTCTTCGAATCGCGAAAACGCTCTAATTTTTTTGTTTGTCGCATTTCCGGACGGAAAACCGGGGCCACTTTTCCTGGAAATGCTCTAGGCGTGCGGCTCCGCGTAGCGCAGGCGGCTTTCGATCAGCACGCCGCTTTCATCCAGAATGGGATGCGCTACCGTCACGATATGGGCGTTGATGCGCTTCAAATCCCGCAACATGTCGAGATGCAGCGAACTGGTCTGCATGCTTTCCGCCAGCCCGTCACGCAGACGCTCCAGATGGCGGTTGGAGGATTGTTTTTCGAGGCGGCGTATATCCACCTTGCTTTCCATCAGCCGGCGGGCGAGCTCGAAATCGCCGGTCACCAGAATGCTCTGGGCGGCGCGCAGGTTCTCGATGGTCATATCGAACAGGGTTTTCAGCTCCTCATAACCGTCATCGGAAAATTTGAAGCTGTTCAGCACCTTCTTGCGGATCTGCTCGCAGATGCCCTTTTCGATGATATCGCCGATATGTTCGAGATTGATCGCATAATCGATGATGGCGATCGAACGGCGCGCCTCTTCGTCGGTCAGCCCCTTGCGGCCCAGCTGGGATAGATAGACCTTCACCTCCTGCTGATTGCGGTCGACCTTCTTTTCCAGCAGGGACACTTCCTGAAGCGGCGCCAGATCATTGTGCTTGAAGGCGTTTTCGGCGCGGATCAGCATCCGTTCGATGCTGTCGCCGACGCTCAGGACCTCGCGGGTCGCGTTGGCAAGCGCCACGACGGGCACATCGAGAGCCTGCTGGTCGAGGAAATTCGGGCCGTCTTCCGTCTTCGGATCGCCCGGCACCAGCTTCGCCATCAGGTCGGATATCAGCCCGGAGAAAGGCCAGGCGAGTGTCGCCAGTATGACGTTGAAGATGAGGTGCGCATCAACAGGCAGTTTGGCGGGCGAAAGCGGCAATTGCTGCAAATAGGTTGCGCCATAGGAGGCGAGCGGCATCGCAATCAGGCAGCCGATGGTGCGCACCACGAGATTGCCGATGGTGATGCGCCGCGCGGAGGCGGGGCCGGAGAGTGTGGCGATGACGGGCGGGATTGCCCCGCCGAGATTGGCGCCCAGAATAAGGACGATGATGAGCCCGGTGGACAGCGTACCGGTGGCGGCCAGCGACAGGATGAGCACCACGACGGCGAGGCTCGATGACGAGACAAAAGCCAGCACGGCGGAGAAGATCAGCGCGACGGGCCATGCGCCGTCCAGCAGGCCGATGAAAACGCCGAGCGCCGGGGAGGCGCGCATCGGTTCGGTCGCGCCGCTCAAGAGATGCAGCGACAGAAGCATCAGGCCAATGCCGATGACGGCGGTTCCGCCGCCCTGTCTGGCATTGGAGCTGCCTTTTTTGAGTATGATGCCCGCTAGTATCAGGAGCGGCGACAGCCATTCGACGCCGGCCGCGACGATCCAGGCGGTAACGGCGGTGCCGACATTGGCGCCAAGCAGCACCACCTGTGCCATGCGCGGCCTGATGAGATCACGTTCAGCGAAGGAGGCGACTGTCAGCGCCGTTGCTGTCGAGCTTTGCAGGGCGACGGTGGCGAAGAAGCCGGAAAAGAAGGAACGCGGTCCGTTCTGGGTGCCGGTGGCAAGCACGCTTCGCAGCTTCATGCCGAAGGCGCGGGTGACGCCATCCTTCACCTGGGCAAGGCCGAAGAGCAGCAGCGCGACGGCGCCGAGAAGGTTGACGATGACAATTGTGGATTGCATGCGACGTCTCCTCACGCCCGCCGGCGCACGGTCCCGGCGAGAGCGATTTTTATTGTCCGGCTAATCAGTATACGAGCGTGAACGCTTCCGGTACAGGCCGGGTTGCGACAGTTTTGATGCCGAAACGGTCAAATATTGTATTTGCACTAAAATATGGCGTTAAAAATGGCGTTCATGCCCATGCAGTTTGCCGTAAAGCCTCGCCGGCAACCATCGCTGCCGACATTGCGACATTGATGGACCGCTGGCCCTCGACCATCGGGATGATGATTCGTTCATCTGCCTTCTCATGCACATGGTCGGGTACACCAGCACTTTCCCGGCCGAAAAGCAGGATGTCATCCGCGCGATAGGTGATTTTCGTGTATGGTAGCGCCGCCCTGGTGGAGGCAAGGACGAGGCGGCGGCCGGTGGTTGCTCGCCATTCCTCGAAATGCTCCCAGTTGACATGGCGCGTCAGTGCCGCTGCCGCGATATAATCCATGCCCGCCCGTTTAAGATTGCGGTCGGAAATATCGAAACCGGCCGGCTCGATGATATCGACGCCGAGGCCAAGGCAGGCGGCCAGCCGCAGGATGGTTCCGGTATTGCCGGGAATATCGGGCTGGTAGAGTGCGATCCTGATTGTCTGCATGGTCTCGTGATCCGTGTTTTTGCGGGTATAACCAATCCGCCCTGCCAGGAAAAGCGAACGGGAAATCCATCCCGACATACGGTTGCACTTTTTTGAGGCAGATGGCTGGTGTTTTGTCTTCTTTTGCGATAGAAGAGCGGCGTCTTCAACACCAGCCAAGGGAGGTTCTCATGCCAAATGACATTCGTATTCGCCTCCCGGCCCCAGTGGTTCGCCTGCTGGCTTAGGTGGTATCCCGCGGCGCTGCCGCGTTTCCCTTTTTCGATTCACCATGTGGCTGTTGTGGCCATGTTCAAAGACTTTTCCGTTCCGTCATGAGCCATATTTGTGTCCGCTCACGATGGAGCGTTTGATTGCCGGAGCTTGGCCTATGTTTGGCTGGTTTGAAAAACGCCTCGATCCCTTTCCCGCTTCGGCGCCGTCAGTGGCGCCAAAGAAGCTCCTGCCGTTTCTGTGGCATTATGTGAAGCCAGCATGGCCGTGGCTGCTGCTGCTTGGCCTGATGTCCATGGGCATCGCCATTGCGGAAGCCATGCTCTACAAATTCCTCGGCAATATTGTCGATTGGCTTTCCACGGCCAATCGCGAGACGTTTTTTGCCGATGAGGGCTGGCATCTGATCGTCATGGCCGGGCTGGTGCTCATCGTGCTGCCGCTGATGGGTGCGGTCCACACAATGACGATGCATCAGACGCTCGCCGGCAATTTCGGCATGATTGCGCGCTGGAAAATGCATCGTTTCCTGCTGCGCCATTCCATGAACTTCTTCGCCAACGAGTTTGCGGGCCGGGTTTCGACCAAGGTGATGCAGACGGCGCTGGCGATCCGCGAAGTGGCGCTGAAGGTGATCGACGTCTTCGTCTATGCCATCAGCTTCGTCGTCTCGATGCTGTTCATGGTCGCGGCGGCCGACTGGCGACTGGTCATTCCGCTGCTGGTCTGGCTCGGTATCTATATGGGCATCCTTGCCTATTTCGTGCCGAAACTCGGCCGGCTGGCGCAGGAGCAGGCCGATGCACGCTCGATGATGACGGGCCGGATCGTCGACAGCTATACCAACATCTCGACGATCAAGCTGTTTTCGCATGCGGGTCGCGAGGAAAGATATGCGCGTGAGGGCATGAACGTGTTTCTCGGAACCGTTCACCGCCAGATGCGCAAGATCTCCGGCTTCAACATCCTGATCGACCTCAACAATGCCGTGGTGCTGTTTTCCACGGCGGCGCTCGGTCTGTATTTCTGGATGCAGGGTTCGGTGACGGCCGGTTCGGTCGCCATCGCCATCAGCCTTGCCATGCGCGTCAACGGCATGTCGCAGTGGATCATGTGGGAAGTCACGTCGCTGTTCGAAAATATCGGCACGGTCTATGACGGCATGTCGATGATGACGAAGCCGCACGATATCGTCGACGTTCCGAAGGCGCCTGAGCTTGCTGCACCGCAGGGCGCAATCCGTTATGACAACGTCCGCTTCCACTACGGCAAGAACAAGGGCGTGATCGACGGGCTGACGCTCGACATCAAGCCGGGCGAGAAGGTTGGCCTTGTTGGCCGTTCCGGGGCGGGCAAGACGACGCTGATGAACCTGCTGCTGCGCTTCTATGATCTGGAAGGCGGCAGGATCACCATCGACGGGCAGGACATTTCCAAGGTGTCGCAGGAAAGCCTGCGCGAGCTGATCGGTGTTGTGACACAGGATACCTCGCTTCTGCACCGTTCGATCCGCGACAACATCGCCTATGGCCACCCCGAGGCCACGGACGAACAGGTGATCGCGGCGGCGAAGCGGGCGAACGCCTGGGACTTCGTGGAAACGCTTGTCGACATGCATGGCCGCCAGGGCCTCGATGCCCAGGTGGGTGAGCGTGGTGTCAAGCTTTCCGGCGGCCAGCGCCAGCGTATCGCGATTGCCCGCGTCTTCCTCAAGAACGCGCCGATCCTGGTGCTTGATGAGGCGACCTCGGCGCTCGATTCGGAAGTCGAAGCGGCGATCCAGGAGAACCTGTTCTCGCTGATGGAAGGCAAGACGGTGATCGCGATCGCCCACCGCCTTTCGACACTGACCGAAATGGACCGGCTCATCATTCTCGACAAGGGCCGGATCGTGGAGGCGGGCAGCCATGCGGAACTGGCGGCAATGGGCGGCATCTATGCCGACCTGTGGCGGCGCCAGTCCGGCGGCTTCATCGCCGACCACGAGGCGGAAGTGGCTGCGGAGTAAGGAAAGCGAGAGGGCGGGGGACATTCCCCGCCCTCTTTCATTTCCCTGATGTTACCGAAATATAATCTTTCCCTGAAGCCGCTGCGGCTGTTCCCGAAGCGGAAATCCGCCTATATCCGGATCATGGTCATTACCCGCATCTTCGAATATTTCGAGAACTGGATAAAGCCCTTCGCCCGCAAGGACGATTTGCGGCCGCCTGAAAGCACATTCGCCTTCATCTGGTTTTATATCTCGCAAGCCAAAGCGCCGTTTTTTGCCATGCTGGTGCTCGGCGGGCTGACGGCGGCCATCGAGGCGGCGCTATTCTGGTTCGTCGGGCGGCTCGTCGATATTCTCTCGACGGTGAAACCGGAAGAGGGCTGGGCGGGGCTGCTTGCGACCCATGGCGGTGAACTCGTCGGTATGCTGGTGCTGATCGGCCTCGCGCGTTTTATCGTCACCATGGTGACCGCGCTGGTGGACCAGCAGATCATTACACCGGGTTTCTACAATCTGGTGCGCTGGCAATCCTATATGCATGTGGCGCGGCAATCGCTGACCTTCTTCCAGAATGATTTTTCCGGCCGCATCGTCACCAAGGTCTGGTCCGGCGGGCAGGCGGCGGGCGATCTCGTCACCTCGTTGATGGAAAGTGTCTGGTTCGTCGGCATTTACTCCGTCTCCATGCTGTTCCTGATCGGCGGGCTGGACTGGCGGCTTGCGGTTCTCGTCGTCGTCTGGGTGGCGATCTTTTCGTTTCTGGCGCGGTATTTCGTGCCGCGCATCCGCTACCATTCAAAGGAGACGGCGGAAGCCGCCTCGATGCTGTCAGGCCGCATGGTGGATGCCTATAGCAATATCCAGACGCTAAGGCTGTTCGGGCGCGACGACGCCAATGATCGCTACATGCGCCAGGGCTTCGATATCTTCCAGACCTCGACGATGAAGTTTACGCGGTTCATCACCGGCGTGCGCGCCTCCATGGCGCTGCTATCAGGCGTGATGATCACGTCAATGGCGGCGCTGTGCATCGATCTGTGGCTGTCCGGCAAGATCAGTTCCGGTGCGGTGGCTTTCACGCTGGCGCTGGTGCTGCGCCTCAACTTCCTGCTCGGGCGGTTGATGACGCAGTTCAACGGCATCATGCGCAATTTCGGCACGGTGCAGAACGCCGCCGAATTGATCTCGCAGCCGATCGGTCTCGTTGATGCCCCTGACGCGGCGGCGCTTGAGGTGAAGAAGCCGAGCATCCGTTTCGAGAATGTCAGCTTCCATTACGGGCGGGCGAACGGCGTCATCGACAATCTCAACCTCGAGATCAGGGCCGGTGAAAAGGTCGGCATCGTCGGGCGCTCCGGCGCCGGAAAGTCCACGCTGGTCAACCTGCTCCTGCGGTTTTACGATGTCGAGAAAGGCCGCATCCTGATCGATGGGCAGGATATAGCCCGTGTCACACAGGAATCGCTGCGCGCCCATATCGGCATGGTCACGCAGGATACCTCGCTGCTGCACCGTTCTATCAGAGACAACATCATGTTCGGTCGCACGGATGCCACCGAAGCGCAATTGCTTGAGGCGACGCGCCGGGCCAAGGCGGATGATTTCATCACAAGGCTGGAGGACCAGCGCGGCCGCACGGGTTTCGACGCGCATGTGGGCGAACGCGGCGTGAAGCTCTCCGGCGGCCAGCGCCAGCGCATCGCCATTGCCCGCGTGATGCTGAAGGATGCGCCGATCCTCGTGCTCGACGAGGCGACGTCGGCGCTCGATTCGGAAGTGGAGGCGGCGATCCAGAGCAATTTGGACGAGCTGATGCAGGGCAAGACGGTGCTTGCCATCGCCCACCGGCTGTCGACGATTGCCGCTCTCGACCGGCTGATCGTGATGGATCAGGGGCGCATCGTCGAACAGGGCAGCCATTCCGATCTGGTCATGCAGGGCGGTCTCTATTCGGAACTCTGGGCGCGGCAGTCGGGCGGTTTCCTCGCCGCGGACGAAGCGGCGCAATAGGGCCTTCGGCTATTTCCCGATCATGAAATCCGCCATCAGTCCAAAATGATTGGAGCCGAGGCTGTCGGGCAGGCGGGTGGTTTTCATCAGGGTTGCCGGTTCGCGGGCGAAGATGTGATCGATGGCTATGCCGAAGCGGCCGGCTTCCGTCGGCCATGTGGCGGGTTCGAAGGTCGCTTTTTTAAGATCGTTGGCGGCGAGGAATGCGCGCATGTCGGGGGCGATGCTGGCCGAATTGAAATCTCCGGCCAGAATGAGCGGGCCGGTGACGCGAAAGAGAATTTCGCTGACCTCATCGAGCTCGTCGCGGTGGTAGTCGTCGAAATAGGGCTTGGTGATATGGCCGGCGGCAAGCGTCAGCTCCGTACCGTCGAGATCGATGCTGGCAATCGCAAACCGATCCCGGCGCAGATCGCTGAGGCTGTGGAACCGGCCTTCCAGCAATGGCCGTCTGGAGAGGATGACCAGATCGCAGCCCGGTGTTCCCGCATAACAGCCGAGCCTGTAGGGATAGGTTTTTTGCAGACGCGGCAGGGCCGACTGCAGCGCCGCCGCCTCGAAAAGATAGACCGCGTCCGCACCTGATTCGATGATCCTGTCGGCGATCGCATCCGCATTGGCCGCATTGTCCATCAAGACGTTGAAGGACAGCAGCCGAAACGGCTTTGCGCCGGGCGCTGCGGTGGCGGCTGTGGAAAACTCCATCAGCATCGCGATGGCATGGATCGCCAGCGCAAGCGCCCAGACCAGAAGCACGGCCGCGACAACATCGCGCGTCAGCCAGAAGGCGAGGCATGACAGCAGGATGCAGACGATGGCGATGTGAAGCTGGAAGCTGGTGACGAAGGCAAGAAGCCAGAAATCCGTCACATAACGCAGGCTGGCGATGAAAAGAACGGCAGCCACGGCCGTGGACACCATGCAAGAGAGCTTCGCCGTCATCCGAATCCCTGCTTTCCAAGCTCTCCCTTGAAGTCTCCTAACATGGTGCATGGATGCACACAATGTTGCCCGCCTGCCAAGGGCGGCGAAAAAATGACGACCAAAACGGGCCCTTCTGGCATAATTACGGCAGCTTTGTGTGCTTTGCTCTTGCCAAGTCAGTCAATATTTTGCGATCACACAGAGTGACGCGGTTTCTTAATGCCGCAGTTGTGTCCAGGACGATGGGACGGAGTTTGTCCTGGATCAAATGATAGCGGGAGGACTCATGCGATTTACGGCAAAAACAGCGCAGAGGATGGTGTAGCGGTGAGCGAGCACGTAACCAATCACGACGCTTCGGGTGAACCGACCCGTCGCGATTTTCTTTATCTAGTAACGGGAATGGCGGGCGCCGTCGGTGCCGCCGCAGTTGCATGGCCTTTTATCGACCAGATGCGTCCCGATGCATCGACGCTGGCACTCGCCTCCATCGAGGTGGATGTCGCGGCCGTCGAGCCGGGCATGTCGCTCACCGTCAAGTGGCGCGGCAAGCCGATTTTCATCCGCAACCGTACGGCAAAGGAAATCGACGAAGCCAATGCGGTCGCTCTTGGCGATCTCAAAGACCCGGTGGCACGCAATGCCAACATCGCCGCCGACGCGCAGGCGACGGACATTGACCGCTCCGCCGGTCAGGGCAAGGAGAACTGGATCGTCATGATCGGTTCCTGCACCCATCTCGGTTGCGTTCCGCTCGGCCAGGCCGGCGATTTCGGCGGCTGGTTCTGTCCCTGCCATGGCTCGCACTACGATACGGCGGGCCGCATACGTAAGGGTCCGGCGCCACAGAACCTCGCCATCCCGACATTTGCATTCACATCCGATACCGTGATCAAGATCGGATAAGGGGACAGTTATTCATGAGTGGCCATTCCAGTTATCAGCCGTCCACCGGCATCGAGAGGTGGATCGATTCGCGGCTTCCCTTGCCGCGCTTGATCTATGACAGCTTCGTTGCCTATCCTGTCCCGCGTAACTTGAACTACGCCTACACCTTCGGTGCGATGCTTTCCGTGATGCTGATCGTGCAGATCCTCACCGGCGTCGTGCTGGCCATGCATTATGCCGCCGAAACGACGGTTGCCTTCAATTCCGTCGAAAAGATCATGCGTGACGTCAACCACGGCTGGCTGCTGCGCTATATGCATGCCAACGGTGCGTCGTTCTTCTTCATCGCGGTCTACCTGCACATTGCTCGTGGTCTCTATTACGGTTCCTACAAGGCGCCACGCGAAATCCTCTGGATTCTCGGCTGCGTGATCTATCTCCTGATGATGGCGACGGGCTTCATGGGCTACGTGCTTCCCTGGGGGCAGATGTCGTTCTGGGGTGCAACCGTTATCACCGGCTTCTTCACGGCTTTCCCGCTCGTGGGTGAATGGATCCAGCAGTTCCTGCTCGGCGGCTTTGCGGTGGACAATCCGACGCTCAACCGCTTCTTCGCGCTTCACTATTTGCTGCCGTTCATGATCGCGGGTGTCGTCATCCTGCACATCTGGGCGCTGCATGTGACCGGCCAGACCAATCCGACCGGTGTGGAAGTGAAGAGCAAGACCGACACGGTGCCCTTCACGCCCTATGCGACGCTGAAGGACGCTCTCGGCGTTTCGGTGTTCCTCATCGCCTATGCCTGGTTCATCTTCTACATGCCGAACTTCCTCGGCCACCCCGACAACTACATCATGGCGGATCCGCTGAAGACGCCGGCCCATATCGTGCCTGAGTGGTATTATCTGCCGTTCTACGCGATGCTGCGTGCCATCACCTTCAATATCGGGCCGATCGATTCCAAGCTCGGCGGCGTTCTCGTGATGTTTGGCGCGATCATCGTGCTGTTCTTCCTGCCCTGGCTCGATACGTCGAAGGTTCGTTCCGCCGTTTATCGTCCCTGGTACAAGATGTTCTTCTGGCTGTTCGTGATCAACGCCATCCTGCTCGGCTGGCTGGGTTCGCGCCCTGCGGAAGGGCTTTATGTCGTCATGTCGCAGATCGGCACGCTCTACTATTTCGGGTTCTTCCTCGTCATCATGCCGATCCTCGGTCTGGTCGAAACGCCGCGGCGTATTCCGAATTCGATTACCGAGGCCGTTCTTGAAAAGAACGCCAAGAAGGGTGCCGCGCCAGCGGCCGCCGAAGTCTGAGCGCGAAGGAAGGATGACGACAATGAAGACGCTTCTCAAGAGCATCGCGCTTATCGCCGCCATCGGCTGTTCCGCCGCCGCCTTTGCGGCGGAGGAGAGCCATGACCTCGCCGCCAAGACCGAACATGCGGTTGCCGGCGGTCACTTCCCGGTCATCAAGCCCGAGGAGCAGAGCTGGTCCTTTGCCGGACCTTTCGGCAAATACGACAAGGGTCAGCTGCAGCGCGGCCTGAAGGTCTACAAGGAAGTCTGCTCCGCCTGCCATTCGATGAGCCTCGTTTCCTTCCGCACGCTGGGGGATCTCGGTTATTCGGACGAGCAGGTGAAGGCTTTCGCCGCCGAATACGAAGTGCAGGACGGCCCGAACGCCGAAGGCGAAATGTACAATCGCAAGGCAGTGCCTTCCGACCATTTCCCATCGCCGTTCCCGAACCACGAAGCGGCAGCCGCCGCCAATGGCGGGGCTGCGCCGCCGGATATGTCGCTGCTTGCCAAGGCGCGCGGCGTGGAGCGTGGTTTCCCGCAATTCATCATCGACATGATCCCGATCATCGGCGGTTATCAGGAAGGCGGCCCGGATTATATCCATGCGCTGCTGACTGGCTATCAGGAGCCGCCGGCTGGTGTTGAAGTGTCGGAAGGCACGCATTTCAATCCGTACTTCGTCAGCGCCGTCGCACTGAAGATGGCGCCTCCGATCAGTGCCGATCAGGTGACCTATGATGACGGCGCGCCGCAGACGGTGGATCAATATTCCAAGGACGTCTCCGCCTTCCTGATGTGGGCCGCAGAGCCGCATCTGGAACAGCGCAAGCGCACCGGTTTCATGGTCATGGTGTTCCTGTTCATCTTCACGGCGCTGATCTATCTCACCAAGAAGTCGGTCTACGCCAAAAAGGAACATTGAGCGTCATTTAGATGCCTGTAATCATCAGCCTCCGCGGTCTTCCGCGGGGGCTTTTTCATGGGCCAAGGGGTGATGAGAATGACGAAAATCCGTAGCGGTGGTTGCCTGTGCGGCTCCATCCGCTTTGAAGCGAAGGGCGAGCCCGGCAATCCGCATAGTTGTTCCTGCGACATCTGCCAGCGGCATTCCGGCGCTTCCAGCCTCGCCTGGGTGGAGTTCCCCAGCGAAGCGGTGGCCTGGACGGGAGAGGGCGGTGCGCCCTCGGTTTTCCGGTCCTCCGATTATTCCAGCCGGGCTTTCTGCGCGATCTGCGGCAGCACGCTCGGCGCCATTGACGATGCACCCACCGTTGCGCTGGTCTTGGGAAGTTTCGACGACAGGCACGATGAGGCGCTGCGGCCTTTGGCGCATTCCTTCGAGGATGCCTGCCCGGTCTGGGCACGGATTAAGGGAATGTCGGCGGCGGAATGAGCGTCGGTGCCTTTTTAGTTGGTCCGCCGCTGTCAAATTGATAGGGTGGAATGAACCTTCTGATCCATTTCCCATCTTAACTGGAAATACCATGACCGTTATCGCTTCGGAGCTTTCCGCTGCCATCCGTTCCATTCCCGACTATCCGAAGCCGGGCATCATCTTCCGGGACATCACGACGCTGCTCGGCAACCCGCGCGCTTTTCGCCGCGCTGTCGATGAACTCGTGCAGCCCTATGCGGGAACGAAGATCGACAAGATCGCCGGCATGGAAGCGCGCGGCTTCATTCTGGGTGGTGCGGTGGCGCATCAGCTATCGGCCGGTTTCGTGCCGATCCGCAAGAAAGGCAAGCTGCCGCACACCACCGTGCGGGTGGCCTACAGCCTGGAATATGGTGTGGACGAAATGGAAATGCATGTGGATGCCGTGCAGCCGGGCGAGAAGGTCATTCTTGTCGATGACCTGATCGCCACCGGCGGCACCGCCGAAGGTGCGGTCAAGCTTTTGCGGCAGATGGGTGCGGAAATCGTTTCCGCCTGCTTCGTCATCGACCTGCCCGATCTCGGCGGCCGCAAGAAGCTGGAAGATCTCGGCGTCGATGTGCGCACGCTGGTTGAGTTTTCCGGCCATTGAGGCCATATCCGGGGCAATCGCGATGATATGCCCCGGCTCGCTTTAGTCGAATTCCAGCACGCCACTCTGGAAGGTCAGCACCGTTTCTCCCGACTGGTTGACGCCCTCGTTGAACGTGGTGTTCAGCCAGATGCCGGGTCTCGATTCCAGCGGGCGGGCGTCGAGCAGGGTCACGAAATAGGTCACGTCGTCCCCGGCGAAAACCGGTTTTTTCCATTTCAATTCGCGGAAGCCCGGGGAGGGGCCGAGTTTCGGCGGTTCGAGGCCCTGTAGCTTCAACCTCTTCACTTCTTTTGCCCAGTGGGACAGGAAAGATTTCATCCAGCCTGCGCCGGTGTGCCAGCCGGAGGCGCAGAGGCCGCCGAAAACGCTGTTCCTGGCCGCCTCGGCATCAAGATGAAAGGGCTGCGGGTCGAAATCGCGGGCGAAGCGAATAATGTCTTCGGCGGAAAAATGCAGCGTATCGAGGGTGACGCGTTCGCCGATCGGGGATAGTTCTGCCAGTCTCATGCTGCAACGCCTCCATTCGTGCGCATCAGGAACATGACGGTGTTTTCTCCCTGTGAGACCAGAATGCCGCGCTGGTTATAAAGCTCGTGGCGTAGTTTCACGAGGCCGATGCCGGGGCGTGAGGTGGAAGGCCGCTGTTCCAGCACGATGGATTTTCCCGAAAGCGTGTCTCCGGCCAGAACCGGCTTTTTCCAGTCAACGTAGTCGATGCCGGGGCTGCCCTGCGAGGTGGAGTTTGCGATGTAGCTGTCCGCCATCATCCGCATCAAGAGGCTGCAGGTGTGCCAGCCGGAAGCCGCCAGCCCGCCAAGAATGCTCCGGCGGCCAGCCTCTTCCGACAGATGCATGGGCTGGGGGTCGAACTCGCTGGCGAATTCAATGATCTGGGCTGCGGAAATCGATTGCGGACCAAGGGGAAATTCCCGCCCGACGGTAAAATCCTCATAGGCATATGTCGCGACCGGCGCCATGGTTTCCTCCCTTCGCACAGTCAGTGTTGTGCGCATCTAAGAGGATTTTTCCTTTTACGTAAAGGTCAAATCGAAGGTGCGGCTATCTTCAAATGGGAGAGAGTTTGGAGCGGGAGGGCGACCCCTGCTGCTTCTCCCCGGTAGGGGAGAAGGTCGCGGCAGCGGGATGAGGGGGCGACGGTCGAGATATTCGGAGAGGTGGACCCCCCTCATCTGTCCCTTCGGGACATCTTCTCCCCGGCGGGGAGAAGAAATGTGCCGCATTGTTCGGGTGGTTTCGTTCCCACCGTTGTTCAAACCAGATCAGGTGTTAAAGCGGAAGTGGATGACGTCGCCGTCCTGAACCACATATTCCTTGCCTTCGTCGCGTCCCTTACCCGCTTCCTTGGCGCCGACTTCGCCCTTATAGGCGATGTAGTCGTCAAAGCCGATGGTGAAGGCGCGGATGAAGCCGCGTTCGAAATCGGTATGGATGACGCCGGCGGCGGCGGGGGCTTTGGTGCCGCGTCCGATCGTCCAGGCGCGCGTTTCCTTCGGGCCGACGGTGAAATAGGTGATGAGGTCGAGCAGGTGATAGCCGGCACGGATCAGCCGGTCGAGACCAGCTTCGTTAAGACCGAGGGCCGAGAGGAATTCTTCGGCTTCATCAGCCGGAAGCTGTGCAACTTCGGCCTCGATCGCTGCCGAGATGATCACGCATTCGGCACCCTGTTGCTTCGCCATCACAGCTACGGCTGCGGTGTGCTCGTTGCCGGACGATGCGTCGGCTTCCGAGACGTTGCAGACATAAAGCACCGGGTGCGACGTCAGAAGATTGAGGCTCTTGAGGATTTCGATCTCCTCGGCTGCCAGTGTCTTCAACAGCAGGCGTGCCGGCTTTCCGTCGTTGAGCAGCGCGATGACGGCTTCCATGACGGGCAGCTGGGCGAGGGATTCCTTGTCCTTGCTGCTGGCGCGCTTGCGCGTCTGCTCGACACGGCGCTCGAGGCTTTCGAGATCGGCGAGCATCAACTCGGTCTCGATTGTTTCGGCATCGCCGACCGGGTTGATGCGGCCTTCCACATGGGTGATATCGTCGTCTTCGAAGCAGCGTAGAACGTGTACGACGGCATCGACCTCGCGAATATTGGCGAGGAACTTGTTGCCGAGGCCTTCACCTTTCGACGCACCGCGCACCAGACCGGCAATGTCCACGAAGGAGATGCGCGTCGGGATGATTTCCTTCGAACCGGCGATGGCTGCAAGCTGCTGCATACGCGGATCGGGCACCGCAACCTCGCCGGTGTTCGGCTCGATGGTGCAGAAGGGATAGTTGGCGGCCTGTGCGGCGGCCGTTTTCGTCAGCGCGTTGAAGAGGGTGGACTTGCCGACATTTGGCAATCCAACGATACCGCATTTGAAGCCCATGGCTTGAAACCTGTCCGTTTGAAAGAATTCGTTGAGGAGCCTTTTGCGGAAAGGGCAGGGCAAGGTCAAGCCCGCGGGTCGATTTGGGCCGGCAAAGCCTTCTGAAAGGTGCGGAATTCCGGGCAGGCTTGCCGATGGCGCGGTTGCGGCGCAATATCAGCGGGTCAAACGAGCGATCTTTCGTCATCCGGCGATTTTGCGCCATGAGCGACCATGATGAGCGACCATGATGAGTGGCGAATATGAGTGACGGGTCTGTCGATCTCAAGCCGAAAC